>JBEKMW010000011.1:0-63704 GCA_049523455.1 Verrucomicrobiota bacterium | reverse complement strand
CGTGGCCGAGGAAAGTGGCAAGCTGGATAGCGAACTGGTGCGCATCGCCAGCGTCACCGAAACGGACCTGGACCGAAACCTCAAGACCGCCGTCGCCTTCGCCGAACCGATGATGCTGTTTTTCATCGCCGGTTTCATCGGCACCATTTTCATCGGCATGTTGCTGCCGGTGCTTACCATGAGCGATTACATCAAATAAACCCCAACCCAAGACCCATATGAAAATTCAACTCCACACTCCCAACACCGGAATGAAGGATTCGCGGAAAGTGGGCGGCAAACGTTCGCTTCACGCTTCACGTTTCACGTTTCCCGCTTCCGCCTTCACCCTCGTCGAACTGATGCTGGTGGTCACCATCATTGGCATTCTCGCGGCGCTGGTCATTCCCAAAATTACCGGCCGCAGCGAACAGGCCCGCATCACCGCCGCGCACGCCGACATTTTCGGCGGCATCAAGACCGCGCTGGACGCCTACGAAGTGGACAACGGCCATTATCCCAGAAGCTTACAGGATTTGCTTAGGCAGCCCAGCGACGCCCACAATTGGCACGGCCCGTACCTGGACAACCTGCCGATGGACCCGTGGCAACGTCCCTACATCTATTATTACCCCGGCAAACACAACCCCAACAGTTATGACTTACTGTCCCTTGGCAATTCCGGCAAGGAGGGCAATGACGACAACATCGTGAATTGGACACAGTAAATGAAATTGCGAATGGTCAATTGCAAATTGCGAGTGACGCGGAACCGGATCGCGCCGCGGTCCGGGGCGGTTTCGCCATTCGTCATTCGTCATTCGTCATTTTCTGGTCATTCGTCATTTTCCCCGGCCTTCACGCTCATCGAGCTGCTGCTGGTGCTGTCGTTGCTGGTGGTCATCACGTCGCTGACCGCGCCGGCCATGGCCACCTTCATCCGCAGCCGGGCTTTGGACTCCGAAACGCGCCGATTGATGGCGCTCATGCACGCCGCCCAGAGCCGGGCCGTTTCCGAAGGCATGCCCGTGATGCTGTGGGTGGACGCGCAAAACGGCGCCTACGGGCTGAGCGCCGAAACCACCGGCAAAACGGCCACCGGCAAAACGGACGATCCCAAGGCCGAAACGCTGCAATTGGATTCCACTCTGCAAATCACAGTTTTGCACACCGGCACCTCAGCCGGGACGACCTATCAAAACCTCCCCGCCATCCGCTTTGAGCCTGACGGCACGGTGGACGAGGACAGCCCGCAGATGTTGCAATTGACGGATTCGGCCGGCGTTTCGCGCTGGCTGATCGAAACCCGCACGCATACCGGTTATGAAGTTCGCGACACCGACAAGTGACGTGCCGTCTCCTGATTTTGGAGTGCGGCAACGTGTTGCCGCTTTCTTCGACGCGACATGTCGCGTCGAACCAAAGCGCGGACGCGTTCGCGCACTCCAAACCTCCGCCTTCACCCTGGCGGAAGTGCTGGCGGCGATGCTGTTTATGGCCATCGTGATACCAGTGGCGGTGGAGGCATTGCACATTTCCACCCTGGCCGGCGAGGTCGCCGCGCGCAAGAGTGTGGCCGCGCGCATCGCCGACCGCGTGCTGAACGACAGCCTGGTAACGACGAATTGGAGCAACGGAGCGCAAAGCGGCACGATTACCGAAGGCACGCTCGATTTTAAGTGGACGATGACCGCCGGCAACTGGCCGCAGGCCCCGATGCAACTTTTGACGGCGAAAGTGACGTATCAGGCGCAGGGACGCGATTTCTCGGTGGAAATGAGCACCCTGGCCCCGGTCGTGAACGCCACGCCCGGCCAGCAGCCGCCGACCACGTTGAGTTCCCAACCGTGAGAATTGAAACAATAAACTTATCGCCCGCCCGCAGCCGACTGGTCCGGCCCGCGCCGGCGTCTCTGCTTGGAGTCCCGCCTTCAGGCGGTTCCGTGGGAACACGCGCATTTACGCTCATCGAGATGGTTCTCGCCATCGGCGTCGCCGCCCTCGTGCTCCTGGCCATCCACTCCGTGCTGTTCGGCGCCTTGCGACTGCGCGATGCGGCGAGCGACCTGGTGGACGCGACCACGCCGGTGGATATGACGCTGACGACGATTCGCCGCGACCTGCAATGTGTTGTGACGCCGACCAACGGCACCACCAAGATTCTATCCGGCGATTTCCGCGCGGGCGACGTGCAGAGCTATGGCGTGAGCGGAGACGTGGCGGTGGAAATGTACACGGCCACCGGCGCGTTGAGCGCCAACGCCCCGTGGGCCGACATCCAGCGCGTGACGTACGAATTGAAACCGCCCACCGACGGCACCACCGGCCAGGGAAAGGATTTGGTGCGCAGCACCATGCGGAACCTGTTGAGCACCACCACCCCCGAGGTGGACGACCAACTCCTGCTGAGCGGCGTCGAGAGCATCAAGTTTTCCTGCTACGACGGCACGCAATGGCAGGACACCTGGGACACCACCGGCATGACCTCCACGCTGTACACCAATTTGCCCACGGCGGTCCGCGTGGACCTCCAGATGACCGGCGGAAATTCGCAGGGCCCCATTGAAATCCTGGTGCCGATTGACGCGCAACCGCGCACCAACATGGTCTTTACCGCGACCACCGGAAGTTGAAATGAGAATTAAACATCCAACATCCAACATCGAACGCCCGACACCGAATGGTGTCCGGGACGCCGGCTCATTGGATGTTGGGCGTTCGATGTTGAATGTTGAATGTTCTCCCCTCCAGCGCGGTTCAGTCCTCATCATCGTCCTGTGGGTCGCCATCGGCTTGGTCAGCATCGCGTTGTACTTCGCCAATTCCATGTCCTACGAACTGCGCGCCTCGGACAATCGCGTCAACGGTCTCGCCTCCGGCCAGGCCATCGAGGGCGCGGCCCGTTACGTGGCCTACGTGCTCGAGATGTATTCCACCAACGGCGCGGTGCCCGACCCCTCCCAGTATAGCGCCGCCAACGTGCCCATCGGCGACGCGCATTTCTGGCTCATTGGCCGCGATCCCTCCGGCACGCCGTCCAGCGAACCTTATTTCGGGCTCGTTGACGAGGCCTCCAGATTGAACCTGAACACGGTCAACACCAATGTCCTGTCTTATCTGCCGAACATGACGGTGGATTTCGCCAATGCCATCATGGATTGGCGCGGCACCAACGGCTCGGTCTCGCTGGACTACGCCACGCTCGGCTACGTGGCCAAAAATGCGCCGTTCGAGACCGTGGACGAACTCCGGCTGGTCTATGGCGCCACGCCGGAATTGCTGGCAGGCGACGACGTGAATCGCAACGGCGTGCTCGACGCGAACGAAAAGGACCTCATCGGCAACGGCCAGGTCGAGTCGGGTTTGTTGGAATATACCACGGTCTATACCCGCGAGCCCAATTTCCATTCCGACGGCACGATGCTGACGAACATCAACACGTTGCCGGCGCGCGAGGTCTACACGTTTCTCCAGGATGAAGGCGTGGGCAACGCTACGGCCATGGCCACCTCCATTTCCAATTATCTGCACCCGGCGGGCGCGACCGCGCGCACCTTCAACGGGATGGTTGATTTTGCCGTGCGCTGCCGGAACTTTGGCATGGCCTCGGCCGATTTCTCAAAAATGGTGGATGATGTCACCACCAGCAGCAACACCTACATCCGCGGCCGCATCAACGTCAACACCGCCAGCGCCGACGTGTTGACGGCGTTGTTCATGGGCTTGAATGTGGACGAGGCCAGCGCCTCCGGCGCCGCCCAAACGCTCGTCACCTACCGCACGCAGAATCCGAACAATCTGCAGTCGGTCGCATGGATCATTGACGCACTGGGCGTCAACAACCCGGTCGTAGTGGCCCTGCAGGGCGGCGATTACCTCACCACCCACAGCTTTCAATTCACTGCCGACATCGCCGCCGTGGGGTCGTACGGGCGCGGTTACCAGCGCGTGAAATTCATTTTCGACACCAGCGACGGCACGCCCGTCATTCTCTACCGCCAGGACCTCAGCCGGCTCGGCTGGGCGCTCGGCGATGACGTGCGCCATAAGCTGCTCGCGAACAATACAACGCAATGAACAATATTTTGAACCTTCGCTTTCGGAAGCGGAAGAAACTGCACAGTCTGCTCGGCCTGGCCCTGGCCGGCAGTCGGCTGGAAGGCGTGGTGCTGCGCCGGGCCGACGGCGGGCTCCAGGTGCAGCAGAGCTTTTCCGCCACCCTCACGCTCGACCCGCTGACCGCGGCGCCGGAACTGGTGGGCCGCGAAATCCGCAACCACCTCGACGCCGCCGGCGTGCGCGAGCGCCACTGCGTCCTGGGCCTGCCGGTCAAATGGGCGTTGACCGCGCACACCGAACTGCCGCCGTTGCCGGAGGCCGACGCCGCGAGCCTGTTGAAAATGGAAACGGAACGCGGATTTCCCTGCGACACGGCCACTCTGCAACTGGCCAGTTCACGCTGCCCGCTGGGGGAGGGGAAACAGCACGTCTTGATGGTGGGCATTCCCCGCACCCACATCACCGCGCTCGAACTGGCGCTGGCGGCGGCGAAATTGAAACCGGTTAGTTTTGGCTTTGGCCTGACGGCGCTGCAACCACCCGTCGGCGGTGCGCCGTCGCCGGCGGACGGTCCGGCGCCAGCGGCGCAGCCGTCCAACGGCGTGCTCGCGCTGTCCATCGGCGAAAACACGGTGTCGCTGCAAATCACCTGCGGCGGCGGCGTGGTGGCGTTGCGCGCTTTTGAAGGCACCGTGGAAAGTGACACCGGCCGCTGCACGGTGCACACCGAGGCCGTCGCGCGCGAAACCCGCATCACTTTGGGGCAGTTGCCCGCCGGATTGCGCGACGCGATCAAGCACATCCGCATCTTCGGCCCGCGCGAACTGGCCCAGCCGCTGGCGGACGAATTCGAACTGCGGTTCGAGCCGGCGGGCCTGCAAGTGGAAGTGGTTTCGGTTTACGCCGGCGATGAATTCGGCGCGCCGATTGCCGGTTCCATCGCGGTTTCCGCGGCCTTCAGCCTGGCGGCGCGGTGGCTCATGGGCCAGGCGCCGGTCTTTGAGCTTTTGCCGCCCAAACCCACCATCATCGAACAGTTCGCCGCGAAATATTCCTCGGGCCGCTTGCGCACGGTCGGCGCCGCCGCGGCGGGCATCGTCGTAATCGTCGGCGGCTTGTTCCTGTTCCAGGAGATCGAGTTGATTCACCTGCGGTCGCAATGGTCAGCCATGGCGGACAAGGTCCAGCAATTGCAGGCGGTGCAGGACCGGCTCCAGCAATTCCAGCCCTGGTACGACCGCAATTACCGCGCGCTGGCGATTTTGCGGGAATTGACGCTGGCGTTCCCGGAGGACGGCAGCGTGACCGCCAAAACCATCGAAATTGAAAATGGCAACACGATCACCTGTTCGGGCAACGCGCAGGACAGCGCCGCGCTGCTGGCCACCCTGGCCAAATTGCGCGCCGCCGAGGGCGTAAGCGGCATCAAGGTGGACCTCATCCACGGCAAATCGCCCATGCAGTTCACTTTCCATTTCCAATACGGCTACGGAGGCGCCAATGAAAGTTAACGTCCAAAATCGCCAGCAGTTACTGGTCGTGCTCACCGTCGGCCTGATGGGGTTGCTGATCGCCGACTGGATCGTCATTGAACCGCTCACCCGCCTGTGGTCGGCGCGCTCGCATCAAATCACCGAATTGCGCTCCAAGGTCCATGACGGCCAGTTGCTGGTGCGGCGCGAGGCGGCCCTGCGCAGCCAATGGAGCGAAATGCAGTCCAACGCCCTGCCGGTCAACTCCTCGCAGGCCGAACAGCAGGCGCTCCGCGCGTTCGACAATTGGTCGCGCTACAGCGGCTGCGAACTATCCAGCATCATGCCGCAGTGGAAGAACGATTCCACCAATTACATGACACTGAACTGCCGGGTCGAGGCCAAAGGCACCCTCGGCACGCTCAGCCAGTTCGTTTACAGCATCGAAAGAGACCCCATGGCGTTGAAACTGGATTCGGTTGAATTGAGCGCAAGCGACAATACCGGACAACAACTCTCCCTCGGCCTGCAAATCAGCGGCCTGGTGCTCTTACCACAATGAAAATGCAAATACCTCAACTTGGAAGACATTCGCGCATTGAATCCCTGAACCTGCCGATGCCACACGACCTTCCGAATACGAATGTTGCCCGCTTGCTTTCCCCTCTCCGCTCCCATTCTGATGGGAGGGGAGAGGGTCAGGGTGAGGTGAGGGCTCCTTTTCATTCGATGTTCGATGTTCGATGTTGGATGTTCGATGTTCCAGTTTTTCGTCCTGGTTTTGGCATTATACTGGTCCTGCTGGCTGGCCTGGCCTTCGCCTCCGCGCAATCCAACCGCGTGCCCGGCCCGACGGATTATACCGCCTTCGCCCGGTATATCACGGACCGGAACATCTTCGACCCCATGCGTTACGGGCCGGTCAACCGCCCCATGATTAACGTTCGCCGCTCGGACCCGATGTTTACGCTGGTGGGCACCATGAGCTACGGCAAGGGCATGTTTGCCTTTTTCGACGGGAACAATTCCGAATTGCGCCAGGCCCTGGCCGTATCGGGCAGCATCGCCGGCTACACCGTCACGGAAATCACCCTCAGCGGAGCCACGCTGCAAGGCGCCCATACGAATCAGGTGATCGCGCTCAAAGTGGGCGACTCGATGCGACAGGTAGCCGGAGCGTGGCAATTCGCCGGCCAGAGTGAACTAACCGGCGGCGCCGGCGACCGCCAGTCACGCGGGCAGACCGAATCCGCTCCCGAAACCCCCGTCGTTCTCCCCACCACCGGGGAACAAGGCGACATTTTAAAAAGACTCAAGCAACAACGAGACCAAGAAGAAAAATGAAAACCACAACCTCAATCCTCCTTGCGGCTCTGGCACTCGCCGGGCTGACGGCGTCAGCCTCCGCGCAAGCGCCGGACCAAACCAATGCCACCGACCAGGCCGCCGCGACAGCCGGCCAGGGTATGGAAACCACCAACGCCCCGCAGGCCGGCGCCATGACCGCGCCGCCCAACGTAGCTGCGCCGGACCAAGGCAACCCGAGCGCCCCGACCGCCCAAGGCGAAGCTTCGCCCGCGGAAGCCGGGTCGGCGGCCGGCCAGGCGGTAACTTCCACCGTCATTCTGCCCCGAGGCGGCGCGGCGCTGGAAACCTATCAAAATAATTTCATGCCGCCCGCCGGGCCGGCCGGCACCAACGGCGAATTGCGCCTGAACTTCCGCAACGCGCCGCTCGAAATGGTGCTGAATTACCTGAGTGACGCCGCGGGTTTCATCATCGTGCAGGACACCCGCGTGAGCGGCAACGTGACCGTCATCAGCGCGCATCCGGTCACCCAGGACGAGGCGGTGAACCTGCTCAACACCGAGCTCAACCGCAACGGCTATGCCGCCATTCGCGCCGGCAAGACGCTCACCATCATGGACAAGAACGACGCCAAAACGCGCGACATTCCCGTGAAGATCGGCAATAATCCGGGTGACATCCCGGACAACGACGAAATCGCCACGTGGATCATTCCCATCCGCTTCGTTGAGGCGCGCCAACTGGTCTCGGACCTCACGTCCTTCGTTTCCCCGCAAGCCACGGTGGTCGCGAACGAAGCCGGCAATTCCATTGTTATCACCGACACGCAGTCCAACATCCGGCATTTGGAGGAAATCATCCAGGCGGTGGACAATAGCGCGGAGGCGGAGACCGAAATCCACGTGTTCCACCTCAAATACGCCAATCCGAACGACGTGGCGACGGAATTGGGCAACATCTTTCCCAATAACACTTCGGGCAACGGGACGCAGGCGCCCATTCAGTTTCGCGGTGGCGGAGCCGGAGGAGGCCGGGGCGGCTTCGCCGGCGGCGGTGGCGGGCCGGCCGCATTTTTCCGCAACATGATGGCCAACGCGGCTGGTGCGGCCGGGGCCAACAGCCAGGCCGCCCGCATCCAAAAGGAGACCGCGGTCACCGCCGTGCCCGACTCGCGCATCCAGGCCGTCATCGTGAGCGCGCCCAAGGATTTGATGGAACAGATATCGGGCATGATGACGGATTTGGACGTGCCTTCAGACCGCGACCAGGATGTGGCCGTAATCCCGTTGGAAAATGCGGATCCGCAACAGGTGGCCAACGTGCTGCAAAGTATGTTTGGCGGCACCTCCATGTCGGGCCGCGGCGGCTCGGCTAGCGGGCAAAACAGCGCGCTCCAGCAACGCCAACAAAGCGGAACGACACAAATGGGGAACGTCACCTCGACGTCCAGCACGGGAGTGGGCAGCACCGGTTTCGGCGGCGGCGGCGGCGGTGGCGGCGGTGGCCGGGCGTTTTAACCCCAGGAATTTCATCTGAAACCAAGACTATTATGAAAACAAACCAAACTCAGGAATTCACCAGCGCCAGTTGCCAACGTAGCGCAGGTTTCCAACCTGCTGTATCGCCGACTTCCAGTCGGCGAAGCGCGCGCAAACCTGAAGGCGATTGGCACTCGCGGGACTCGCGGATTGGAAATCCGCGATACAGCAGACTATCAGTCTGCGCTATGTTGATTACAGCCCTGTGGCTCTGTGCCTCGTTGGCGGTTTACGCCCAGGCGCGTGCGGGCGGTGGTGGTGGTGGTGGATTCGGTGGTTTCGGCGGCTTTGGCGGATTTGGCGGCGCAGCCAACCGCGGTATCGGCGGCGGCATGGGCAACATGACCTACAACAACAACGGCATGGTCGGCACTGCGAACATTCAGGTGGACCCGGTGACGCATAACATCGTTATCGTCGCCGACAAGGAAACCACCGAGCAAATCCGCCGGGTCATCGCCAGCCTCGACGCGCCCGAATCCCAGGTGCTCATCAAGACCGTCTTCCTGGAAGTGGATGATAACAAAGCTTCGGATATCGGTATCCAAGGCGCGTACACCGGCGCCAATGGCACCTTTTCGCAAGTCACCGGCTTTCTGACCAATGCATACGTCTATCAGAACCAAACTACCGTCGGTAATGGCGGAACCGTTTCGACTCCAGTGCTTACCCCCGTGATTACCCCCGTCCAACAATCGTTTAACGTGGGCCAGGGCTTCGGATTGCCGCAATCCGTCGCCGGTGCCGCCGGGAATGGCGGCGTTTATCAACTGATCGGTTCTGACTTCACAGCCACCTTGCAGGCCATTGCCACTGCCGGCAAGGCGGAGGTGCTTTCGCGCCCGTCAGTCTTGGCACACGACGGTCAGATGGCTGAGATTGTCATTGGCCAAAGCGTCTATTTGCCCAGCAGCGTCAGCCTGACCGCCGTCGGCGGCACCGGTACCACCGTCCCGGAAATCAACGGCTCCTATCAAAATGTCGGCATCCAGTTGGATGTCACGCCGTTCATCGGCCAGAACAACCTCGTGGAAATGATTCTCGAGCCGCAAATCACCTCCATTGACACCTCGACGCCCGGCCAGGTGATTGAAGGCGCCAGCCTGTTCACCTCCGCCGTGTATGCGCCCAATCTTAACAAACGCTCCGCCAACACCGTGGTGGTCACGCCGGACGGACAGACCGTGGTCATTGGCGGGCTGATCTCCAACCAGAAATCCTCCAACGAAAGCAAAGTGCCGATCTTCGGCGACATTCCGGTGCTGGGCAAACTCTTCTCGTTCAACGCCAAGTCCAATGTGAAATCCGAGTTGCTCATGTTTCTCACGCCGCATATCGTCCAGTTGCCGTGGCAGCTCGCCCAGTTGAATGGCCGCGAATTCGGCCAGGCCAGCCTCATCACCAATTCCATCCCCGAACAGGAATTGGATCGTTTCCTCGAGACCGTGCCGGTGAAGAAAAAGCCAACCCCCTAGGACCGGATGGCCACCGGTCGCGACCGGCGCAAACTGAATTAACATGACAAACCGATTGAGAATGACGAAGGCCCTGCCGCGGGTGGCCTGCCGGTGTTTGCCGGGCCATTCGTCATTCGTCATTCGTCATTCCGTCAAATGCAATCCCAGCGCAACAACCAGTTGATTTATACGCTGCTGCTCGCCGTCTGGGCGCTGGTCATGATCTGGCAGGTCGAGGAACACGTCCGCGTCCGCAACGCGGCCCGCGCCGCCTTGGAAAACCGGGCCGGGGACATTGCCAATACCATCGGCATTGTGCTCCGCTCGCAACGGCGCTTCGGCGTCTTTGTGAACCGCGAACGTTTGGAAGACTCGTTGACCAACTTGGTCAAGCAGGGTTCCCAGGAACTCAGCGGCATCGCCCTCTTGAACGCCGCGGGCGGCATCGTCGCTTCCAATGGCGCCGTTGACCTTCAAAACGGCAGCGCCCCCGCTGCGCCCGAAGTTTGGAGCCCGCATACGGCAACCTTCTTTAGCCTCGTGGACCTGGGCACCAACCTCGCCCGCGACATCGAAAGCCCTATCATCATGTCCCGCCAGGAATTCACCACCGACCGGGGGACCAACCGCATGGGCCGGCCGCCTCCTCCTGAGGAACCCCCGCCCGGCCCGCCGCCGGGCGAGCCTCCGCCCGAAGGGGCTCAGAGCAACCTTACTTCTGCCGCAGAAATGCCTCCGCCGCCCAACGGCGCCACCAACGGACGGCCCTACCGCGTGGGCCGGCCACCTTGGATGAGCGAAGAGAAATATCAGGAACTGCAGCAAGAAAAAGGTGCGCGTTATTTCGTCATTGTCATGTCCACCCAGGCCTTTGCCGCCGCCTGCGAACAGGACCTCTGGCTGCGTTTGGTCATTGGCGTGCTGGCCACCATTTCCGCCGTCGGTTCGGGCGTGGCCTGGCGCAACATGTCCAAAAGCGCCGAACTCCAGATCCGCCTCATCCGGGCCAGCGAGTTAAACACTCACCTCAAAGAAATGAACCTCGCCGCCGCCGGCCTCGCCCATGAGACCCGCAACCCCCTCAACATCATCCGCGGCCTCGCCCAGATGATCTCCAAGCAAAACGATGCGCCGTCTGAACTGCGCGAAAAATCGCGCGCCATCGTGGATGAAACCGACAAGGTCACCGCGCAGTTGAATGAATTCATCAACTATTCGCGTCCCCGCGAAGTCCGCCGCAGCCGCGTCGCTCTCCTCACTGCCGCCAACGAAGTCGTCCGCACCCTCGCCCATGACATCCAGGAAAAGCAATTGCGCGTGGAGACTGGCGGCGACCCGGTGACCGTTGAGGCCGACGAACAACTTTTGCGCCAGGTGCTGTTCAACCTGCTGCTCAACGCCATCCAGGCCGTGGGCCCCGCCGGGCAAATCCGGATTATTGCGCAGCGCCTGGGTGCCACCGAAGCGGCGCTGGAAGTGCGGGACGACGGCCCCGGCGTGCCCCCCGACCGCCGCCAGGAAATCTTCAAGCCCTACTTCACCACCAACCAAAAAGGCACCGGCTTGGGACTGGCCGTGGTGCAGCAAATCATCCTTGCCCACGGTTGGGAAATCGAATGCCTCGCCAACGAACCCAAAGGCGCCCGCTTCCGCATCACCCACCTGAGAATGGCCTGATTTTATTGGTGCCCCGGTGGGGACTCGAACCCCAAACCAATTGATTAAGAGTCAACTGCTCTACCAATTGAGCTACCGAGGCAACAAGCTTAAAATGAATTACTTACGGCAGATTTTTGGAAGGCGCTTTTTCGCTTGTATCCCGATTTTGTATCCCGTATATTTGCGGTGATGAAAGCGCAAACAAATGACACAAATCGGACCGGAAAAACGGCAGCCGCCACGCGCCAAGCCAACCTGTCGCCAGATGGCAAATGGCGTTCATTTCCAAAAGTTCCAAATTTGCTGCAATACGTCAGCACAGGAACATTCTACGGCAGAGTTAAAGTGGACGGCAAGCTCTATCGTGAGAGCTTGGAGACAAACGTGTTCAGCACCGCCAAGCTAAAGCTGGCAGATTTTGTAAAAGCCAAAATGCGGAAGCGGCGGCAGGTTGGAACACCTGTTTCCTTTGCCGAAGCCCGCGCCTTGTATGAACAAGACTTGGAAAACGAACACACGCTTTCAGACAATTCAAAACGCTATCGCCGCTATTGCATTCAGAAACTTTTGGCAAGCTGGCCTAGCCTCGATGATTCGAGATTAAATTTGATAACGGAAGCCAAATGCAAAGAATGGGCGGCAAAATTCTCGCGACAGGTGGACGAGCGATATTTCAACAACACACTTGGCACGTTGCGCGGTATTCTTAAACGTGCAAGTATTGTCGGAATTGATGATCCGACAAAGGACGTAAAACGGCTCGGCGTGAAACTCAAAGAACTCCACTTGCCCGAACCCCATCAATTCAAAGACCTTCTCGAAATGATTGAGACGAGCGGTGCGGGACAAGCTCAACACTGTGCGGACTTCGTGCGTTTTCTGGCTTATTCCGGTTGCCGCCTCTCCGAAGCCAAACAAGTGCATTGGTCAGACGTGAATCTGGAGCGTGGTTTCATTACGGTTCATAGCGTAAAGACACGCAAAGCCAACGATGCCCCCAAAACACGAAATGTTCCCACCATCGCAGACATGAAAGTTCTGCTAAAACATTTGGCAGCGGAGACGCATTCGCCACAGGATTTAGTCTGTCACGTCGGGGAATGTGAAAAATCCTTAACGCGGGCCTGCCGTCTTTTGAAAATACCTCGAATCACGCACCACGATTTGCGTCATCTGTTTGCGACACGGTGCATTGAAGCCGGCGTTGACGTTCCAACCGTATCGCGCTGGCTCGGCCATAATGACGGCGGCGCGCTTGCGATGCGTGTCTATGGGCACTTGCGCGATACTCATTCTGCTGAAATGGCACAGAAAGTTCATTTCCTCGAAAACGATCAGACCGCAGGTGAAGCGGGGCAGCACTCAAAATCGAATTTGTCATGAACGTCCAGCATACAGGTACATTGGATTACGATGGAATTCTCGCGGAGTGTAAGGACTATCCCATGGAGGAGAAGATCGCATATTTTAAAGAGCACCTCCCTTTTCGTTGGCGAGACGCGTACCTGAAAATGACACTACGTCCGACGGATATTGTCAAAGTGACAAGCGGTACTGAACGTGGGTTCACATACATCTACGACCACTATCCGGAGATGCAACCGACCCTTGCCGGCATGGCCGACCCGGCTATCGAACCACGGGTGGTTTGCGTTTACGGGATTTCGGCACCACAAGAATTGGAACGGGATGATTATCGTCTGAAAGGCTGGGTTGGACCGACGGGGAAAATGTTCGGAAATCAGTGGGACAAAGGCCATTTTATTGCTCATTCGCTCGGCGGTGCGGTTGACAGCACTGAACTTAATGTGTTCGTCCAAAACCGGCGATTCAATCGAGGTTGGTCGGTCGAAGGCAAAACCTATCGCCAAATGGAAAAATATTGCGCGACTCATCCGGGAACTTTTTGCTTCTCGCGTCCCCTTTACAGCGATCAAACAGCCAAACCGGCCTTCATCGAGTTCGGACTGTTGAAAACCGATAATAAACTCTGGGTCGAGTGTTTCGATAATAGCTAACGGTTGATCAAAACCTCTGGTCATTTTTCTATCGCTTCCCCGGCGTGGCACGCGAACGTTCCCCGGCCTTGGACTGTGGAGGAAGACCAACAGGTGGGCCGCAAGCCGGACCCCGAAGTCGCCCGCATTTTGGGCCGCACCTTGGAATCGGTTCGGCAGCGCCGACGCCGGCTCGGTATCCAGCGGGCGCCATCAACCCAGATTTGGAAGAAGGAGGAACTCGCAATGGTAGGCACCCTGCCTGACAAGGAAGTTGCGCGCCACACCGGGCGAGGGATGCTCGCCGTGCGTGCTCGCCGTCTCAAACTGGGCCGCGCCCCCTGCAATCCGGTTTGGCAGCCGTGGACCAAGGAGTTGAAATCTCTGTTGGGCAAAATGTCTGACGTGGAAGTTTCCCGGCGCACGGGACATCCCGCCGGGTCGGTCAAAACGCTTCGCTGCAAACTCGGCATTCCCTGTTTCCATCCCAGAAACAAGCCCTGGCGGCCGGAAGAGGACGCGCTGTTGGGACAGGTTTCAGACTCGGAGGTTGCCCGCCGCACTGGCCACACATTTGCCGCGGTGCGGACGCGGCAGGTGGCGCGGGGTTTGCGTGATCCCTCAACCCGCCAACGCTGGACGGCGGCGGAAACGGCCCTGTTGGGCACCGCTTCGGACGACGAAATCGCCCGCCGATTGAATCGGACTTTCAGTGCGGTCTGGAGCCAACGCAAAGAATTGAAAATCCCGGTTTGGAGTCACAGATCTAGAAAAGGCTAACAATCTGCTCCGCTCCTGGGAGGAACATGAGGCAGCGGTCAGGTAGTGTTCGCACATTCCGAAGAGCAGAGACAGAGCATCGTTTGAGCGAGCAGGCGCATTTCGGAATTCGGCGCAGCGGGTAGGAGAATCTGCACGAACCGGCCTTCCATTTTGTCCAAGTAGGACCTCGATAGCGTCGCCAGTGCAGGTGCGAATCTTGCCGCGAGCACCAATTTGGCCGGCAAGCATTAAAGTGATGCAACGGAATTTTGAGCAGGGAGCGTGACCTGGCGGGCTACCAATTTTGCACGGTCCTCTAATCGTAGGACAGTGCCTGTTTAATTCAAAACTGCGAATTTTAGCTGTTCTTGGCAGGTTTTTATTCCCCTTTGTAATCATTGCAGAACCATTGATTTTATTGGCGATTCTCGATGTTTAAGTGTTATCTCTTGGAATCTCAAAAAATCCCAAAATTTTTATTCGGGTTACAAGTCGGGTGCAAGTTTTTGCACCTCCGACGGCCCCGTCACAGCCATCACCCCGGCGGGGAGTCGCTGGTTGCCCACCCGTCAGCCACACGGCAGGCATGGATGGTTGCGCGACTTTGCCGGCGTGACGCCTTTCACCTTGAGCATCGTTTGAGCGAGCAGGCGCATTTCGGAATTCGGCGCAGCGGGTAGGAGAATCTGCACGAACCGGCCTTCCATTTTGCCCAAGTCGGGCAGGTCGGGTTCGCCAAAGCCGAAGAATTTGCCATTGTCACTGCGGATAATCGGGAGGAGTTTTTGTTTCTGTGCGCCGCGCGCCTCGCCCATGACCACCACCACCTCGCGCCGGTCAAACGCCTCGGACGGCGGTTCGGTCACATCGAGTGGCTCACCTGCCTTAGCACACGTCATCCAAGATTCCAAGACCATGCAGCACGCGATCGCGGCGTGCGCAATGCACACCAAGCGCGCGGTCTGGGCGAAATCGTCCTTGGCATCCTCATCAGCGAAATTTTCCGGGAGGAACATGGCTGGGCCCTCCGCGCCAATCAGGAAAAGCGCCGGCGTCACGCGTCCGGAATGGCGCATGGAATAGTCGGCGTAGTGCTCGGCCTGCATGACCAGGTCGTCGAGCGTCTCAAGTTGGCGTGGCGGTTCCACAGGCCCAACGGTGCCTCAACGTTGTGCGTTTGTAAAAGCTCGTTTCTGCCTGAACTTGGGCACGCAGGGCGCAATTCAAACCGGGGTCGGCTGCGATCAGCCGACATGTTGCGAATGCGACTTCACGATAGCTTGCCTTGATTGGAATTTCGGAGGCGGCGACCGCATCATCCAAACCTTTCACTATGCCTCCAGTGCATTTATTGACACTTTCATTGACACCCTATGGGGACGCCCTGTGGGGAAAGGAAGCCCTTGATCTGATTCCTGGGCGAGAGTCGGAATCGAACGGCAAATGCCCATTTTTCGGGCAAAAACTACAATCTTCACCGAACAATTTCAATATAATCCCAACAAGCCAGCAGCCAGGTCCAGCATCTCATGAAACTCCGCCGGTTTTGTTGAAATTGGGGAAAGCCCCCAGTGTTGTTATTCGGTGTAGCATGCTGTGACGTTCCAAATCTCCTTGGCGTACTCGGCAATGGTGCGGTCGCTGGAGAACCTGCCGGACGCGGCGATGTTCAGGATCACCTTGCGTATCCACGCCGGTTGGTCGGCGTACAATTCCCCCAGCCGTTGATGGGCCTGGGCGTAACTGGCGAGGTCGGCCAAATGCCGGTAGTGGTCGCCGTGTTGCAGCAGTGCCGCCAGGATGGGCGTGAAAATGCCGGGTTCGTTTCGGCTGAAATGATTGCTGGCAATCAAGTCGAGCGCGGCGCGCGTTTCCGGCTCGTTCCCGTAGTGCCAGCGCGGATTATACCAACCACGGCTTCCCTCGACCTGTTCCGCGGTCAGGCCGAACAGAAAAAAGTTTTCCTCGCCGGCCGCTTCGGCCATTTCAATGGTCGCTCCGTCGCGCGTGCCGATGGTCAGCGCGCCGTTCATCATGAATTTCATGTTGCTGGTGCCGCTAGCTTCGTAGCCGGCCGTCGAGATTTGCTCGGACACATCGCTCGCCGGGATGAGATATTCCGCGACTGAGACGCGGTAGTCCGGTACGAAAACGACCTTCAACCGGCCTTGGGTGATTGGATCGCCGTCGAGCGTGCCAGCGAGGTTGTTGATGAACTTGATGACGAGCTTGGCGAAGTGGTAAGCGGGCGCGGCCTTGCCGGCGAAGAAGAAGGTGCGCGGCGGAACGTCGAGCTGCGCCTGCTCGCGCAGGCGATGGTAGAGCACGACGACGTGCAGCGCGTTCAGGAGTTGACGTTTGTATTCGTGGATGCGTTTGATCTGCGTGTCGAAAACGCTGTCGGGATCAATCCCCGGCAGGTCGAGCCACCGGAGAAACCGCGTCTTCGCGTCGCGTTTCGCTTGGCGGACGGCGGCGCAAAACGATGTGTCGCCGGCCAGCGGTTTCAATTTCTCCAACTGCGCCATGTCGGTAATCCAGCCATCGCCGATGGCCTCGGTGATAACGGCCGCCAGCGACGGATTGGCCAGCCAGAGCCAGCGGCGCGGGGTGACGCCGTTGGTTTTATTGTTGAATCGCTCGGGAAACATGGCCGCAAAATCCGGCACCACCCGCTGCTTGAGCAATTCCGAATGCAGCCCCGCGACGCCGTTGGTGCTGTGCGAGCCCAGGATGGCCAGATGCGCCATGCGGACGCACTGGGTCGCGCCTTCCTCGATAAGGCTGACGCGCTCGACCCGCCCGGCGTCGCCGGGATACCGCATGCGGACATCGTCGAGGAAACGGCGATTGATTTCGTAAATAATTTCGAGATGGCGTGGCAAGAGGTCCTTGAACCACTGCACCGGCCATTTCTCGAGCGCTTCCGGTAGCAGCGTGTGGTTCGTGTATGCGAACGTGCGTTGCGTGAGTGTCCAGGCGTCGGGCCAACTCAGTTTCGCCTCATCCAGCAGCAGCCGCATCAATTCCGGCAAGGCCAGCGTCGGGTGCGTGTCGTTGAGTTGAATGGCCGCCTTGTCGGGTAGCGCGGACCAATCATTGCCTGCGGCGCGGAAGCGACGGACAAGGTCGGCCAGCGAGCAGGCGACGAGAAAGTATTCCTGGAAGAATCGCAGACCTTTGCCTTCTGTCGTGTGATCGTCGGGATACAACACGCGCGTGAAGGTTTCCGCGGTCAGCGTTTCGGCCAGCGCGCCGACGAAATCGCCATTGCTGAATCGGGCGAAGTCGAAGGAGTTGGGTGTCTTGGCCGCCCACAGACGCAGCGTGTTGATCGTCCGGCCGCCATAGCCGACCACAGGCCGGTCATACGGAACACCGATGAGAGACGACGGGCGGCCTTTCACGACGCGCAGCGCGCCGCCATGAATCTCGAACGACACGTTGAGCTTCACTTCGACGGCTTCGTCGGCCCGCGGCACTTCCCATGGATCGGGCCGGGCGAGCCAGTGGTCCGGCTGTTCGGCTTGCCAGCCGTCCCATAGGCTTTGCCGGAAAATTCCGTACTCGTAGCGCAAGCCATAGCCCATGCCGGCAATGCCGAGTGTCGCCATCGAATCGAGAAAACACGCCGCCAACCGGCCCAAGCCGCCGTTGCCGAGTCCCGCGTCCGGTTCTTGCTCAATGATCTGGAGCGGATCGAGTTGGTGATGCTGGCAGAATTGCCGGGCCTCGGGGTCAATCAGGAGATTGGAGATATTGTTGGCCAGCGCGCGACCGAGCAGAAATTCCATCGAGAGGTAGTAAACGCGCTTGGCGTTGCGTTGCCGGTAAGTTCGCTCGGTTTTCAGCCAGCGTTGCGAGAGCACGTCGCGCACGGAACGCGCGATGGCCTCGAACTTGTCGCGGTCGGAAGTTTCCCTTTCCGCGACGACCTGGTCGAACGCAACGTGCCGCTCATAAAACGCATTGGCGTCACCGGATAATTTAACCGGCCCGCAGTTGTAACGTTCGACGAGCGATTGCTTTGCTCCAGGTCTGTTTTTCATACGCGTGGTGTTCATGGATTTGCCATTTGCAATGCATCTTGCCCGGCGGCGACGGAGGGTCGGGCTGGTGAATCCGATTTGATTGACTTGCCCTGCAGGTCAGATACCAATCGTCTAAATTCCACGTTATCGGCAAGCTGGCGGGCGGCCAACTGGCACAAACGGTCCACCGTCTTTGAAGGAAGCTGAAGCGACGTGGGCACGGCATTGAAAAAGCGGCGGTCGGATTCGTCCGCCAACTGGCTGAAATGCAGCTCCACGATGTAAGATTCTATTTTGACTGATTGCGCATCGCCGGCTTGAGCGCGAGCGGCCTCGCGTTCGTGATCCAGGCGCGCTGAAACTTCCCGGAACAGTTCGATGGTTTCATACGAATAGCGATTCCCGGTGACCTGCGCTACGGAACCCATCACGGTTCCCAATCCAAGGGTCCGGTCTTTCGAATCCCAGCCGTAGTCCCGCTCGGCGCTCGCGTCAACGACGATGATGGCCAGTCGTCGCGGAATTTTGACGGGTGCTTGCGGAGTCATGCCCGGCTCTTCGAGCTGGATGGCCCATTCCACTGGTCCACGCAGGCCAAGATTATCGGCGATACCGCTGTCCACCAAATGGATGAATTTTCGCCGGCCACCATCAACGTAAGAACGTTCTTGCAACGCGAGATTTTTCAGCCGGCTGGTGGCCGTTGAATTGGATAAAACGGACTTGATAAACTCCGGCTCCGGCGCGGGATGCTCCGCCGAATAATTCTTCAGTATCACCGGCCCAAGATAAGGCGGGAACGCCGCCGATGCCGCCACCGCGCGCGCGACGCGGAACTTCGACAAATCGGACTGGAGCAGGTCGAATTGGTCCTGGGTGAACTCAAAGCGCGAGCCGATGGCCAGGTCGGTGGCGTTGACAATGAGAAAAGGCCGGCCAGGTCGCGGAGTCAGATCGGCAAACGTTGCGCCTTTGAATAGCAAATGGTCATAGTATTCCGCCGCCAAATCGCTGCTGCAATATCTCGGCGAAGCCAATCGCGCCAGGTTCCAAGGAGCCAAAACTCGAAGCAGCAGAGCGGTTTGGACGCGCTTCTTAAGGAATCGCGATTCGTAATCTGAAAAGACGCGGTCGCCATAGAGCGCATAATAGGCCGCGGTGAAGCTTCCGCCGGAAACGGCAGAAACCATTTTAACATCGTCCAACAAACGGTGCTCATGGCCGGGTTGTCCCACTTCCGTTTTCGCGAGTTCTCCCAGCACGCCGTAACTCAATGCCGCCGCCCGGGTGCCGCCACCGGAAAAAGCAAGCACCACCAGCAGGTCGTCCGAGTTGGTCTGGATCGCGGAATTCTGAAAGCGATAACCGACGCGAGGATTAACGGTAGTCAGCGGCTTATTGACCGGATAGTGCGCACATCCACTGGCCAGCAGCAAAACCGCGAGGGAAAATGGAACGGGTTTTAAGACCATGGTTGTTCTCCCCTCCTTCAACTCACGGCCATCACCGATGCCTTCCCCATCGTGTCAACCCGGACGATTCCAGCGGCGTGCGGGTCCAGTTCCGGCTCGCCGTCCACCAGAAACACGTATTGGTGGTGGCCATGTGTCAGCGGAACCTGGACAAACCAACAGCCGTCCGGCTGCCGTTGCATCGGCAGCGAGGCCATGTCCCAATCGTTGAAATCCCCCACCAGCCTCACGGACTTGGCGTCGGGCCTGGCGTGGCAATAAAAGTTGACCGGTTTGGCCATTCGCTTCGCCGAATAAGGCGATCTCGCCGGCCGTTTTGTGACTGCATCGAGTGTGCTATTCATATCGCTAACTTTGGTTTTGTAATGTTGTTTTCATTGTGTAAAGGCTTCGGCGGCTCGTTCGTTCCGTGTTCCCTCCAACACCCAAGCCTCGGCTTGCTCCTCGCTTACAAAAACTGTCACCCACATCCCTAGAGTCCGAACCAGCATTTCCAGCGATTTGGCCAGCCTCGATTGATCCCAACGAATCACTAATGCAATCCGTCCGAATCCAGGACAGCCATCGTGCCAGAAGAGCTTTGCCAGATCGAAAAGCTCCGCCGTTGTGGGACTGGTTTGCAATGCGGTGACGTCCACCAAAACCCGGTTCAAGCTCTTTTGGGCCAGTTCGTCCCGAACTTCCCCCCAGGCTGCCGTCATTTCATCCAGGGAAGAAATGCCCTCGCAGGTGAGGAACACGCAATGGTCAGTTGAAATGATGTAATAAGACATGGTTTCAATCGGTAGATAAAGGATTTTTGCCGGCCTGAAGTTCCCGTTCGGCTTGGAGCCAGTCGTCCAGTTCGCGACCTGGACCACCGCCCCGCGCCCGGTAAATCGCTTGGGCGCGCTGCTGGATTTGCTCCGGGGAAGGCGGCAGTTTGGGTGTATGAATGGTTGGCGCACTTTGATTCCGTTCACTCGCTTTTCGTTTTGATGTTCTCATATCGTTTAACATTTCATTTGTTGTTTGCTCTGGGGGGTTGCTGAAGATCATTTCACCAACCCCGCTTTGGCCGCAGCAAGTTCTTTCAACTTCGCGCGACCGACTTTGGGGTATGCGAGGCCGAGCGAAGCTAGTGTTTGGATGACCGCCGCCGCGACTACGACGCGGGTGAACCATTTGTTGTCGGCAGGGACGACATACCACGGCGCTTCGGAACTGGACGTGTGGCGAATCATGTCCTCATAAACTTCCATATAGTCGTCCCAATGTTCACGTTCGGCGGCGTCATTGGCGGAGAACTTCCAGTTCTTCTCCGGGTTGTTGATGCGTTCCAGAAACCTCCGCTTCTGTTCCTTCTTGGACACGTGGAGGAAGAACTTGCGCACCACGACGCCGTTCCGCCCCAGGTAGCGCTCGAAGGAGCGGATGTCGTCGAACCGTTCCCTCCAGATGTGTTTGGTGATGAGTTCCGGCGGAACCTTCTGCCGGGCTTGCAACTCGGGATGGACACGCACCACGAGCACATCCTCGTAATAACTGCGGTTGAAGATACCAATGTGACCGCGATTCGGGAGGACTTTGAGACAGCGCCAAAGATAGTCATGGTCGAGTTCATCGGGTGTGGGGGCCTTGAACGAGAAGACCTGACAACCCTGCGGGTTGACGCCGGACATGACGTGTTTGATGGCCCCATCCTTGCCAGCGGCGTCCATGGCCTGGAAGATCAACAGCAAAGCCCATTTGTTGTGCGCGTAGAGCCGGTCCTGGAGTTGCGCGAGCAACTTGATGCCCATCGCGAGGGCCTCTTTGGCGCGGGGTTTGGCTTCGTCGCCATACCCGAGCGTGTCGTCGGGATCAACGTCTTTTAGACGGAAATTCTTGCCCGTATCAACCCGGAAAGGATCGGTGATCTGCCTCGCTTTCTTGATGATTTGCTTGGTTTTCATGGGCTTGGACTTGGACAGCTTGTCTTTCATGGCGATTAGTTATTGACCGTTGATCCTTCGAGTTTCCGTTTAAGTTCCTGTTCCGCTTGAAGCCAGTCGTTAGACGTCCTTCCCTCCGAGCCGCCGCGTGCGAAATAAACGTCACGAGCGCGTTGGTAGATTTGTTCCCAAGTGAGCGGCAGTTGTGGGGAATGAATGGCTGGCGCACTTTGACACTGTGCATCGTGTTCTTGTATTGATGTCCTCATATCATTGAACCTTTCATTTGTTGTTTGATCGGGGGTCTTACGATTCCATTTAGCCGTGGTAGTATTGCCTCGGCTTTCCAGTTGCTGCCCCCTCCAGAAACAAAGACACCGCCTGTTCGGCTGTGCGTCGGGTCAAAGGGTGTCGGGGATTGGCCAGACGAAAGAGAATGTGAACGTGGAGCATGCTCAGGAAACCGACGGCCAACTGCTGGCCGTCGAACTGATTTCGAGGCGTTCCCTCAATTATACCCCGTTCCATGATCTGTCGGATCACTGCAAGACGATGGTGTGCTTTGCCAAGGCAATGTTCGCGCGAAGGCCCTTGTTCCCTGGCCTCCAGCAAGAGATCAACGGCCAGACCCATGACCTCTGGGTGGTTGCAGGCAAATCGGAATATCGCGGCGCAGATTTCCACGAGCCGCTTGGGAGTGTTTTCCACATCGCCCTTGATCCTTGAAATCAATTCCAATAACTGATTTTCGGCCTTGTCAACGACGCTCCGGAACAAGCCCGCTTTGCTGCCAAAGTGGTAGTAGAGCACCGGCTTGGTCACTTGCGACGCCTCGATAATGGCCTGAGTGCTGGCACAGGCATAGCCATGAGCGGCAAACAGGCGGAGTGCCGCATCAAGAATCTTCTGGCGCGTCCGCTCCGTGTTGTTGGAACGGGATACGACCACGACTTCGCATTTTTTTCTCATGGGAAACGCTGGACGGCGCTACCAGTCGCTCCTGGTTGTTCGTTGGAGCCAATTGGGCGTGCCTTTTCAGTTAAACGTTCGGTTTGTAGCCAGTCGTCCAGATCGCGAGGGAGACTGCCGGGCGCCCAAGGAATTTCGTCGGCGTGCAGGCTGGCGTTTTTTCCGGAGTGCGCAGGATCGTCAGGTTCCGGTTTCTTGTGTTTATTTTGCTTTTCATACAATCTCGAAATGTCATGGAGTAAATCGGGGCCGAGCGGCAGCGGAGAGAGCGCCTCCCACGCATATCGATGTTCGGGAGATTTTCCAAACAGGCGCACCTTCAGGTAAAGTGGGTGAGCCGTAATAACAGTTTGCCGGCCGTCGGTGAATTCGAAGTGGTGGTGGACGATTGCGGAACCGGCATGGTGATTCTGGAAGCTGGAGATCGCGTCAATGGGCTCGTAGAGTTCGAGTTCGTATGTCTCCGCGATCGTGTTTGCAACCCGTTCCTTGTCGGGCGCAATCCAACCCTGCGGCGGATACCAGTCCGCTGGATCCTGGTGCGGGACTGACAGCATAACATACCCGTTGGAGAAAGATAAAAAGGTGAATCCCTCCTCGGCCGGCAGTGTGGATTCCCGGAGAAGGTGCGTGAGTTCATCATCATTGAGGGATTCTCCAACATCAGCGTGAATTGTTTTGATCGTGACCAACAGATTTGTTGGCGGGTTGGTATTGGATTGTCTTCGCAGATTCATGGCTTTTGGTTGGTTTGGAGAATGGGATACATTCATTGCTTAACACTCGGGCTCATGGAGAAAGTAGTCTCGCCTCTCTTGGGGAAGATCCACGGCTCCCGGTGGCATTTCCCGCCAACGAGGCACCATTGGCGATGTCCGATGGACGGATACGGGAGAACAAGACTGCCGGGTCCGGTCTTCCACTTTCGTGTTCCCTTTCAGATCGCGGCGACTTGTTGTGCCACATTGCGCCGATGACAAACGATTCGGCCACAAACAGGAAAACCAAGGCATTCACGTTCCTCTCCTTCCCATAAGGTAAGCGCGGGTGGACAGATGCCGGCGGTATTCCGTGGGGGATTCGCCGGCAAGGTTCTTGAATCTGCGATTGAAATTGGTAAGTGACTGAAAACCTATCTCGAAGGCGATTTCACTGACCCGGTTATTGCGATTCAGCAACAGGTTTTTCGCCCTCTCCACCCGCACGCAGGAGACGTAGCGGGAGAAATGCATCCCGGTGACTTTCGAGAACATTTTGCAGAAATGGTACAGGCTCATCCCAGCCTGCCGGGCCACGACGGCGAGGGTCAGGCCTTCGTGGGAATGCGCTTCGATGTATCGCCGGGCGCGCGTGATCTGCGCCGGTTCGGAGTCCTTTTGTTGCAACAGGACTTGGCTGGCCAGCACGCCGAGCTGGTCGGCAAAAATCTGGAGCAGCCGGATGGTTGCCTGGTATTCGCCCGGTTGAACAACGGGGGTTTCGCAATACTGTTGCGCCACCTCCCGCCGGTCCACGTTCAGGCCCAAGGCTTTGATCTGGTCAAGGACCCGATTGGTTTGTTCCGGCTTCGGCGCTTTGAAGAAAACCTGGCCGGTTTGGAGGTAAGCGATGATTTCCTTGCCGATTTTCACGCCCACCGCCGACTCGTTAAGCCCGAACTGGCAACGCAACGTGCAAGGCACGCCGTTAACTCCATCGCAGACTCGTTGCTGCATTCGCAGGCAGGCGGCGCACGAATGGTTTTCCTTTGACATCAGAGCGCAAAAGCCATTTTGGTGCCGGTTGCCCTGATGGGCCAGTTGCCAGCCCTGGAGCGCCCGCAGCGTCAACGGCAGGCCCATCGCCATCTCGAAGGCCCGTTGATATTCACGAAAGGTCCTCGAACCGGCCAGCGCCTCGACCAACCGGTTGCTGCCGACAGCGGTTTCTGTCAAATTGCCCGCTTTAGGATTTGAATCCGCCGCAACCGCGCCGGGCAGGCGGGACGACATGGACGATACCTGCCGCAGGGGAATCTCCAACTGTGGCTTTGGTTCGTTAGACTCGATTTGAACTTTTGTCGTATTCATGTTTTGGATGGTTCGGTTTGTCACGGTCAGAAAAACCAACTGATGCCCACCATTCCGTTCACATTGTTCAGTCCCAAGTTTGGCGAACTTATCCCCGCGCACGACATGTGGAGGTAGCGGGCTTCAATGCTCAGCGCAACATTGTCTTGAAGGAACCAGCGCACGCCAGTGGCGGCTTGCAGATTAAACTCGAAGTAGTGGGACAGGTCCGGCGCCCCGATGCTCGTTGCGGACACTCCGGCTCCGGCATCAACAAAAGGAATCCAGCGGGTGCCCGTCGCAAAATTATACCGCAAGTGGGGGGTAAGGCCCACCAGCCATTCATCCTGGGGAGAGAATTGCGCGCCGCTGAACAGTTCACCGCGAATCTCCCAGTTGCCGCGATACCAGTGGCCTTCCCCTTTCACGGCACCCAGCATGTAACCGTAAGAAATACTGGCCAGTGCCAGATCGTGACTTTGCTTGCCACCAAAGGCTTGGACCCCATATCCGGCACCGGCATCGAAACCAATGGATTGGGTCCCAGGCTTGAATCCCCCGCCGATGCCGTTTTGCCAGATGTTGGCATTTGATGGCTTCGAGGTCAGGACTGCATCGGACGCGGAATTTGTCAGGGATGTCTGTGCCTGGGCCTGGGCGGTTCCCAACCAGATCATGGCAGCAACCCAACCAATAGTGAGAAAAGCGCCCGGGCCAATTCCTGGATTGCCAATTTGCTTTTTCAGTTTTGGTATGTCCTCTTTTTGATTCACGCATGCGATTTTGACATTAACAATGGTCGGCAGGTCTTCGCTGCCCGGTGGACTGGTAATCTTGATTGTCTTGCTTTGATTTTTCATGGTGCTCTCCTTTCGAGTGAGGTTTCGCAATTACTTCCTGGATAAATTGTTTTGCGGAGTCGCCTCGGCGATGGCTTGACCCTTGGTCTCGACTTCCCAACCTCCGCCCAGCGACTTGTAGAGCGAAATGAGATCGGTGGAAACGGTTCGGTCGCTTTGTACCAGCGCGTCCTGCGCCTGATAGAGCGAGCGTTCGGCGTCCAGCACGTTGATGAAATCGGACAAACCGTTGGCGTAGAGTTGATTTGCCAGGCGCAAGGATTCCTGGCTGGACTTGACCGCGTCCTCCAGCGAACGCCGGCGCACCTGTTCCTTGGCGTAGGCCACCAGTGCATTCTCCACGTCTTCAAATGCGCTCAATGCGGTTTGTTCATAATTTGCCAGGGCCTCTTCCTGGCGCGCATTCTGAACCTTGATGTTGGCGCGGATACGACCGGCGTCAAAAATGTTCCACTGCACGGTGGGGCCAGCCGACCAGAACCGGCTGCCGCCGTCGAACCAGTCGCTGGCGCTGACGCTTTCCAACCCGGCGACACCTGTGAGATAAAATTTCGGGAACAAATCCGCTTTGGCGACGCCGATGTTTGCGGTTGCGGCGGCCAATTGGCGTTCGGCCAGCCGCACATCGGGCCGGCGTAAAAGCAATTCCGAAGGCAAACCCACCGGCACCGTTGGTGGCGCGGCGGGAATGGGCGCCACGGAGGACAATTCGGTTTGCAACGCTTCGGGCGGCTGGCCCAGCAGAACACCGAGCCGGTGAATGGCAGCTTGGAGCGCCGTTTCCAGCGTGGGCACGCTCGCGCGTGTGTTGGCCAGCAAGGTGGCAGCTTGTTGCACGTCGAGGTTGTTGGCCAGGCCGTTCGTGAACCGGTTTTGCGTGATGGCCAACACCCGTTCCTGGGCCTGGATATTTTCGCGGGCAATCTCCAGTTGCCGTTGGTAGCCGCGCGTGGCGACGTAATTGCGCGCGACTTCACCCAGCAAGGTGACGAGGACGTCGCGCTGTCCGAATTGAGCGGCGGCGACTTGCGCCTTGGCCGCCTCCACCGCACGGCGTTTGCCGCCAAACACGTCAATTTCCCAGGAGGCGTCGAAACCGGATTGATAGAGGTTGTTTTCAAACGGTATGCCCGGCGGCAGACGGTCGCCTGGACCAACCAGCGGTTGGCTCTGGCTTTCCCGCTGGCGCGCGTAGGAACCCGAAGCATCCACCGTCGGCAACAAATTTCCGACTGCGATACCGTATTCAGCGCGAGCCTCGCGCACGCGCGCCTGGGCGATGCGCAAGTCGAGATTCGAGCAGGCTGCGCGTTCGATCAAGGAGTCCAACTCCGCATCGCGAAAGTTTTCCCACCATGCCGTGGTCGCCGCAGCGGAATTGGTTTCGCCGCCGGCCAGGGGTTCACTCCAGCGAGCTGGCGTTTTGGTTTCTGGCGCGTGATAATCCGGGCCGACGCTGGGCAGGTTAGCGCAGCCGCCGGCAAGCAACGCCAGCAGCGCCACGATTGAAAAACGATTTGGTCTCATAATTTCTGTCTCGATTGGTTTCGATTTTTTCAGGGACGAATGCTTTGCAATAAATCCGCCGACAATGCTGTCTCCACGATTCCGTCGAGCGGTGGACACACGGTGGCGCGAACAATATTCGCGGGGTTGATGGCGCCAATTCCGCCCGCCTTCAAACGAAACGGAATGGCTGGCAGGTCCAACAAATGGTTCCAAAGGTAGCGCTTTTCCTGAATCGTCGTTGGAAGCATGGTTTCCAACTTCAGGCGGGTCATCCAATCTCCGAGCGTGTGGATTTCCACCAGCATAACATGTTTGTTCTCTGCCGCGGCCAATGCTTCCAAGTCGTCAAGATTGACCAGCGCCTCGTCGTTGACTTCAACCGCATCCACCCACCCGCTCGGCAGCGCCAGCGGTGGTGGCGATGCCGTTTGTGCCAGAATCATGTCAATGGTCCGGGTGGGGATGGCGCTGACGCTGTGTTCAGAAGCCAGCGTGAGCAAAGGCTGGCTGAACAGCCGGGGAGCAAGCAATTCTCGCAGCGTCTTAGCAACGCTTGCTTCGTCGTTTTGGTAGAACCGTGTGCGCGATCCGTCTTCAGTGCAGATGTCCAGGGTTAGATCAAGATTGGTCGTTGTCATAATATTCTTCGTGGTTGTTGGTATCATAGGTTTATTTTCCAAGAGCCTGTTTCAGTTCCTGCTCGGCCTTGAGCCAGTCATTCAACGTCATCCCCATCATGCCGCCGCGCGCGTGGTAAATTTCCTGGGCGCGTTGGCGGATTTGTTCGAACTGGCGCGGCAACTGGGGGGCATGAATGACCGGCGCGCTCATATACTGTCCGGTGAATTTTGTTTTTGTCGTCGCTGTTTTCATAAATGTCGTTCACATCCCGTTAATGCATCATCACGTCTTTCCTGCCTTGCGCCTTTTTGAAAACCAGCACCAGCGGGACCGACAAAAAGCAAACCAGTGCCAGCCAGCGGAATTCATCCGAGAAGGCTTGCATGTTGGATTGCAGCAGCAGTGATTTGTAGATGACGCCCAAGGTTCCGGGTTCGGCTTGTGCGGCTCCTATTGCGGGAGCCATGACCACTTGCCCCATTTGCACTGCATTTTGATAAGGCAGATCGTAGGGTGTCAGATGAGCTGTCAGATAGGCTTGATGCCGCAGCGCGCCGCGCGCGACCATGGCAATCGCCACGGCAATGCCAATGCTGCCCGCCAAGTTGCGAGCCAGAGAGAACAGCCCGGTGGCATTGCCCATTTCTTCGTTGCGAATGGTTGACATGGCCATGGTCATCAGCGGAACCGCGGTCAGCGCGCCTCCCATCCCTTGAAGAAAGTTGGGCCAGAAATAGGCGTGGCCGGACATGTCGAGATTGAAATCGCCCATCAGGAAGGCGGACCACGCCGTGATGAGGATTCCCGGGCCGACCAGAAGACGATTATCCACTTTCCCGATGAGATACCCCACCAGCGGCATAAAGACTAACATGCCCAAGCCTCGTGACATTTGCGTCACTCCGCTAACATACGCCGTGTAACCCATCAGCCCTTGTGCCAGTAGCGGCTGGAGATTCATGATGGCATACAAAAGAAAAACGATGATCGAGATGAGGATCGTGCTGAACAGGAAGTTCCGGTCGGCAAAAACCCTCAAGTCGGCGAGCGGTTCGCGGATCCCAAATTCCCTCACAACAAACGCGACCAACGAGACGACGGAAATCACCGAGAACAAGCAAATGAAATTGGAGTTGAACCAGTCTTCATCCTGTCCCTTGTTCAGGACTGTTTGGAGCGTGCCCAGCCAAATTGCCAGGAAGAGGAAACCCAAGGCATCAATGCGTCCCGCCTTTGCGTTGCGTATGTATTCCGGGTCGAAGACGAATTGTTTGATCATCCAAAAGGCAGCCAGACCGCAGGGGATGTTGATGTAAAAAATCCAGCGCCAGGAATAATTCTCCGTGAGCCAGCCGCCCAAAACCGGTCCGAGCACAGGCGCAAGCAGCACACCCAACGCGTAGGCCGCCATGGCTGCGCCGCGCTTGGCGGGCGGAAAACTCTCCAGCAAAATGGCCTGTGAAATGGGTGCCAATGCGCCGCCGCCCGCACCTTGCACAATGGAAGCGATGATCAGAAAAGGCATATTCGGCGCGAGCCCGCAAGCCAGCGATGCCGCCGTGAAAATGCCGATGCAAATCATCAGAAACCGCTTGCGCCCGAACTGTGCGGAAAACCACGCACTGGCTGGCAGGATAATGGCGTTTGAGATGAGATAACCCGTCTGAATCCACGTTGCCTGCGATATCGTCGCGGCAAGATTGCCCGCGATGTTTGGCAGCGCGACGCTGACGACTGTGGTATCGAGCACTTCGATGAAGGTCGGTAGAATCACCGCGAAGGCAATGATCCACGGATTGATTTTAGGAGTTTGGTTCATTGGACTCTGTGTTTTTGCTATCGTCCTCGTTCTCGTCCTCGTCCTCGTTTCCCCGGCTCGATTACGAGGACGAGGACGACGACGACCAGGAGGATTGATTTATTTCACGCGCACTTTAGGAACAACGGACATTCCGGGGCCGAGCGCGAGGTCGTTTCTGGGTAGGTCGTCCAGAACGACTTTTACCGGCACACGCTGAACCACCTTGATGTAATTGCCGGTGGCATTTTCCGGCGGGAACAGGCTGAAGCGTGCGCCGGCGCCGTTTTGAATGCTGTCCACGTGGCCCTTGAATGTGCGACCCGGATAGGCATCCACAACAACCTCGACTTGTTGGCCGACGCGCATGTGGGTCAGTTGAATTTCCTTGAAGTTGGCGATGACCCAGTAGTGGCGCGGCACAATGGCCATGAGCGCCTGGCCGGGTTGAATATACGCGCCTTGTTCCACGACGCGGCGCGTGACCCGGCCGTCTTCGGGCGCGGTGACTTGCGTGTAGGAAAGATTCAATTCGGCCTGCCGGAGTTTGGCTTCGGCCTGTTGCACCGCAGCGCTCGCGGTTTCAACGCCTGCCGCGCTCAACGCCACTTCCGCCTCGGCGGCTTTGGCCTGGCTGCGCGCGGCCTCCAAATTGGCGCTGGCCGCGCGCGCCTGCGATTGCGCCGCGTCAAACGCGCTTTTGGAAACCGCCGTGCTGTCCACGGACTGGTAGCGCTTGAGGTCGTCCGCCGCGCGCTGATTCTCCGCGTCGGCGGCAACCACGGTTGCCTGCGCCTGCGCGACTTTGGCCTCGCTGGCGTTCACCTGCGCCTTCGCCTGCGCCACCCGGCTGTTTGCCGCCGCCAGGTCGGCGCGCGCCTGTGCCAGACTGGCCTCGTAATCGCGCGGATCAATTTTCAGGAGCACATCGCCCTGTTTAACCGCCTGGTTGTCATTCACCAGCAATTCCGCGACACGGCCCGGCACTTGCGACGCCATTGGTATGACATTGCCTTCGATAAACGCGTTATCGGTGGACTCATACGGCGCGACGAACCGGAAATAATAGACTCCCGTGGCCAGCGCCACCATCAGGCCGGCGCCGGCGGCAAACGCTCGGTGAAGGCGTTTCTTTGCGGCGCCCTTGTTGGGTGGCGAACCCGTTGGAATTTCTCCATCGCCGTAGGCATTAGGGCGCCGCAAAGGGGTGGGTGTCTCAACTGCCGTTAGTTTTTCACGCCCGCCAAAATTGGTTGCGGTGGTTTCCGCGTGCGAGTCGTTTCTATTGCGAGTGGCGTTCATATCATTTTGCTTCGTTGCTTCAATGGTGCGTTGTCGTTTCGTTTTCTAAATTTGTGAAATGCCGGAAGGCACAGCTTGGAGAGCACAGCAAAATCTCCGTGGCCTGGGCGCCAACTGCGTCTCTGGTCTTTTGGGGCAGGCGGCAGAACCAGCCGTTGTCCGCAATTTGTTTTTTGCAGACGAAGCAAGCCGCTAAGTTCTGTTCGTAATTTTTCACGGACAAACCTTTCTCGGCCCGCGCCGGAGCAGGTCGTGCGATTTGATTGGCGAACTGGCCCGGTTTGGAACCCGCGGGAAGACATGCCTGACCTGAACCGGAAACACCACGAGGTTGAATTCGCTGATCGGGAGCATGAGGCGTGTCTTGTCGCGCCGCTTGGGTTGAAATGTTATTCTCATATTTCGTGTCTGTGTGCGGTGCTCTTATTACCGCCGTTCAGAACCCTTGGTTGGAGTGTTTTCCTGGGTGAGTGACTGCAATTTGGCGAGAATCGCCTTGGGACTGGCCATGCCGACGATTTTTGCGCGGACGGTGCCGTTGAAGAAAAAAATCAGCATGGGGATGGATTGAACCCCGTAAATGGTTCCCAAGTCGGGATTGTCGTCCACGTTCACTTTGAAAATTTTTGCGTTGCCGTTGCAGGCTTGAGCGACTTCATCCAAAACCGGTTCGACGAGCAGGCATGGTTTGCTCCAGCCTGTCAAAAAGCCGACCACCACCGGTTGCACACAGCGCAATACCTCCGTCTCAAACTCTGGTTCATTGATTTCTTTGGCTTGCTTGGTATTCATATTTTCGTTGTTCTACCGCTTCTATATCAATCGCTGTGCCAAGGCTGGTTTCCAGTTGCAACATGCTTAACGAAAAGTATATCCGATGTTTTCGCGTGATTTCTGACTAGGGGCAAAAGTTTGTCGCGCCAAAATTTTGCCCCAACTTTGGGTTGAAACTTTGTCCCCTGTGAAGTATTAAGTCCGCTGTGGAAACCACCAGCGACAAGCGCTATGACACCAGATTCGATTTCGATTTTGCGTCGAGTCTATTGCTGGACATCGCCCAGGAGCGCTCGATTGACGGGCTGATGGAAAAATCGGTCAGCGTGGCAAGCCCGGAAATTGCGCGGTCGGAAATTTGGTTGATTGAGAAGGGCGACCTTTGCTTGCGTTGTTCACAAAGACCGCTTTGTCACGATCAGACGCGTTGCCTGCATCTGGTTGCTGCCGGTGAAAACCCGATTCGCGGTGGCGCGCATGAGACTTTCCGCTTTTTCAAGACCGAGGAAAGAAACCCGCTGAGCGTCGGCTTTGTCGGTAAGGTTGCCTCGACCGGACAAATGACCGAATTGCAGACAGCGGACGAAGTGCGCGGCGAATTCTCTCGTGTGGAATTTTTGCGTGAGGAAGAAATTCGTAGATGTATGGGATCGGCCATTTCGTTTCGAGGCGAAGTGCTGGGAGTGCTCGTCATTTTTTCCCGCGCCAACTTCACGAAAGACAGACATGCCTGGCAACGGATTTTCTCCGATCACTTCGGCGCGGCCATCGCCAACGCGCGGGCGTTCGAGGAAATTCATCGTCTCAAGGCACAACTCGAAATGCAGAACGCTTACCTGGAAGAAGAAGTGGTGCAGGCCAAGGCTTTCGGCGAATTGGTTGGCCGGAGCCAGGCCTTGCGGCACATCGTCAGCCAGATTGACCTCGTCGCGCCCACCGAAGCGTCTGTGTTGATTTTGGGCGAAAGCGGCACCGGCAAGGAACTGGTCGCTCGCGAAATCCACAATCGTAGCCGGCGCAAAGACAAACCGCTTGTGCGCGTCAATTGCGCCTCGATTCCGAAAGATTTGTTTGAAAGCGAATTCTTCGGCCATGCGCGCGGCGGTTTCACCGGGGCTGTCAAAGACCGCGCCGGCCGTTTTGAGGCGGCCGAAGGCGGGACAATTTTTCTCGACGAAATCGGCGAAGTGCCTTTGGATTTGCAAAGCAAATTGCTCCGCGTATTGCAGGAAAAATCCTACGAGCGCGTCGGCGAAGACCGCACTCGTCGCGCCGACGTGCGGGTGATCGCCGCCACCAATCGCAACTTGCAGCGGCGGGTGGAAGCGGGCCGTTTTCGCGAAGACCTTTTCTACCGGCTCAACGTTTTTCCGATTCAAGTGCCGCCGTTGCGCGAGCGGATGGAAGACGTGCCGCTGCTGGCGAAACATTTCATTGAAACGTCGGTCCGGGAATTGGGCTGTCCCAAACCGCGTCTGACGCGCGCCGCCAGCGCCAAACTGGAAAATTATCACTGGCCCGGCAACATCCGCGAACTGCGAAACGTCATCGAACGTGCCATCATCATTTCGCGCGGCGGCGCGCTCGACTTCGATTTGCCGGCGACCGAATCCGCGGTTGTTCCATCGCGAAATGCCGCGCGCGCAAAGAACGAGGCTGAACCGGAATTTCTCACCGAAGCCGAACTGCAACGCCGCGAGCGCGAAAACCTGCTGGCCGTCCTTGAAAAGGCGCAGTGGAAAATCAAGGGCGAGAACGGCGCGGCGGAACTGCTCGGAGTCAAAGCTACAACGCTAAAAGCGCGGATCAAAAAGATGGGGTTAAAGCGACCTGTTTGAATGGTCGGATCGGATCTGTTTTCAGTTGGTAAATGCCTCAAAAAGTGCCAGCAGGAGTGCCAGCAAACCTCATCGGTTGAGAGTAAAAAGGAGTTAAAAAAGGTTGGATGGAGTTATGCTTGCCATAAAACGTAACCACCTTATAGTCAAGGCATCAGCGAGGGTTCGTCGGTGAACGAGCATGAATTTCAAAGAAAGGCGAGGGTCGATTTTCAACTAACGCCTAAAAACCGAGAAATCTGCGTAAGTCGTTGGAGGCGAGGGTCGGAATCGGCCTAATTTTCCCGCCGCTGCACCTCAAATATGCCTGATTTTATTGGCTATTCAAGCAAAAACGGTTTAATCCGCCCCTATCTCTTTTAATCGGTTTGGTGTCCGTGTCATTTCGCGGGTGAAAATCCGCTTTGGTGTCCGTTTGCCGACGCTAGATTTGTACGGTTGGCGCTTACGTCCTTCGGCCTCTTTGCTAAACATAGGATGGAGACGCAGGCGAACCAAAAAATGGGTTCCGCTTACACAGAAAATATGTTGACCGCCCAGACATATATCAAAAATCTGCTGTGAACTCGTGAGCGCCCTGACAGGCCACCGCTACGTCCTTACGGCCATTCGACGCTGCCAAGTCCAATGGCGTCACGCTGTTGGTTGCCTTCGCGTTGACATTGGCATCGTGGGCCAACAGCAATTGCACCACGTCTTTATACCCATGTCCCGCCGCGGTGTGCAAAGGCGTAAAACCGGCGCTGGTCGTTGCATCGACATCGGCGTGGTTGGTCATCACTCCATAATCCAAAAATACCTTCGAGTAATCCCGCTCTCCATCGCCGGCTGAAACTTGCCAAATGTTCATTGTTGTCCTGATCCTTCCGTTTACGCCCTCAACGCCGTCCTAAGTTATTCATTAATCCAGCTTGCACCGAGCCAATTCCATACCCAGTGAAATGAAGCGCGGGCTGAACCACCTGGATGGGTTGGCTGTGCTGGAACGGAACCGAGACAGGAACACCCGGCATACCGGAAAAGGTATTAGCCCCTGCGGCACTCTGCTCGGGCGGAACGCCTGCAACTTTTAGCTCCTCCGCGAGATCCCTGCTGGCTTGAGTACTGCCAAGCGCAACGGCTTCGCGGAGATATTTAATGGCTTCGCTATGGTTCACCGGAACACCCCAGCCCTTGGCGTAAGTCTTACCCAGCGCCGCCACCGCACCCACTTGGTACAGAAACGCAGCCTTGCGGAGCCATTTGAGATGTTCCTCTTCGTCCTTCTGTACCCCATTACCGAGGACATAGCAGCGGGCGAGCGAGTACTGGGCGTCGGCGTTGCCAAGATCGGCAGCCTTGCGATACCACTTAGCCGCCTCGGCTGGGTCCTCCGGAATACCGTCGCCTTGCTCGCAACTCAGGCCAAGAAGCCACATCGCTTGATCGTTGCCCTGCTCGGCAGATCGCCGTGTCCACTGGAGAGCTGCCTTCAGGTCCTTCGCTGTGCCAATGCCACCGTGGTAAACACACCCGAGCATCATCATGGCTTTATTATCCCCGAGATCGGCAGCCTTACGAAACCACCCAAGCGATTTAACCTCGTCCACGGATACGCCTTTTCCTGCCGCGTAATAAAGTCCGAGCATCAGCATAGAGGTGGCATCGCCGAGGTCCGCGGCCTTCCGATACCATTTGAATGACTCTGCTGGCTTGTCTGCGGCGTATATCGAACCCAGGCCTTGCATCCCTTTAGCATTCCCTAGATCAGCCGCCTTGCTGTACCATTTCAGCGCCGCCGCTGGATTCCCCGGAACACCATCCCCATCGGAATAACAACGAGCGAGTTCGACCATCGCTTCAGCATCACCTGCGGTCCCTTTCTTTTCCAACTCAGCAACTTGACTTTCATCCTTTCGGGTGGCCAAATCGAGGTTTGGCTTCAATATCGCTCGCCGATGCTGCTTGGCGACTTCCGCATTGCCCGATAATACGATCCGGTCGTAATAGCCCAGATCATCGGCTCGCCGATACCATTTAGCTGCTTCTGCGAGGTTTCTAGGTATTCCCAGCCCATTTTGATAACAAAGGCCCAAGGCGTCCATGGCGGAGTCCTGGCCCAACTCGGCAGCCTTCCGAAACCATTTTAGCGCCTCCGCATAATCGGCTGGTACACCCTTGCCTTCGAACGAACATGAACCCAGGAAGAACATAGCCTGCGCATCTCCTTTGTCGGCCGCTTTGAGGAACCAGTTCGTAGCGCGGGCATAATCCTGGGTTACGCCCTGACCGTAGTAATAGTCGCAGCCCAGCAAAAACATGGCCGCAGCATTCCCGGCTCGAGCATCCTTTTCCAGCGCTGCTAAACTTACTGTTGTGGCGGGGGCACCTATGGCACTGTTCGCTGCGGCGTTATTTGAAGCGCCCTGTCCTCCGGTCGCCGAAGATGTGGCTGCGAGCCCGGGTTCACGTGAACCAACCGGAGACAATAACAATTCTTTTTCGATAACTCTCGGCAGCATATCGTTCACCAACTCAGCTCCGTATTCTTTTACGACACCAGCATCAAACGGCAGCTTAACCCTGTGACCATAGCCGGTCTTGCGACTGCGCTGTTCGCTGCGCTCGTTTGCGGCAAGAACCGTGTTCGCCTTTGCGTCCTTCCATTCGAAACGCAGCGACACAGCCAAATCCAGAACAGGAGATCTGAACGGTGGCTCGCTCATAGTCGCCTGGAAGCTTAGTATCTCGCAATCGAGCACCAACGATCTGCCTGCCGGCTGAGAGACCTCATGCCCAGCCCTCTGCAACTCTGTTGAAATTGCCTCGCGCACTGTTTCCGCCACGGGGCGGTCAAACTGTCCGGTGTCTCCGTTCCTTGAGTTCTGGTAGTAAACAGCCGGTTGGACATCTCGCTTATCTGAAATCGTTCCGAGCGCCACGGCAACCTTTCCGCCGACATTGGGATACGTAGTCGTGTAGGTGGGCTGATAGGACATGCTCGAGGTTGACTTGCATCCTGTAGAAACAGCTATAATGCAGAGAAGCGATAGCTCTGCTAGAAACATGGTCGTTTTCATGTGAGTTTCAGTAGTACCTGACATTTCCCATTTGCGGCGTTCTGCCATGGGCCGCCCTCCACCTGCCAGTGCGCCCCGGCGGAATGGCCGCGGCCGGGGTGATGGTCACTTGCAACGAACCGACTGAGACCGATGAGTTCAACATCACGGACGGAATACTGGCGATTGTGGAACCCCACCCACTGGTGCCAGAATAATAATAAGCCGTCGCATTGTTGTCATACTCGAAGACAGTTGAAGGATAATTCGTCCATTTGGGATCGCAGAAATAATTCGTGCCGTTTACGAGGGCGGTGGTGGCCAAAGACGCCCGCACCAGATCGGATAAATTGGTGCAGGTTGGAGAACAGGACTTGGCTTTCACATCTATGACTTCCAGCTCATTGAGATTGCAAAATGTAAAAGCGGTGCGGGACGCTTCGCGTCACTGTATTCGTCACGGTAACAGTGAAGTTGCCGCTAGCGCCCACCACATTGGTTGCAACCCGCGTCCACTGATTCAATGGTGCCGTGAGATTTGTACCCATAAGCACATAGTAGGTCTGATTGGCTTGCCCGTTGATCACGTTAAGAACGAAGTCCGGGCCCGACAATTGGACGCCGCTTATTGTAAGATTGGTCCCGGTGCTTGTTCCTGTCAACAGCGCTCTGGCAATGTAGGCGGAGGCACTTGTTCCCGCCGTTAAGAAGTTTCCCCCGACGTAAAGATTCCCGGATCTGTCAAAGACCAAAGCTTGGACAGATCCGTTCACCCCTGAGCCGAGGGCATACCAATTGGTGCCGTCCCATTCGGCGATGTTGGTGGCAATGACTCCGCCCGCTGCGGAAATGTTTCCGCCCGCGTAGAGATTTCCTGAGCCAGCGCAGGCAAGGGCATTGAAATATTCGTATATCCATGTATCTGAGCCCAGGGGCGACCATGTGCTCCCGTTCCATTTGGCGATGTTGTCGGCGAAGACTCCGTCCGCCGACCAAAAAGTCCCGCCTGCGCAAAGGTTCCCCGCGCCGTCAAGCGCCAAAGACAGAATGTCAGTATTCACTCCTTCAAAGTAACCCGAGCCGAGGGCGGACCAAGCGCGACCGTTCCATTCCGCGACAAAATTGCCGCCTCCACCCCCCGCGCTCGAAAATTGTCCTCCTGCGTAGAGATTCCCATATTTGTCGAAAATCAGGGAATTGACAGGGCCATTTACCCCTGAGCCGAGGGCGGACCAATTGGTGCCGTCCCATCTAGCGATGTTCGTGGCAGCGACGATGCCGGCTGTATAAAAGGCCCCGCCCGCGTAAAGATTTCCCGCCTTGTCGCACGCCAGCGCAAGCACGGTTGCGGTGCCTGTGCCGATACCCGGACCGAGAGCCCACCAATTGGTGCCATCCCATCTGGCGACGTTCGTGGCGGTTGCTCCGCTCGCGGTCGTGAGCGTAAAGAACCCTCCGGCGTAGAGGTTCCCGGAACCGTCGCAGGCCAGGGCATAGACGCCATAAATGCCCTGATAATTAAAGAAGTCCATATAATCCCCAATTCCTGAGCCAAGGGCCGACCAATTGACGCCATTCCATTTGGCCACGCCATTGACACTTACCCCGCCGACCGTTGTAAAAAATCCTCCAGCGTAAACGTTCCCGGAACCGTCGCTGGCCAATGCAAAGACAATATTGTTCGCTCCCGAGCCCAGCGTGGACCAGTTGGTGCCGTTCCATTTGGCGACGGATCCGACGTCAATGTTTCCCGCAGTCGAAAAGTTCCCGCCCGCATAAATGTTTCCCGAACTGTCGAAGGCAAGACCACTGATATATGGGCCATAGCCGTGGGGACCAAATTGAAGACCGCCATTGCTAATCCCCGGGCCGGCATCGGACCACACGGTGCCGTTCCACTTGGCGAAGTAATTGGTGATTACTCCGTCCGCGGTCGTGTAGTCCTCGCCAGCATAGAGATTTCCAGACTTGTCGAAAGCCAAGGCATAGACAACAGCATCCGCCCCCGAGCCGAGAGCAGACCAATTGGCGCCGTCCCATTCTGCAATGTTGGTGGCGCTGACGCTGCCCGCACTTGTGAACTGGCCACCTACGTAAAGGTTCCCAAAACTGTCGCAGCCCAGCGCATAGACACTTCCACTTGCCCCCGAACCGAAAGCGGACCATGCCGCTCCGTCCCATTTGGCGACGACCCCGTCCCCGCTGCCAAATTGGCCGCCTGCGTAGAGGTTCCCCCCTTTGTCGAAAACCAAGGCATTGACGGGGTTTTTTGCCCCCGGTCCCAGGGCGGACCAATTGGCGCCGTTCCATTCTGCAATGTTGGTGGCACTGACGCTGCCCGCACTTGTAAACTGGCCGCCTGCGTAAAGGTTCCCCGAACTGTCGAAGGCCATCGCGTTGGCGCCAAAGCTATAGCCGCCATTGGCCAGACCCGCGCCGAGGGCGGACCAATTCGTGCCATCCCATTTGGCAATGCCGTTGGCGTTGGCCCCGCCCGCACTCGTAAATTGCCCGCCCGCATAGAGGTTCCCCAATCTGTCGAGGACCAAAACATTGACCAAGCCATTGACCCCCGAGCCCAAGGCGGACCAATTGGTGCCGTTCCATTTGGCGACGTTGGTCGCGTTCACCGAGCCGGCGACGGTGAAGCTTCCGCACACATAAACATTGTTGTTTTTATCAACGGCGAGCCCGGAAATGCTTCCTCTCACTCCCGGAAAATCACCGAAGCCCGCCCAGTTTGCATCAGTAAATGTCGGACTGCCGACGGCGTCATCCACTACGACTGGCAACACCAGCAGCCAGACTCCAAGCAGGCACGTCCGCATGAGGTATTCTCTGGTTTTCATAGATTTGTTCGGTGTGTTCAATAATCGCGATGTGGTCGACGGCGCAATGAGTTTTGTTTTCATTTAATTTCTTTAAAATCTTCATGAATTTGGCGGTCCATTTAGCGGTTACGGCGCGCTGATGCGGTAAAATCTGCTGGAATAATTCGTCCACGCCGGATCGCTGAAGTAAAGTGAGCCATTGGTGAGGGTACCGGTTAGCAACGGAGTCCACGTTGGGTTGGCCAGACTTGTGCAAGCCTCTACGACTGTGCCCGTTCCATCCCCTTGAATGCCGACCAGATAATTCGTACCACCGAACGCGGCGAAAATTCCGGCCTGGCTTGCGATACCGTTGGTGGCGATGGGGAAAACCGTCGCAGCCTGGGTATTACTGAGAAAGGTTGCCAGTGCTACGGCTGTAATAATTGATACAAGAAATGTCGTTTTCATAATTCGTCCGTGTGTTTAACTGACATTTCCCATTTGGTTTCTTGCCCACGTCCAGCGTGGACCTTCTTCGTGATTTTCTTCCTGCTCCGAGGGTTGGGAAACGTTTTGAGGGCAAAGTTTCATATCAAGATACACAAATTATGGTGACATATTTGGCGGATCGCGCCGAATTGCACGCCTTGGGTCTGACATGAATTTTTAATGCTCATAGTCATCGGTCGTTCACATGCGGCACTGCGGGGGATGCCGGGGTAATGGAGAAGCTGCTCGCCGCGTTGCTCTCGGAGGCGTGTGCAATCACCGGGACTGCGGACGGTGACGAACTCGTGAAAATGCGCGCCAGCTCTTGACCCGCCTCAATCTGCTGGGACGTCATGACCTTCTCCAACGCGGCCTTGGCTTCCTTTGCCGGCTCAAAGCCCTGTGCCAGCGCCAGCAGTATCCATTTATACCCCTTGACATAATCCTTGGCCACGCCTTGGCCATTGACGTAGTAGAAAGCCAAATCGTATTGAGCTACGGCATTGTTTTGCTCGGCGGCTTTGCCATACCACATTACCGCCTCCACATAATCCCTGGCCACGCCTTGGCCACTGGCGTAGCAGCCACCCAAATTGCATTGAGCCTCGGTCAGATTTTGCTCGGCGGCCTTGCGATACCACTTCGCCGCCTCGACATAATCCGTGGCCACAACTTGGCCCCTGGCGTAGCAGACGCCCAAATTGTATTGAGCTCCGGCATGGTTTTGCTCGGCGGCTTTGCGATACCACCTCACCGCTTCGACATAATCCCTAGCCACGCCTTGGCCAGCCCAATAGCAGCTACCCAAATTGCATTGGGCTTCGGCCTGGTTTTGCTCGGCGGCTTTGCGAAACCACCTCACCGCTTCCACCTCATCCTTCACCACGCCTTGGCCATTGGCGTAGCAGCCACCCAAATTGCATTGAGCTTCGGCATGGTTTTGCTCGGCGGCCTTGCGATACCACCTCACCGCTTCCACCTCATCCTTAGCCACGCCTTGGCCATTGGCGTAACAGACGCCCAAATTGTGTTGAGCCTGGGCCCAATTTTGTTCGGCGGCTTTGCGATACCACGTCACCGCCTCGACATAATCCCTAGCCACGCCTTGGCCAGCCCAATAGTAGAAACCCAAATTGCATTGAGCTTCGGCATGGTTTTGCTCCGCGGCTTTGCGATACCACGTCACCGCTTCGACATCATCCTTGGCCACACCTTTGCCACTGGCGTAGCAGCCACCCAAATTGCATTGAGCCTGGGCCAGATTTTGCTCGGCGGCTTTGCGAAACCACGTCACCGCCTCGGCCTCATCCTTAGCCACGCCTTGGCCAGCCCAATAGCAGAAACCCACACCGTTTTGCGCTGGCGCGAAATTCTGCTCGGCGGCTTGACGATACAACTTCACCCCCTCCGCCCCAGCTTCACCGCCTCTGTCACACAGCAAGTGAGCCAAGTTGACCACGCTTCCTAGTGTATCGGGATGCTGCTTGCCCAGCGTGCGCTCCCGCGCCTCCAGCACCCGCCGGTAAAGTGGCTCCGCCGCGGCATAATCACGTTTGTCGGATAGCAGGGCGGCCAGGTTGTTAACAGTTCCTAACGTTTCGGGATGCTCCTTGCCCAGCCTGCGCTCCTGCGCCTCCAGCACCTGCCGGAAAAGTGGCTCCACAGCGGTGTAGTCGCCTTTTTTTGATAGCAGGGCGGCTAGGTTGTTAATACTTGTTAATGTATCAGGATGTTCTTTGCCCAGCCTGCGCTCCCGCGCCTCCAACGCCCGCCGGAAAAGTGGCTCCGCCGCGGTGTAGTCACCCTTGTTTAGTAGCAGCAAGGCCAGGTTGTTAACAGTTCCCAATGTATCAGGATGTTCTTTGCCCAGCGTGCGCTCCTGCGCCTCCAACACCCGCCGGAAAAGTGGCTCCGCCGCGGTGTAGTCACCTTTGTCTGATAGCAGGACGGCCAGATTGTTGATAGCTCCTAATGTATCAGGATGTTCTTTGCCGAGGGTGCGCTCCCGCACTTCCAGCGCCTGCCGGAGAAGCGGCTCCGCTTTCGGGAATTGACCTAACTTTAGATAGACGTTACCCAGAGTACTCTCCAGCCGTGCTTTGAGGAGGGGCTGGTCTTTAAGTTCCTGATCCATCCTTGCTGCCGCCTTATCCAAAAGCTCCAGCATCAGGGTGGTGTCCCGGCCCTTTGCCTCTTCCGGCGTTACGCTTTGCAGCATGTCCTCCAGAAAAGAAGACATGGTGCGGGCCTGTTGCTCCGCCTTGGTCGCCCGCACCGCCTGCCATGTGCTCGCGATGGCCCCCGCCATCAGCAGCAATACGATCGCAGTGGCGGAAGCAAAACCATAGCGATGACGGCGGATAAACTTGCCCGCACGATAGGCAATCCCCGGGGCAGCCGCCATGACCGGCTCGCCGTTCAGATGCCGCCCGAGGTCATTGGCCAGCCCGCTGACGGTCTCATACCGCCGCGCACGGTCCTTCTCCAGGCACTTCATGACAATCCAGTCCAGATCGCCCCGAACCAAGTGAACCAACCGGGGTGCTTCAGTGTGCTGTTTCCTGGCCACCAGGGTCAGGTCCGTCGCCGCCAATGAACTCAGCCGGGTCGAGGGTTTCACCGGTTCCTGCTCACAAATCAACCGCCGCATTTCATCAAGGCCAGCCGCCAGCAGCTCTTTCCGATCGAACGGCAGGTGCCCGGTCAACAATTCGTAAAGCAGCACGCCCAGCGCGTAGATGTCACTGCGCGTATCCGTGTCCACCCCACTCAGGCCCGCTTGCTCGGGGCTCATATAAGCCGGCGTGCCGATCAACTGTCGAAACGCGGTAAACAGGGTCTTGTCGGTCAACCACTGCTGGCGGGTGGCTTTGGCAATGCCAAAGTCAATCACCTTGGGCACCGCCAGACCATCCAGTTCGGTCACCAGGATGTTTGAGGGCTTGAGATCGCGGTGGATGATGCCTTTTTGGTGCGCGTGCTGCACCGCTTGGCAAATCTTGATGAACAAATCCAACCGCGCCCGGGTCGACAGGCTGTTCCGGTCGCAATAGTCGGTGATTTTGATGCCCCGGACAAGTTCCATGACGAAGTAAGGCCGGCCGGTGTCGGTCGTCCCGGCGTCCAGTACCTTGGCAATATTGGGGTGATCCATCAGCGCCAAGGCTTGGCGTTCGGCTTCAAACCGGGCAATCACCTGTTTGGTGTCCATGCCCAGCTTGATCACCTTGAGGGCCACGCGGCGGTGGAGCGGTTCCACCTGCTCGGCCATATATACGATCCCGTAGCCACCTTCGCCAATCTTCTCCAATAGTTTGAACCGCCCGATACGGTCGCCGGGCTGTTCGGGGGCCGAAACTTCGGCCGCTGGCGTGAGGTTGGTCGTGGCGGCGGGCGGGTCGGTTTCCGCCTCCGGCGCCAGGGCCAGTTGCAGCAGGCATTGGGGACAATGGCCACCGGGCGCGCCGGCCGGCAGTTCGGCCCCGCAGCGGGAACATTTTCTTGCTTCAGCCATACGTCACTTCATCTTCCCACCTGATTCTAAAGCAATGCCAGTCGCCGGTTACAGACCTCGCGGACCGGCTGTCCACCTCATGCCGTCGAGATGGCCGCAAAAAGGCAGCGGATTTCCTCGTCCACTTCCTCCGGACGGGAAACCGTCTGCGCGATTTCTGTGCGCAGCAATTCGCCGAACCGCCGGCGCAAACGGTGCAGAGCCACCTTGACCGCGCCTTCGCTCAGATGCAATTCGGCCACCGGGACGCCATACGAACCGGGCGTCATTTCGCGCGTCAGGTACGGCTCCAGTGTCGCAAAAAAAGTCGCCTTGTCCGCGGCGGCATACTCCTGTTTGAGCCGGGCGAGCACCCGGTCCAGGAGGGTAAAGGCCCAGGAACGATCAAACAACTTTTCCGGCGGATATGGCTCGACGGGTTCATGCTGATAAAGTTCCTCGGCTGCCGTCGTTTCATCCAAGGAAATTATCTGGCGCCCCCCGCCGCGTTTTTGGGTTTGTTGCTTGTCCCATTCGTTGGCCATGAAATTCGTCACACCGGCCAGCAGAAAGGAACGAAATTTCCCTTTTTGTCGTTCCACTTTCTTGAGCATCTCCTTTGCCAGCAGGAGGGCGAAGAAAGATTGGGTCAAGTCCTCGGCATGAAACCGGTCTGCGCCGCGCCGCCGGATGAATGCATAGATCGGATACCAGTAGATACGGCAGAGTCGCTCCAAAGCATCAGCGGCACGCGGACCATCGCCCCGACCGGCCTCCAGCACCATGCTCCAGTTGGTGGCGGTAAAATTACCCGCGCCGCCAGCGGGCGGGCGGGAACTTTCCGCCGTATACGAGTTGTCCTCTAAATGAGCCATCGAATCTCCCGACCTTTAACAAAGTCCCCCCAATGTGGCAACCTCGATTTAGGATAAGCCGTGTGGTAATGCCGCCATAATAATTAACCTATGATCCACTAAAACAAATCATCTGGGATTTCCCACTTGGCTTCTTGTCCACAACCAGCGTTGACCTTCTTCCCGTTGCACAGATTTGCAAGCTCTTTGTCAGTTCTTTTTCAGTCCACCCTCGGCTTTTTTTCGGCCAGGGCGGGTGTTCCGATGCCTTTTCGTGCTCACAACGTCTTGTAGCGTGCATCTCCCTCAGCCCGCAGCAGTTCCAAGCCTTGGACCAAGCGGCGCAAAACTGGCGCATCTTCAACAAAACCCTGCAAAAAAAGGAGAACATCTACCGCCAAATCCTCTTCGCCAGTTTGCCCGACACCTGCCGACGCAACCCACTGCCTCGCAGAGTTTTAGGTGTTAACTAAGCGCCATTCGGTTCTTAGCGTGCTTGACGAGCGCGCCACATGGCGCCTTTCATGGATTATGAGTTTCCCATTGCTGGGTGTTCCAATTGTAAAAATAACGCGGTGACGAGGATCCGGTTCCGTTTCGTTTTCATAATGGATTCAGGATTTCATTTCCTGTGGAGTCACCCGGCAAAAATCATTTTCATTGCTCGACACTTTTAATCATTGACTTAACCGATATAGCTTCTGCCTGCCGACAATTACATTGGTTACTGCGTTGTTAATTGAACGGCTTTAGTTGGATTTCTTCGCGATCAGGCGCTTGATTTCTGGCGATTCTTGGAACGCTCGGTAGCTCTTGGTTGCCAGATCATCGAACAAGAGTTGATACACCTTGGGGCTGCTTTCGCTGCCGCAGCCGGCAACGGTCGCCATCCAGAGGATGTCCCGATTGTCGCTGGTCCGCAGGGTCCATTGCAGCAGCACAATGACATCCAGTTGCCTCCCGTGTGGCGTGCTTACACCGCACCGATGCAACTCCGGCGCCAAAGTCACGTCCACGCCAGCCGGTACCAGGCCGTTGGTGGACACGATCACGTTCTCGAACGACTGCTCACACAGACTGATACTCTGCTGCTTCAACGTCGGGCCGAAAGGGTAGATACGGCCACCGGAGTTGGGAATAAAGCGGTTGGTGCAAAGGCGATCATCCAGCATCAGGCCCACCGACAACGGAATCCTCTGGGTTGAAACATTTTGAATTCTTGCCGTGGGAGCAACCTTCATATTGGCGGTCCGGCAACCGGCCGTCAACGCGGCCAATCCGGCAGCCAAGACCATCATCCCGATACGGCCCAGGTTGTGCATCAGCGTGCTATTTCGTTTCATAGTTTAAGGGGAACGTAAGGGTATTGGTTTGTTGGCTTCGCACGTCTATGCAATCCATCCGCAAGGTGGCTGCGCTGGCCGATGGTGATTGTTCTTTCCAATTAAAATAAATGAACCCCTGCGCCTGCTGTCCCGGCGACAAGGTCTGGTTATGCCACTCCTTATCCACGAAGTTCTTTTGCACCACTGAGGCATCCCGGGCGGCCTTCGACCCGGACAACAGCAGCGGCACTCCCACGAACAGGTCCGGACCCGGAAAGAGCATAAAGGGGGTGGCCGCCGCCTCCAGGCCAGTTGACACGCCATAATCGCCTTTCACACCCTGGTCATTCGCATTCAGCTCGCCCGCCTGGCCGGGAACCGCCAGGAACATGTTCGCTTCGCTCAGCAACCAGGTGGCGTCCGGGCTCTGGTTGGCCGCTTGAAGATAAATAATCGCCACCCCCTTGCCGGTGGGATTCACTTTGAAGTAGGCGTCGGCCCGCTCCCGATCGCAAACCGGGTCAACCGTAACCTTGAGCCCTTGGGCCTCCGTCGTCTTGGCTTGTTTGGATGGCCCGGCGGTGTATTGCGAGATGGTCAGGGTGCCGCAGCCGGTCCCCGTTACGACAATCAACGCCGCACCCATCATCAACTTCAGCAGATTTCGTATCTTTTGCATAAATGTTTCCCTGACTACTACGTTGAGCACCTGTTTCTGGGCACGCTCATGGACCGATCTTCTGAGCGCGATACATTTTTATGTTGTTCGTCAACGCTCCCGAATCAAGAATTGGCACCACCCCGTCGGTGTTTGTTACAGTTACCAGTGATGGCCAGTTTGCGAACGGCAAAGCGATGTTGGTTGTGGCTTTGATGTTGTCGTATTCGCCAACGACACCGCCAAGCAGGAACTCGAATCCGCCGATACGCTGAAATTCCGCCTGTGACCAATTCTGACCGCCTTGCAGCAACAGCGGTCCAGTCAATGGCCACGTGCCTGAGAGAGGAGTCAAGGCGCCTATGGTCACGTTGTCAAATGTAGCCGTCGCAAGCTCCCCGTAATGATGAGCGGTGACCGCCAGCCCAACTTGCACCTGGTTGGACATGTTCACGGTCGTGAACCACATGTATTGCCAGTTCAGTCCGTTGGTTGAGTAATGCGCCACGAACGTGTTCCCCATGCGCATCAATCGCAGCCAGATGTAATTCGTTCCTTGGAGGTAATCCGTCCCTCGAAAACTATTCTGGATGCCAAAAGCGTCAGTCGCCAATCGCCGCCGGAAAATCACATGGGTGCCGGCGTTCATTGACAAAGAAGCCTGTTTAGATCCGGGGTCCAAGCTTTCGCGAATCATTACACCGGCTTCGGCCACTTGCGGATCGCCTCCCTGCAGACTTGTCAATCGGGCCATGATTTGGGCGTCCCCCGCCAATGCCTGATAAGTGAAATTGAATATATCCGCCGTGCCATCGGTGCCCTCTCCCGAACCGTTCACGGTATAAAGGCCGTTGGAATTGGTGGAACTGCCAGAAGCGCCGGGAGCGCCTATATCCACATTGGTGAACGCAATGATAACCTGAAGCAAAGCGGGAGGCGTGCTCGTGATCGAACCTAACAGGTTCGTAACGACCACATCGTAATAGCCGGTGTTGGCTAATTGCGCATTAGTGAATGTAAGCGAGGTATTTGTTGCACCCGCTATGGAATTCGAGTTGAAGCGCCATTGATAACTCAGCGGTGAATTACCGCTCGCTGTGATATTTAATGTCGCACTTGACCCGACAGAAAACGTTTGGCTGACAGGTGGCATCAGGATTACAGGCGCGCCAAAGCTTTGAATTAACACGTCATCAATGAACCAGCCGGTCCCCGACCAATTAGATGTGTCCGTATGGTCAAACGCAATGCGCACTGTCTGCCCACCATATGCATATAGGTCCACTTGTCCCGGTGACCAGCCACCGCTAATTCCTGAAGCACTGTCCACGGTCACCCAAGCATTCCAGACTCCGTTGCTCCACACAGAAAGTTGAACCTGACCAGAAGCATATGAACCATATGAAAACCATTCCCACCAACTTAATAGCACTTGTCCTGGACCGGTCGTTGTCGGCAATGTGACAGCTGGGCTGACCAAGCGGCTGGAGGTAAAACTCGGATAGCCCGTTCCCGCCAGCACCGTCCCGGCGCAGTTGGTGCCGGAGTGGGCACTGCCAGGCCCACCAGTCGGAACCCCCACCTGCCAAACGCCGTTTTCTGCATACCAATCCCCCCATCCTTGTTCGAAACCTTGCGGATTATTAAAGTTTGGCACCCCCTGCCAAATCTGAACGTCATCAACGTACCAGCCGGTCCCGTCCCAGTCTGATGTATTTATAAGATAAAACGCAATCCGCACAATTTGCCCAGCGTAGGCTGTCAGGTCGACTTGCCCTAACGACCATCCACCGCTTGCGGAATTGCCTGGTTGAACTGGCGTTGCCAATGGAATCCACGCACCCCATGCTCCGTTCGTCCAAACAGAAACCTGAACTTGGCCAGAGACATAAGATCCAACAGCATACCATTGCCAGAATCGCACCTGCACCTCTTGTCCGCTGCTCACTGTCGGCAGTGTGATAGCTGGACTGATCAACCGGCTGGATGTGAAATTGGGAATCCCGGTGCCTGCCAGCACCGTCCCGGCGCAGTTGGTGCCGGAGTGGGCACTGCCAGGCCCACCAGTCGGAACCCCCACCTGCCAGACACCATTGTCCGACGACCAGTAGTCCCACCCACTTTCAAAATTTTCCGAATAGACCACGGTTTGCGCCCGCGCCAAGCCAAAAATGGACAGCCAAGCGGTGATCACGCCCAATATCAAAATTCGAGCATTTGTTTTCATATTATTTGTTTTGCAGATTTGATTTGTTTGAGTTTCAAATTTTATTTTGCCGTCGGTGTTCGTTGCGGCGGAGTCGGTGGCACATGGTTGTCCGGCGGAAAGGTGTTGAGCCGGAATTCGGCGCGCCCGGCGGCGTTGGCCGGGTCGGTGGCCGGGAAATCCAAGTCGGCGGCAGCCGTTCTCAAATTTGGGACAACGGTTTTCAAATTCCCCGCAAGATGAGACGAATTGTGGGCTGCGTTGCAGAAATCCCAGCCACAATCCCGAAATTGGTGATAATGCCAGAAGCAGGCATGTTTGGGACAAAAAGATTCCACTCCCGCCGCCAGAGATTGGCGAAGGCGACCATGGGGGTGAGGTTTCGATCTTAAGTGCCATATCCCATCCTCACCGCTATCGGGCTAACCCCAGCTTGATTTAAGTGATTGTTCATAATGAAATAAAATTTGCTTCACATTTTTGCCAAAAGCTTGAATTAAATTGCCATCCGTAATCAACCCTGCACCCAAACCGTTCTTCCGTGGCACTTGGAGCCGCAAGCAATTCAACATGAACCGAGTGCGATGGCGCTACACCGTCTGCCATCGTCAAAAAGCCGTTTTTGCTTGTTCGCTGGTATCTGTGGTCATCCTCTGCCACAATCGCGTTAACGCGCGTCGGGAAATCTGTTTTGGTGCCATCCGGTCATAACTCTGCTACTCTTTTCAAAAGGATTAGCCGGGCGTTGTTACAGGAAATTGTGATTTTTCCTGCGAATGTTTTCGGGCCTTTTGCGCCAATGTCCGCCCGCATCATTAGCGAATTTCGGAAGTCGTTGATTTATAGACTCGATTTGAACCCGAAAGGCTAAGTTGAAGGCTCGATTTCACCTATCCGACTCATTACCAATGACTTGTGACTGCATATTTCAACTTTGGTTGGGTCGCATTTTCCGCCAACCAAGACTGCTTCAGCCTGGTCAACGTTGATGGGCCAGCGGAAACCTTGCCAAAACAATCGCCAAGGATGCGGGACGGTCACCAATGTTTGGACTCCTGCTTTTCGGCGCAATCAGCTACCAAGAGTTGTCCCGATATGGCTGGTGGGATTCATAAAGCGCCAATTCAGTGGCGTATTCCGCCCGAAGGTCAATCGTCGGCAGCAAGGTCATGGCTTCTTTCTGCAGTTCGATGGCCTTGGAAAAATTGCCGGTCTCGGCATAAGCGGCAGCCAGGATGGAGATGAGGCCGGCATTTTTTCGGCCGTTTAAAGCCACGGATTGTTCAGCGAAAGCAACGGCTTTGCGCCCGTCCCGCACTTCCGGGTAGCGGCAAGCAGCCCGAATCCAAGCCAGGCGGCGGAGTGCATCGGCATCGTTGGTGGCATGAGGTTCCACCGTTTCACAGTACAATTTCAGCGAACGGATGGTGTCGGCACGCCCTATGGGATTGCGTTCCGGCGCGGCGTAAATTTTGGCAACACCTTCGCCCATCCTGCCTGGGGTGGAATCGAGGATGAAAATATCGCCTTCGATGTCTGAACAGGCAAGGCGTCGTCCATCCGCGCTCCATGCGACAGAATAGACCTGTTGAATAATTCCACCCAGTCGATCGAAGGAGCAAACCTGTGCCCCAGTGACCGGGTCCCAGATTTTGACGCTCATGTCCCAGCCTCCGGTCGCCACGCGGCTTCCTTCGGGATTCCATGCCACAGAATAAATTGGCGCGGTGTGGCTGAGGAGCGTGGCGACTTCGCTGGCACGATTCACGTCCCAGATTTTGGCGCTGGTGTCGTCGCTGCCGGAAGCCAGTCGACGACCGTCAGGACTCCACGCCAAGCATCTCACGATGTCCGTGTGCCCGGAGAGAATTTTTTTTGGGGTAAAAGTGACCGTATCCCAAATATAAATTTTCGGGCCGACGCCCACGGCAATGCTGCATCCGTCGGGACTCCAAGCCAAAGCACCGAGGGTTGAGCCGGGCAAGTCAATGCTTTCCTGCAACTTCCCATTCTCCGAATCCCACATCTGCAATTGGGCTCCAAGGGCAGCGATTTTGGTAGAATTCGGACTCCAAGCAATGGCCCTATACTCCGCGGATGGTCGCTCGAAATGCCACAGATTGGCGAGGCGTGCCGGATCCCAAACGTCAACGCCATCACGGCCGGCGGAGGCCAGCCGCGTTCCTTCCCGATTCCATGCCACCGCCCAAGTCCACGGCGTGTATCCTCCCGGCAGCGCCATTGGCACACCGCTGTTGCCTAAATCCCAAATCCACGGGGCCGTCCGACGGCTGCCGGCGGCCAGTTTTGTGCCGTCCGGATTCCAGCACAGGGACGTTGCCTGATCGGGCTGAACGAGATGGATGATGGATGGATCATTGCCATTAACATCCCACACCTTCACCGTTCCATCCGCGCTGGCCGAGGCAATTCGGGCAGCGTCGGGACGCCAGCAAACACAGCGAACCGGGCCCAGATGGCCCCGAAAATCCCGGACCACCGCGCCGCCGGTCCGCATGTCACGAATGGCAATCCGGCCATCGCCGCTGGTGGTCGACGCCAGGCGCGTTCCGTCCGGACTCCACGCCACCGAAAGGACGGGGTTGTTGTTGTCCCAAAAGGAAATGATGTTTGCGCCGGTGGCCGCGTCATGGAAGCTGACAGAATTGTCCCACCCGCCAGTAGCCAACTGTTTGCCGTCAGGTGACCAGGCTGTGGTAATGTTGTCGACCCCATAATTCGGCGGCTGACTCCAAAGTTCCTGGCCGCTGCTGGGATCCCAGGCGGTCAGCAGACCATCGTCACCGGACGCCACTAAGCGTGTGCCGTCCTTGCTCCAACTTACCGAGAGCACTTGCTTGCCCGTGTCGATAATCCGCGCGTTGCCACCGGTAAGCGCGTCCCGGATTCGGACCGTCCGATCCTCCGAACTGCCTGAGGCGATTCTTCTTGCATCGGGACTCCACGCCAGGCAATTGACTCTTCCACGGTGGTCCTTCAGAATAGTGGCCTTTCCTGTTACCGGGTCCCAAATTCTAATGGTTCTGTCCTCACTGCCTGAAGCCAGCCAGCGGCCATCGGGACTCCACGCCACGGCCAATACCGCATTCGTATGACCGCGCAAACCTGCCAGCACATGGCCCGTGGCAGCATCCCAAATTTTCACCGTGCCCTCAGCTCCGCCCGTGGCTAGGCGTGTGCCGTCTGGACTCCATGCCACCGACCATAGCTCGTTGCTGTCAGCGCGGATGGTCAACAAATCGCGATGGCACAGGCCGTTCAAGTAATACCATTCCCAGCCCCGCAGGTCCGGTTTGTGTTGCCGCCAGGATTCCAGCAGGCGCACTGCGCCTTCCAGCCCGCCCACGCGCACGGTGGCCATTCTCATAGCCGACCCCATGTCGGAAAAATAAGCCCGCAGTTCCAAACGTTCCCGCGCCTGTTTTTCCCGGATATACATTCCCGTGGCAATTGCCAGCCCCGCGACCAGCGCGCAGGCCACGGCGGCGCCGGCGCCGAGGACCACTTTATTTCGACGAGCCATTTTTTGAAGCCGGTAAATCGCGCTGGGCGGACGGGCAAGAATCGGTTCGTTCGCCAGATGCCGCTGAATGTCTTCGGCCAAAGCCGCGGCGCTGCCGTACCTCCGGGAGCGATCCTTTTCCAGCGCTTTCATCACGAGCCAGTCCAAATCGCCGCGCAGTTCACTGGCAAATTTTCCTGCCGGCAACTGGCGACGCTGCGCCGTTTCGGAAAGTTCTTCGCTGGTCATCGTTGTCAACCGCATCGAAGGCAGGGGCGGTTCTTCTTCGCGGATAATACGGCACACTTCGTCCAGCGCGGCTTGGCGCAAGCGCTCCGGCGCGAACGGCGGATGCCCCGTCAACAACTCGTAAAGCAAAACGCCGAGTGAATAAATGTCGCTTCGCGTGTCTATGTCCTCGCCGGTCAGTACGGTTTGTTCCGGACTCATGTAGGCGGGCGTACCGACGAATTGATCGAACGCCGTGTAAATCGTCTGGTTGGCCAACCGCTGGCGAGCCGTGGCCCTGGCTATGCCAAAGTCAATGACCTTCGGCCTCGCCTGGCTGTCCTGCTCGGCGACGAGAATGTTCGACGGCTTGAGGTCGCGGTGGATCACGCCTTTCTGGTGTGCGTGCTGGACCGCTTGGCAAACTTGCACAAATAATTCGAGGCGTTGCCGAAGGGAAAGCTTCTGCTGATCGCAAAATTGCGCGATGGGTTCCCCGGACACCAGTTCCATGACGAAGAATGGGCGGCCGTTGCGCGTCGTGCCGGCGTCGAAAACCTTTGCGATATGCGGGTGATCCATCAATGCCAGCGCCTGCCGTTCGGCTTCAAAGCGCGCAATGACGGTCTGCGTGTCCATGCCGAGTTTGATGACCTTAATGGCAACTTCGCGGCGAACGGGCACGATCTGCTCCGCTCGATAAACAACTCCGCAACCGCCTTCACCTATTCTCCCAAGGACTCGATAGTGGTCGAAGATTGCTTCGGGCGACGCCAGGGCTGCGGCATCGGCATTGTCGGGAGCGTCACCTTCATTTTCACCCTTGAGACCCATCTCCAGCAGGCAGCGAAGGCAAAGTCCGGCCGGTATGCTCGCATTGAGCGCGGCCCCGCAGCGCGGGCATTTCGACGGTGATGTCGTTGATTGCACCACTGGATTCAAAAGCAAACGTCTCCCCGAGTTACAGAAAAACGCGTCCTCCTGCCAACCGCCAGCTCTACTCGGCAATGGCGGCGAGCAGATACCGGAGTTCTCCTTCCACATCCTCCGGAGAGCTTACGGTGTGCGCGACTTCGCGGCGCAGCAGTCGGCCAAATTTCCGGCGGGCGCGATGCAAGGCCACTTTGACCGCGCCAGTTTCCATGCCGAGTTGTTTTGCCAGCGCTTCCTGCGCTCCGATTTCCGGTTCATTCGTCAGATAAGGCTTCAAACCCGAAAACAAAGCGGAGTTCCCGTGCTTTTCGAATTCCTCGCGGAGGCGGTCCAGCACGCGGCGCACTAGCGTGACCGCCCAGCGCCGCTCGAAGAATATATCCGGGGTAGCCCGGTCCGCCGCTTCGTGCAGATACATTTCCTCGGCGGAACATTCATCAAACGAAATGATGCGGTGGCCACCGCCGCGTTTTTGGCATTGCGCCTGGTCACGTTCATTGAAAATGTAATGGTTCAGTGAAGCCAAAATGAAGGAGCGAAAACGGCCTTTGCTTGGTTCCACATGTTCAAAAGCGCGGTGTTCCAGCACGAAGGCGAAAAATCCCTGTGTCAAGTCCTCCGCCTTGTGAACTTCAGTTCCATTTTGCCGGACGAAGGCATAAATGGGATACCAGTAACGGCCACAGAGTTTTTCGAGGGCAGCAAGGGCACGGCCAGGGTCGGAACTCGCTGCTTCAAGCACTACGCTCCAATCAGTCGTAGGAAAGCTGGATCTATTTTTGACTGTCTTTTCCTGACCCATGCAGCAGGTGCAATCTGAAGGATCTGGCCGATGTGTGCAATACATTAATCTTATGCAGCCAGTGAAAAATGGTTTATACCTGCCGTTGGGGCTCGTCTGATGAAGCGAAGATGACGAATCTGGTACCCGACTCGAAATTGTAAAGGCCACTTTTTGCTGTTTTTAGCTTCGGTGTGCAATTGCTGATTCGCTCAATGTTCACAATGGTTCTGACCAATTTTGGCGTTTGTTGTGATTAGCAGACTTTGGCTCGGAAAATGGAATATAGTATAGAAAAGCAGTATAGAACAACGGTCCCCAAACCCCCTCTTGCTTCGTGGTCGTCGTCTGGTCCACAGTCCCCCTGGTCGGCCCGGCATTTGCATTTTAGCCAACAAGTCAGGGCTCTGCCGGACCCACAAATGAAATTGTCGCTGCCACACCGGGCAGCGGCTTTGTCCGAATGCGTTACCTTGCCATTGTGCCGTTCTCTTAAAGCGAACTCCGGCCCGCCGCCTTGGCTTTTCTCCAACGTTCCCGGGCAGCCGCGGCAATTCTGGCCCTGCCTGCCGCGCTCATTTTACGTTTGGGCTTTCGCACAGACCTGGCTGAGTGTGTCCGGCCCCGAACCTTGGCCCACCGCGCCCGCTGAGCGGCGGCAATCCTGGCCCGGCCTGCGGCGCTCATTCTCCGGCGCTTGCGCGGCGTAACGACTTCATCGGTGGTTCCGCCCAAGATGCGGGCGAGTTTGTTTTCCAGTGATTCGATTTGGCGCTTGACGGCTGCTGCCCGCCGCAATTGCTTGGCCGATAAATTAATTGTCATTGAGTCAATGAATGTCCGCCCACGAGGAAAGTCAAGACAATAGGCTGGTCAATGGCCCGTCTGCGCCACCTTCAACGCCACTCCAATCGACTTTTTGACCGCTTGATGACTCGTGATTTGTGCACAATCTCACCCATTTGGGTCGCCAACCGAGTTCTACAGGCTCGCACCAGATGGGCGGGATTATCTCATCGAGAACAACCTGATCTAGCCAAACCGGCTCGCTTGGGACGAGGGTATTCATCTAAATCGCAATTTCCTCGCTGGTTCAAGGTGAGCGAACGGTGTAGTAACGCTGCTGATCGCCGGTGGTTGGAGACGAGGTGAATTGAAATACGTTTGCAGAAACATTCGTCGCCGAACCAACCACATTCCAGTTAGGCAGGGGCAACGAAAGATTGGTGGTGGACAACACGGTAAAGGAAGCGCTCGGATTGTTCGTGAAGGAAAACTGGATGGCGCCATTGGCGAATATCTGGATACCGGTGAGGGTCGGGGGTGTTCCGATCAGTCCCTGCGTGATGGAATTGGTTTGGCCCAAAAGTTGGATGTGGGCTGTGCGGGCTGGACCGCTGTTGGCGCTGAAACCAAAACTCACGATGCCTTTAGTGACTCCCAGGATGGTTAACCATGGCTGGTCGCTGGTGGGCGCAAAGGGAGCAAGCAGGTTGACGGTTGACGGCACGACTGCCGGTAAAGCGTCTGTCCCAGCGGCCAGCCCTTCCAGCAGGTTGGTTGGTTCCACGAAGGCATACGGCAGTTCCTTGATCATGTTGTTGCCGCTGTCGGCGATATAAACATTGCCCATGCCATCCACGGCCACACCGAAGGGATCACTCAATCCCGAAGCAACCAGGGTGCTGACTGAATTGCCGGCCGCACTCCACTTTTTGACGGCGTTATGGGAGGAGTCGGCGATATACACATCGCCTGCCCCGTCCACCGCCAAGCTCTCGGGGCTGCTCAAGCCTGAAGCAACCAGCGTGGTGACCGAACTGTTGGCCGCCGCCCACTTCTTGATGGCGTTGTGGGATGTGTCAGCGATATAAACATTGCCCGCGCCATCCACGGCGACCGCGGCCGGAATGCTCAACCCCGAGGAAATCAGAGTGACCACGGAATTATTTGCCGCCACCCACTCTTTGATGGCGCTGTGATATGTGTCGGCAATATAAACATTGCCCGCGCCATCCACGGCCGCTCCGTAAGGCAAGTTCAAGCCCGACCCAACGACGGTAGTTAAGAGATTCTCCGCCGGCAGCCACTCGTCAACTACGTCGTTAAAACTGTCCGCAAAATACACATTGCCTGAGCCATCTATCGCCATTTGACGGGGCATGCCAAGTCCCAAGGAGACCAGAGTGCTGACGCTGTTGTTGGTGAGGGCCCACTCCTTGATGGCATTGTCGATAGTGTCTGCAATGTAAACATTGCCTATGCCATCAACGGCCACACCGAAGGGACCACTCAAGCCGGAGGGAACCAATATTCCCACGGAGCCGGCAGAAAGATAAGCCGAACCTGCCTGGGTAACGGTCAGCATTTGGCCGCCGACGGTCAGCGTTCCGGCGCGCGTCGCGCCCGGATTCGCGTCGAAGGTGAAAATCACGTTCGTGCTTCCCGTGCCGCCTTGATTTGCCGCATTGAGGTGCAACCATGCTGCGTTTGCCGTCGCTGTCCAGGCCGCGGTCGTGGGTGCCACGCCCAGAACGACGCTGTTGCTCCCTGTTTGTGGCCCTACCACCAGCGCCGTTATGCCCAACGTATAAGTCAGCCCGTTCTGAATGATGGGAATGCTCTGACCGAGCAACAGGATGTGGGCGGTGCGGCCGGAGCCGAAGTCGGCGGTGAATGAAAAACCCACCACTCCATTGGTTACACCTGTTATGGTCAACCACGACTGGTCACTAGTTGGAGTGAAAGGAGCGAGCAAATTTTCCGCAGCCGGCAAAACTACCGGCAACGCCCCGATGCCTGCGTTCGCTGTTTCGTGCCAGGCCGCCGGCACTAAAAACGCACGCGGCATTTCTTTAACCGCGTTGTTGGTGGTGTCCGCAATGAAAAGGTTCTCCAACCCATCCACCGCCACGCCTTGGGGGCCGTTCAATCCCGCAGCCACCAGCGTGACGACGCTATTGCTGGCGGCAATCCACTTCTCGATGGCGTTGTTGCCACTGTCGGCGATATAGACGTTGCCTGCGCCATCCACCGCCACGCCCACGGGTCGATTCAATCCCGACGACACTAGCGTGGTGACGGTGGTGTTGACCGCCGACCACTCCTTGACGACGCTGTTACCGCTATCGGCAATATAAACATTCCCAGCGGCGTCAACGGCGACGCCGGAAGGATGGTTCAGTCCTGAGGACACCAGTGGGCTGACGGTATCGCTTGCAGCCGCCCACTCCTTAACAGCATTGTTGGTGGTATCCGCGATATAGACGTCGCCCGCGCCGTCCACCGCCACGCCGGAAGGGCTGTTCAGCCCCGTTGAAACCAGCGCGGTGAGATTACTGCTGGCTGCCACCCATTTATAAATCGCATTGTTGGAACTGTCCGCGATATAGACGTTCCGCATGCTGTCCACCGCCACGCCGCTGGGATGAGTCAAGCCCGTCGAAACCAAAGTGGTAACGGTGTTGTTGGTTAAAATCCATTCTTTGACGGCATGGTTGGCATCGTCGGCGATATACACGTTGCCCGCGCCATCCACCGCCACGCCGGAGGGAAGAGACAATCCTGCAGACACCAGTGGGCTGAGCGGGTTGGCGGCCACATAAGTGGAACCCGCCTGCGTGACGGTCAGTGTCTGGCCCGCGATGGTGAGAGTGCCGGTTCGCGGCCCTCCCGGATTCGCTTCGAAACTGAAGATCACATTGGTGCCGCCCGTGCCGCCAGAGTCGGCCGGGCTAAGTTGCAACCACGGAACATTATTCGTGGCCGTCCAGATGCCGATGTTTGGGCTTACGGCCAGAACCACGCTGTCGGTGCCCGCGGCAGGTCCCTCCCAAAGAGCGGTCGTGCCGAGCGTAAAGACCGGACCTAATTGGGTGACCGGTATGCTTTGGCCCAGGAGGTTGATGTGCCCCGTACGGGCCAGTTCCAGGTTTTGGGTAAAGGAATAACTGACGACGCCGTTCGTGGCGCCCGTGATGGTCAGCCACGCCGAGTCGCTGGTGGGAGCGAAGGGCGCGAGCAAGTTTATCGTGAGCGGCAACACGGCTGGCAGGGAATCACTGCCGGCAGCCAGGCCCTCGGTCCGGGGCGTCGAGTCCAGGAAAGCGTTTGGTAATTCCTGCAACAGGCCATCGTAGGCATCGGTAAAGTAAACATTGCCGGCGGCATCCACCGTGACGCCGAAGTATTGGGCCTGACCCGAGACCTCCAACGCCGTCAGCGTGTTGTCAGCCGCGGTCCACTTGTAAACGTAGGAACGGTCATAGTAGAGATACTGGCCGGCCAGATAGACATTACCTTGCCCATCCACGGCCATTCCCTCGCCATAGGTCAAGCTTGGGGTCGCCAACGTGGTCACCGCGCCGCTGGTGGCGTTCCACTCCTGGATGCCGGCGGTGTCGTTGACATAGAGATTGCCCGCTACGTCCACAGCCACGCTAGCCGCCCCGGCAAGCCCGGACACAAAGGTGGACACCGTGTTGTTCGCCGCAGTCCAGACATCAACCGCGTTGCCGTTGGAGAAATAAACATCACCTGCGCCATCCGCCGCCAATTCGGTGTCGCCTGTCGGGGTCAAGGTGGTCAGAGACGAGCTGGCTGCCGACCACTCCTTAATCTCCCCATCGTCGTGGTCGCAGATGTAAAGATTGCCTGCGTTATCCACTGCAACGTCTGTGGGATAAAGCAACCCCGATGAAACCACATTGTTCGCGGTATTGTTGGAGAGGGACCACTTTTTGATAACGTTCTGGTCGGCAACCGCGAAGTAGACATTTCCCGCCGAGTCCACAGCGTCCCCATCGGCATACGGGATTCCCGAAGCCAAAGTGGTGGCCGATTGGATCGGAACATAAGTTGACCCCGCCTGCGTGACGACCAGCGTCTGGCCGGCGATCGTCAATGTCCCGGTGCGCGTCGTGCCCGGGTTCGCATCGATAGTGAAAATGACGTTCGTGCTGCCCATGCCGCTTTGGTTCAAATGGAGCCAGCTAACATTGGCCGTGGCGGTCCAGGCATTGGTGCTGGGATACACGGCCAACACCACGCTGTTGGTTCCCGTCACCGGCCCCACCGCCATCGAGTTGACGCCCAGGGCAAAGCTCCCGGCGAGCTGTGTCACAGGAAAATTCTGGCCAAACAGGGTGATGGCTCCCGTGCGGGTGGAGGTGGTTGCTGTAAAGGCGAAGTAAACCACGCCATTGGTGACGCCGGTGATGGTGAGCCACGGTTGATTGCTGGTGGGAGCAGAGCTGGCCAGTTGGGTGGCGGCAATCGGCAACACCGGCGGCAGGGCATCACTGCCTGCGCCCAAACCTTCCACCTTGGGTGTTGGGTCCAGGTAAAGTTGCGTCCATTCCTCGACCGCATTGTTGAGTGTATCGGCAATGTAGAGATTACCCGCGCCATCCACCGCTACGCCCCCCGGACGGTTGAATCCGGACACCAACGTGGTCACGGTGTTGTTATTGTTGATTGGCGACCACTCCCAGATCCAGTTGTCCGCCTGGTCGGCGATATAAACATTGCCTTGCCCATCCACAGCCACGCCGGTGGGATTGTAAAACCAGCAACACTGCAAGGTACTCACGTTCCCGTTGATCGCCGTGAACTCCTGGAGGCTATCCCCGCAGGTGTCATCGAAATAAACATTTCCCGCAATGTCCACCGCTACCCCCGGCGGGTGGCAAATGGCGTTCGGATTTGGAATATTCAAGTTTGTCACGCTGCCATTGGCCGCGATCCACTCAAAAATAACTTCGTCATGGCCATCGGCGATGTAAACATTGCCGGACGGATCCAACGCCACGCCGGAAGGGGAATACAATCCTGAAGTCACCAAGGGAACCACGGTATTGCTTGCCGCCACCCACTCCTTGGCCGCGTTGTTTCCGGTGTCCGCAATATAAACGTTTTCCGATCCATCTACGGTCACGCTGTAGGGACCGTTCAGCCCTGACGACACCAGCGTGGTGACCGTCTTATTGGTCTGCGTCCATTCCTTGACAGCGTTGTTGCCTGTATCGGCGATGAAGACATTGCCACTGCTGTCCACCGCCACGCCTCGCGGTTGATTCAGGCCCGAAGACACCAACGTGTTCATCGTCTGGGTCGTAATATAAGTCGAACCCGCCTGGGTGACGGTGAGCGTTTGGCCGGCGATGGTGAGCGTGCCGGAACGAGTCCCTCCCGGATTGACATCATAACTGAAAATCACGTTCGTGCTACCGGTGCCGCTTGCATATGCAGGACCAAGATGCAGCCAGCTTGCATTCGTCACAGCCGTCCAGGCTCCGGTTGCCGGTGAAACTGCCAGCACCACGCTGCTATTGCCGGCCGAGGGACCCACCAAAATTGCATATGTGCCCAGGGAATATGTAGCGGCATGCATCCTCACGGCCACTGTCAGGATGCCCAAGATGGCGGCGATTGGCTGCTTCATGTTGACGACCTTCCTAGAGTCCCCCTTTCCCCTACCCCTACGGCTCAAGTTTTCCTTGTGCGATTTTTATACTGCTCTTCCACGCAACCGTCAAGCACGTTGGCCAGCGCGTCCAACCGCTCGCGATGCGCGAAAAATGCAGGCGTCCGGAACGGGCCGGCAGACGTCTTCCGCGGACAGACATTGCCGCTGACTGATTTCCCATTTGGTTTCTGGCCCACGACCGGCGCGGGCCTTCTTTGTGATTTTCTTCCTGCTCCACAGGGTTGCAAGTCGTTTTTTTCAGTCTTTTTTCCAATCTGCCCCGGTTTTCTCTGGCAATGGGAGTGCTTCGTTGATATTTGTGCTTTGCGGCACACTTTTCGACCCGATGCGAGGACACCCCTTCAGTCGATTTCATTGTTTCCTTTGCCGATGGCCACTCGGAATATCACAAGTGGCTGGAACCGACGACCAGTCCGCCATTGATTCCGGGCCAGCGCCTGCCCGGCGGCTCAAAACCACCTTCGCCGGACGACCGCAACATGCAATGGCTGGTCGCCCACACTACGGGCAAAGAATAACCAGGATCACGCTTGCCGCTCGAAACCACAGCGTGGATTCTCACTTTCGCCGACTGCACCATGTAGCAATCACCCAACGGCGCCCCGCAGAATTTCGAACATTTTCCGGCCGGCGTCCGGGTCCACCGGCCGTTTGTCCAAAGCATCCTCCACCAGCTCAGGCGGCAGTTCCTTGAGAAAACGCGAGGCGTGGCACGGCAGCAACTGGCCGTAGCGTTTTCGGCCCGTACAGTAACTGAGGGTCAGCGATTGCATCGCGCGCGTCAGGGCCACATAGAGCAGCCGCCGTTCTTCGTCCAGCGTGCCGCCGGCCGCCGAGCGCGCGTGGGGTAGCAATCCCTCCTCCAGCCCCACGACAAAAACGCGCGGAAATTCCAACCCCTTGCAACTGTGCATGGTAATGAGGGTTACCGCGTCGCCGGCCTCCGCTTCCTCCTCGCGCTCGGTGTCGAGCGTAATCTCCTCCAGGAACGCCTGCAACCGGTCAGCCAACAGGTCCGTGGGCCGGCCCGCATCATCCATCGTTACCATCAGTTCGCGCAGGTTGCGGATGCGCGCCTCGGCGTTTTCGGGATTCTTCTCGAACCGTTTGAGTTCGGCAAAATAACCGGCTTGGTTCAGGAAATGATCAGCCCAGCTTTGGAGCGGCTGCACTGAGGTGGAGGCATGATGCAATGGCACCCGCGTTTGGTCCACAAATGCCACAAATGCTCCGATGCTTTGTTGCGCCTTGGTTTGAAGAGTTCCCTGCACCGCCGGGTTTTCCATGGCGGCGAACACGGAACTTTTGCGCTCGTGGCTGGCGGCCAGCAGACGTTCCATCGTCACATCGCTGAGGCCCCGCGCCGGCACGTTGGCAATCCGCAGCAAGCTGATGTCGTCGTGCGGATTGAGAAACACCTTCAGGTAAGCCAGAAAATCGCGGATTTCGGCGCGGTCGAAGAAACTCTGGCCCCCGATGAGATGGTACCGGACGCCCGCCGAGCGGAAGGCGGTTTCGAGTGGACGCGACTGGATGTTGGTTCGGAACAGCACGGCGTTGTGCGACCAGGGAATCCGGTGCCCGCGCCGGGCGAATTCGATTTGGGCCACGACGTTCCGCGCCTCGTCCTCTTCGTTGGCGTAAGCGCACAAGACGATCTTGTCGCCCATGCCTTTGCCCGACCAAAGTTGTTTGGCGCGGCGGCGGGCATTGTTTTTGATGAGGGCGTTGGCCGCGTTGAGAATCGTGTTGGTCGAACGGTAGTTCTGCTCAAGCTTGATGATTCTCACCTCCGGAAGACTTTTCTCCAAGTCGAGCAGATTGCCGATTTCGGCGCCGCGCCAGCCGTAAATGCTCTGGTCATCGTCGCCCACCACGCAGAAATTGCGGTGTTGGGCGGCCAGCGCATGAATGAGCTGGAACTGTGTGGCATTAGTGTCCTGGTATTCATCGGCCATGACGTAACGATACTGAGCGCGGCAGGCATCCAGCACATCAGGGTGCTCATGGAACAGCCGCAGCGTCAGGAGGATGAGGTCGTCAAAATCCACCGCATTGCACACGTGCAGAGCGGTTTCGTAACGGGACCGGATGTGCTGGGCCAGCGCCCGGACGTCTTCGTCGGCGAAGACGGTGGCGCCTTCGCCCCCGTTTTTGAACCGGCTCAACAGGGCCAGCACCGCCGCTGGATCGGCCTTTTGTCCTTTCGATGAGATTTGCGCCAGGATCTTCCGAACGGCGCCCAGTTGCTCGGATTCGTTGTAGATGACAAAATTCCGTTTATAGCCCAGTCGCTCAATGTGCCGCCGCAAAATTCGCACACAGAGCGAATGGAAGGTGCAAATGGTGGGGTGGAACTCCGAGGCGTTCGTGTCTTTCTTGGGCTTGGGGAGCAGTTGGCGGACGCGTTCCTGCACTTCCCGCGCGGCTTTGTTGGTAAAAGTGACGGCCAGGATGTTCCGGGGCGGCACCCCTCGGGCGATCAGGTGAGCGACGCGGAAGGTGATGACCCGGGTCTTGCCGGTCCCGGCCCCGGCCAGGATCAATAGCGGACCTTTCAACGCTTCGACGGCTTGGCGCTGCTGGGGATTGAGCGAATTCAGATTCAGCACGCGCGGAGTTTAATTCCCGGTTTAGCCAACGCAACGCTCGACGGAGAATTTTTTGTCGTTTACGCCGTGGCTACCAGATCACGCAAACACAATCTTCGTCGTCGTTTCCTTCTCATCCCAGCCGCGCGTCGGTTCCGCAGTGATGGAGGAGACATCCTTGATGGAAATCTGACGCCCCCGTGTGCGCGGGCTTTTCACCTCCACTTGCGACGGGTCGCACGTCTGCTGGTGGATTTTCTGGTGTGGCGCCGGTTTGTAGCGGACGTAAAGCAGCTTCGGCGTGTCCGGCGCAAAGAACAGGATGCGCGATTTGTCAGGAATGCACGAATAGACCTTGTCCAGGATCGAGCCACCGAAGGTGAACCGCTTGAGGTAGCTGGCGTCACGGTCGGTGTAGGCGCAGGTGAACACCCGCTCGCGCTCCGGCAGGCCACAGTAGAACAATTCCTGCCCGGCGAACAATTTCTCCGGCAGCTCGGTGACCTTGTAGGTGCCATCGCGAAATACGAGGAGAATCTTGTCGAACTTCGTGCATTCGAGCTTGAACTCCTCGCCGTTGACCTTGTGGCCGACGTAGCCGGTTTCTCGGTCGTAGCTGACCTTGAACGCCTTGAACGCCACGGCCTTGGCGTCCACCTCTTCATGCCGCGCGGATTTCGTCGTCTGGCGCGGATACTGCGGGCCGTATTTTTCCAGCAACGTTTCGAGGTGGCCGACGACGTATTTCGTGAGCTGCTTGAGGTTTTTGCGGACCTCATCGAGTTCCGCCTTCGTCCTTTCCATTTCCTCGCGGTGCCGGGCGATGTCGAAAAGCGAAATCCGGCGGATGCGGACCTGCAATAACTTCTCCACATCCGCGTCCGCAATTTCGCGGATCAACTGCCTCTTGAACGGCTTG
>JBEKMW010000010.1:0-69271 GCA_049523455.1 Verrucomicrobiota bacterium | reverse complement strand
GAGTTCGTTTTGAGTTGTAGCGGAGTAATCTCGCTACTGAAACTTTCACTGAAACTCGGCCAATTTTCGCTCTTTTTCCTCGCAAATCCCAACAAAAAGGCTGGAGGCGGAGGTCGGAATCGAACCGACGGATGAGGCTTTTGCAGAGCCCTGCCTTACCACTTGGCTACCCCGCCACCCGAAGTTCCCACCGTAATTCCCTTCCTTGCCGGAAGCAAGTTCAAGTTTGGGCAGTTCAAGTTTGGGCAGTGTCCTAAACTCAGGAGCGCGGCTCTATGAGCCGCAGCACATCCCCATGCAATCCAAGCCGCTGCGGGTCGCAGACCCGCGCTCCGAAAACAAATCGGGACACTACCCAAGTTTGAATCAAAGAATCTAACCCACAAAGCCCAACTCATGCCGCCGTGACCAAAGGTCGTGCGGACGAAAAATTCCCAACGGGGTGATGATGCCGGTAATCAGGTCCGGAGGTGTGATGTCAAAGCCGGGATTGCGCGCGCCGCTCGATGGATTGGCGACGCGCACATACACTCGTTTGCCGGGCTTTGACCTTGAACCTTGAACCTCGGACTCGGAACTTTGGACGGTCCCCCAGGCGCCCAGGACCTCGCGTTCGTCGCGTTCCTCGATCGGAATGTCGAATCCACGCTTCAAATTCCAGTCAATCGTCGAAAGCGGAATGGCGACGTAAAAGGGAATGCGATGCCGCCGCGCCAAAACCGCCTTGGTGTAGGTGCCGATTTTATTGGCAACTTCGCCGGTGCGCCCCAGCGTGCGGTCGCTGCCGACGATGACCAGGTCAATTTCGCCCCGTTGCATCAAATATCCGGCGGCGCTGTCGGCGATGATTTGATGGGAAATCTTTTGTTGCGCCAGTTCCCACGCCGTCAAGGTGGCGCCTTGCGACCGCGGCCGGGTTTCGTCGCAAAACACGTGAAACTTTTTGCCGTCCGCCTGGGCGGCAAACATCGGTGCGGTGGCCGTGCCCACGTCCACAAAAGCCAGCCAGCCGGCATTGCAGTGCGTCAGGAGATTCATGCCATTGCGAATCAACCTGGCTCCGTGCCGGCCGATGGCCTTGCACTGCAGCACGTTTTCGTTGGCGAATTCGCCGGCGGCGGCGAGCGCGAGCGCCTGCTGTTCCTCCACCGTGGCGCCAGCACGCATGGCAGCGCGAACGGCCGCCATGGCGTTTACCGGATCAACGGCCGTAGGCCGGGCCGTCTTAAGCGATTGATAGATGGTTTCGACGTGCCGCGAAAATTGGCGCAAATTGCTTCCGCGAAAGGCCAGCGCGCCCTGCGCCAAGCCATAGGCCGCAGTGGCGCCGATGGCGCCGGCGCCGCGCACGATCATGTCGCGGATGGCTGCGGCGGTTTCACGGAAATCGCGCGTGGCGACGATTTTGAATTGGTGGGGAAGCAGGCGCTGTTCGATGAGCCGGACGGCGTTGCACGTCCGGTCAAAGGCGACGGTGCGATAATGCCGGGTGTGGCCGCGGACGGTGACGTTCATTTGATGTCAGTTAAGCGGGCGGCAGTTCAATCGGTTATCCGTTAAACAGGTAGTTGGTTGAATCGTTAAACTGGCTTCCGCGCGCCTTGCCATTTAACCGATCACTTTTTTAACCATTGAACCAAACTGACCATCCCCTACCCGACCTTGATTTTCATGCGGCGAATTTTGTCTTCGATGCCGCGATAGACGGGCTGTTCCCTGAGTTTCTGCAGGTCCGGGTCCCTGGCCAGCCAGTTGAAATCGCGGTAACCCAGATTCAGCGCGGTGTCGAGCGCGAGCGTGGCGCGGTCGAACTGGTCGGTGAGGGCGTAGCTGCACGCCAGGTTGTAAAACACCAGCGGTTCCCGGGGCCGGAGGCGCGCGAGGCGTTCATCCACCTGGAGACCCTCGGTGTAGCGGCCACGTTGCGTGTACTGATCGCCGAGCAACTCCAATGCGTCCACGTAGTCGGGATCGCGGCGGACGAGGCCCTCAATGAATTCAATTTGAATGTCCAAATCGCGCTGGGCGGAGCGCGTCAATTTCTTTCTGCCACTGTGTTTAACGGGCATACGACAAGAAAGTGTCCCGCAAAGAGGTATCCAAGTCAAGCCAAGCAACGTGGAGGTGGTGGGCTACATGGCAGGAAAGAAGGCTTTTCGAGCGGCGTGCGGTGTGGTAAATTGGCGGTGTGATTAAGCCGAAAACCAAGCGCAAAGGCGACGCGGTGCAAATCGCTCACAGCGTCATGCGGGACGTGATTGCGTTGAGCGAAGGCCGGGTTGTCAGACCTTCAGGCAAACCGGCTCGACAATCAGGGCGGCGAGTTCTTCCAAACTCCAAACGTGGTCGGTAATGCCCGCTTCCATTGCTGGTGTCACGCGCAAGGTTTGATGAATCCGGCAGAAATTGTAGTGCATCATGGAAAGCGCGATTGCGTGCTTGTGGTTCTCCAGCTTCTTACTGAAAGCGTTGGTCAATCGGGTGAGCCTGCGGTTGCTCATGCGCCAAGTGAGGTTTGACCGTTCGACAAAGCTGGTTGAAATCAAGTCCCGGTCAGGCTGGCCGCAACGGGTCAGTTTATGCACGCCGATGCACACGGGCGGGCTGTATTTGCCGGACGGCTTGGCCTCGTACTGCTTTATCAGCATGGCATAATCAATCTCGTAGCCAAACGCGCGTTCGACGGCATCGGGATAGGCGGCGTGGCCATCGCTGGTGAGTTGAATCCGGTTATTCACCCGGCTGGCGAGGTCTGCCACAAACCAGTTCGCCGCGCCCTTGCCCCGGTTGCCGACGTAGTAGGCGGGAATCAATTTTGTGTCAGCGTCCAGCGCCGTCCAGAGCCAAACATCGCCAATCTCGCCGCTTCCCCGCAACAGTTCGGGAACGTGCGCTTCCTTGCATCCGCAAAACGCCCAAATTTCGTCCACTTGAATGAGGCGGCAATTCAGGTTGCGCATGATTTTATCGTGATAATCGGCGCACGCCTTGCCCGCCGCCACCAGCAGGCGTTCGACGGTTTTCTTGGCCGCGCCGGTCAGTCTGGACGTTGAACGCATACTGCATCCTTCAACAAGGCAGTTGAGGATTTGCGCCCGTTTTTCAATAGTCAATGGTTGCATAAAATTAAATGTTTTGTTTGTTCGGTTTTCGCGGCCTGCCTTTCGGCCAACCGCCTTTTTTTGCGTTTTTACGGGCAGCTTCCGTCTTGGAATCGGACGTTGCTTTTCCGCCTTTGCGTCCAATCGCCGCAAAATAACCGCGAATCTGTTCGTTTATTCTCATAACGAAGTCAATATACCCAAGCTGCTTGGCTATTGCAAGAGAAAAATGAAAATAATTTTCCTCTCCGAAACACTCCCAAAAAGAGCTTGCGGTTTTCTGCCTAGGGTGGCATGGTAAGCACACCAATGGCATGATTGGATTGCCTATCGGCGGACGAAATTTTCTTTTGCAGAGTTCGTTTCGTCCGCCGTTTTCTTTTCTGGGCGACTGGTTGCGGCGTCACCAGCCCCCACGGACTAATAACATGGCTTAAAAATCAGCCGCCCCAACTGCTGGTTGAAATTCCCATTGGCGAGGGTCAGCAATCAAGGCGGCCTAAATCGTTTTCACCAATCAACGCGCTTTCAACGGCGCAAAAACAAAAAACGCAAAATCCCGACTCCCAACGTAGAGTCAGATTTTGCGTTGTTGCTGCGGGGTTTCCGCAACGACCAAAACCTAATTCAAACGGCCCGTTTGTCAACCCCCTGGCGCTGATTTTAACGGTTGACCACAAGCGCGGTTTTAGGCTTAATCGGCGGCATGGCATACACGTTCACCGGAACCGGAACGACGTTTTACGGCAAGCGGGATTTCCGAACGGATGGAACATTTTTGACGACAGAATGGGTTTCGATTGTTTATTTTCCAATTTTCCCGATTCGCAGCCTTCGCGTTTTTTATCAAGGACCGGCAGAGCGCCGTTTTCCATTCGGAGTTGGGTGGTCTGAAAGCTACGCGGTCCATGAAAAGCTGCCACCGAATTTGAGGCAGGTTTTTTATGTTTATGGCTACGCTTTTTTAACGGTCGGATGGATGCTGTTGCTCATTGAGCTTTGCGTTAGCGCAGAAAATGCGATTGTGGCGTTCTCGTTGCTTTTTGCTGGCTCTTTGTTGCCTGTTCTCGCGCCGTGGAGTTTAAGATTTTACGCGAGACGAAAGTCGCACGCCAAACCAATCACCGAGGCTTAATTTTTAACCTTTTGCGGGATTTAGGGTTAATTATTTCTGAAAATACTTTCGCCATCTTTATGAACTACGATCTTTTGCTTGCTGGGCTGGCTGGCACACTCATCGGTGTGGAGTTTACCTGCCGGTTGACCTATGGATTTCAAAAGAAACTTCTCAAACAACAACTCGAATTTCAAAAACAGTTGCTTGACCAGCAGCTTGCTTTTGAAAAACAGCAGGCAGAGGCCGACGCGGTTTTGCGGAGGCAAATCCACCATGAATTTATCTCCGCCTTCACTGAATTTCGGAACATGCTTGATAAGCGGGCCATGCACATGCTCACCGAACTCTCGTTGCGCCAACCAGCTCCCTAGCCAGCAACCAATCGGAACACCCAAGAAAATAAACCCACCCAAAAACGCCAAGGCGAGTGCCGTGCCGCTCGAACTTCCGCTAAAAACGAAAATATCCAAATGCCGCAACTATACCCATGTAGCCCACTACCAACGTGGAGGCAGTGTCCCGATTTGTTTTGGGAGCGCGGGTCTGCGACCCGCAGCGGCTTGGATTGCATGGGGAGTGCTGCGGCTCATAGAGCCGCGCTCCTGAATTTAGGACACAGCCCAACCACCCCAACCTTCACTGCGCCGCCTTGGCATTCCAAATGGCCATGACATCGGGCGTGCCCTGGCTGCGGATGCCATTATCGGTGAGAATACCGTCGGTGGCGGCCACCATCTCCTGGCGCGGGAATACCATGGTCTCACCCAGGTGCTCGGCAAATTGAATGGTGATGAATTTGTCCTTGGCGTCGCGCAACACTTCGACCAGGTGGGCAAGGTTCTTGATCGGGATGCCATTGACAGCCTTGATCACCTCGGAAAAGGGATCGGAATAACCTTCATCCAATTTGTTGGGAAGGAAGGGAGACGAGACGACGACGAGTTGCTCGCCGGGAAAGGCGGGCTGGTCGGTGATGCGCGCGAGCAAGGGGCTGCCCCGGTAACTCAAATATCCTATGAAACGGCTGCCCCGGGTGCCCGTGGTGAGCCCGCGAACGAATTGTTTGGTGGCGGTGGAAAACACGAGGGGGCCATACACGAAATAACCCGGATAACCCTGGTCCAGGCTGGGAATGACCGCCGGGTAATCCGTCGCCACCGGGAGCTCCACCGGCACGGACTTCCCGTCCCGAACCACCGTCAGGGGCAACTTTCCGTCTTTGGCAACTTTTTGGACCAGATATTCGAAGCGGACCCGGAGGTTGTCACCAATTTTGATCATGCCCTGGTCGTCCACCGGCGTGTCGCCGATTTTGGTGATCACGTCCCATTCCTTCAACGGGTACGCGGCGTCGGTGCGGTAAGGCTTGTGCACGACAATGCCTTCGACCGATTTGTCGAGTTTGAGGTAAGCGCGCAACGCCGGATTCTCCAGCGTCTGCAAATCGTCGAACATGGCGGGTTTGCCATGGTACTGGCCGCTGGCGATGTCCTGCAAAAACAGTTCAATCTCCTCGGAGGGGATGATGTAGCCAATGTTTTCCGCCTCGCTAAGATGGCTGAAGGCCAGGCCGATCATTTTGTCGCCGACGAGCGCCGGTCCGCCGCTGTTGCCGGGATTGATGGCGGCATCAATCTGAATCCGCAGGCCGGATACGGGGAAATTGTACTCGGTGAATTCCGTGCGGGACACAATACCCTTGGTAATGGACAGACTGGTGCCGCCTTCGGGATACCCATAAACCGTGACGGCGTCCTTGATGTCCGGCAGCGTTTTTGCGCGCGCCAGCGCCGGATGAGAATCGAAAAACGATTCGTCGTCCAGTTTGAGCACCGCCAGATCAATCCCCGGCGCGATAGACTCGACCGAAGCGGAGACCTTGTCGCCGGCCTGGTTGGCCTGCACCTGCACCTGGCTGGCGTAAAGCACGACGTGCGCGCAGGTGAGGATGCGCTTGCCTTCGATGACCACGCCACTGCCGGTGACATCGTTCGGCGATTCCTTGGCCCAGGGACGATAAAAGTCCGGATAGCGCACGGTGGAAAAGATCTTCACCACCGAGTTAGCCGCGTCAGGTCTGGCTTCCGGCGGTGTGGCGGCCGTGGTGGCGGCAGTGGCCGGAGCCGGGGCGACATCCAAGGCGGTGGCACGGATTGCGGCCAACGGCAGAAGGAGGCTGACGGCCATAAACTTTCCGACCGGGTGGTGCACAAGAAGGTTCAAATTCATACCGGCCAAAGACAACGGGAATCCGGACCGAAAGCCAAGCTCAATATTTTGCTTGTCGCGAAGGATTTTATGACTATGCTTTGGGTTCCTAATTACGATTTTATGGCACAAATTTGTGAATTGACCGGCAAGGGCGCGCGCAAAGGCAGCATCATCTGGCGCAGTGGCAAACCCAAAAAGCAGGGTGGCATTGGCACGCACATCACTGCCATCACCAAGCGGCGATTCATGCCGAACCTGCAACGGGTGAAAGCCGTCCTGCCCAGCGGCGAGGTGCGCTACCTGCGCGTGGCCACCAGCGCCATCAAAAAAGGCCTCATCGTCAAGGCGCCGAAACGGACTTGGAAGAAGCCCGAGGCCGCCCCTGCCCCTGCCGCCTGAGGGCGGTGGAAATTGACGATCGAAGATTGTGACCGCCTGAAGGCGGAACTCCAAACCAGAGGCTGAAGCCGCCTGAAGGCGGAACTCCGAACAGTTCGCTATCCCCGGTTGGAGCAAGGCCAAATTGTGAGCGGTCCACTCTTGGTGGTTTCCTGATTTGCGGAGCGCGGGAGGCTCCCGATTTCCCGCGCTGGTTTGGCTGCCTGCGTGCTGCGGATTGAGACAATCCGCGCTCCCGGAGCGCGGCTTCAGCCCGCTTTAAGCGGCCCAATGCCCTGGCCGGGAAATCCGCGCAAAACCCTCGCTCCCAACGTGCTGGGTGCCAATTGCCCTCAAATCCGCAGGGGCTACGGCAGTCGGTCATGCTGCGAGTTGGGACCCGCCTTCGCCCAGAGGCTATGGCGCGGCAGGCAACTCGCGCGCTGGAAATTGGGAAATTGCCGACTTTTCGGTAGTGTCCTAAATTCAGGAGCGCCGCTCTATGAGCCGCAAGCACACCCCCATGCAATCCAAGCCGCTGCGGGTCGCAGACCCCGCGCTCCGAAAACAAATCGGGACACTACCGACTTTTCTTGTAACCTCTGCCGGATTCTGCCTAAGTATGGTTTGAAACAGACAAGCATATGGAACCGTCTCCGCCCGTCAGCGAACCGCAGCCGACGCAGCCGGCCACCCCGGCAACATCGCTGGCCGGGCGATTATTCAATGTCATCGCCTCCCCGGGCGAACTGTTTGATGAAATTAAATCCGCACCGGCTTCGACCGTTAATTGGCTGGTGCCGGTTTTGATTTATATCGCGATTGGAACCATTTCCGCGTGCGTTCTGTTCGCCCAACCGGCCATCCTCCAAACGATTCGCGACCAGCAGGCCAAGGCGATGGATAAAATGGTGCAACAAGGCAAAATCACCCAGGCACAGGAAGATCAAGCCTTGCAGACGGTGGAGAAGTTCATGCGTCCCGCTGTGCTGTCGGTATTGGCCAGCTTCGGCGTCATTATCCAAGGCTTCGTTTCGGTCTTTGCCTGGGCGCTGGTGTTGTGGCTGTTCGGGCAGTGGTTTTTCAAAGCGCAGGTGGCTTACGTGAAAATGCTTGAGGTCGCCGGATTATCCATGGTTATTGTTTTCCTCGGCGCCATCCTGGGGACATTATTGGGCGTAATTTTTGGCCGGCTCAATGCTGGTCCCAGCCTCGCTTTGCTGGTGAGTGATTTTGACCTGACCAATCGCGTCCATTTGCTGCTCGGCGCGGTCAACGCAATGAATCTGTGGCACGCGGCCGTTCTGGCGGTCGGATTGGCCAGGCTTACCGGCGGACGCATGGCCAAGGCCTTTGCCGCGGTTTTTGGTTTCTGGGTCCTGATCGAATTGCTGCTCATCGCGATCCACTTGGGACAGTGGGCGTTGTGAAATTTTAACGGTTATGATTCTACGAAACGAAAAGGCGCGGGCGGTGTCTTAATAAATGGTTATGGCCAAACCCAAAAAACGCCGGAAAATCATTATTTTTTCGGTCATCGTGCTCGTGCTCGCCGGATTGACGCTGGCGGCGATATTCAAGAAGCGCGAGCCGCTCATCACTGTCCAGACCGAGAAGGTGTCGCGCCACAGCCTGACCAACATTGTGGTGGCCAACGGGAAAATCCAGCCGGTAATCCAAGTGGTGATCAGCCCGGAAGTGAGCGGCGAAATCATCGCGTTACCGGTGAAGGAGGGCCAGGCGGTGAAGAAGGGCGATTTGCTGGTGAAGATCAATCCGGACATTTACATCGCGGCGACGAACCAGGCGATGGCCGGTTACGAATCGGCGGTGGCGGCGAAGGTTTCGGCGGCGGCCAGTTTGGAAAAGGCGCAAACTGATTACGACCGCAACCTGGAGTTGTTTCACCGCAAGCTGCTTTCGGAATCCGACTTCGCCGGTTTCAAAGCGGCGCGGGACGTGGCCCAGGCACAGCTTGAGAGCGCGGACGACCAGGTGAACGTGGCGAAGGCCAACCTGGACAGCGCCGATGAGGAACTCGAACGCACCACCATTGCTTCGCCGCTCGATGGCACAGTGAGCAAATTGAATTCCCAGCTTGGTGAACGCGTCCTGGGCACCATCCAGAACGTGGGCACGGTCATCATGATCGTGTCGGACTTGAACCAAATGGAGGCGCGCGTGGACGTGGGCGAGATGGACGTGACCGGCATCAAGCCCGGCCAGACTGCGCGGCTGGAGGTGGACGCGTTCAAGGACCGCACGTTCTACGGCGTAGTGACGGACGTAGCCAGTTCGTCCAAGGACAGTAATTCGCAGGGCACGAGCCTTTCCAGCAGCAGCAGCGTTTCGCAGGAGGCGACCCAGTTTCAGGTACGCATCCGTTGCAGCGACCCGGAAGCGTTTCGGCCGGGCATGTCGGTGAGCGCGGATATCGAAACGGAATATCGCACCAATGCGCTGACGGTCCCGCTGGCGAGCGTCACCACCCGATTGGTGATGCCGAAGCTAGTGGACCCGCCGACCGTCAAGGGAACCAACGCCGCCAAGGCAACCTCCGCCGGCGCGACGAATTCCGCAAACGGCACCAACGCCGCCGGCGTTAAAACACCAAACAAAGCGTCCGACGTGGTATTCGTGGTGAAGGGCGAGCATGTGGACGCGGTGCCGGTGAAGATCGGAATTTGTGACGACACCTACTGGGAAATTACCGATGGCCTCACCAACAACGAGGAAATTGTTTCCGGCGGTTATCGCGCCATCAGCCGCGACCTACAGGACGGGACGAAGATCAAAAAAGGACCCGCGCCTGCGGAGACGTCGAAGCCGTGAATGAAGTGAGCCTGATTCGCCTTCAAAACATTTCGCGGCGCTATCAAATGGGCGGAGAGACAGTCCACGCCCTGCGCGATGTTTCGCTCGCCATCCAGCGGGGCGAATATGTCGCCATTATGGGGCCGTCCGGCTCCGGCAAATCCACGCTCATGAACCTCATCGGCTGCCTCGACACTCCGACCTCCGGCAACTACGAACTCAATGGCGCGCACGTCAGCGACATGAACGACAACCAGCTTGCGGAAATCCGCAATCATGAAATCGGTTTTGTGTTTCAGACGTTCAATCTGCTTTCGCGCTCGAACGCGCTGCATAACGTCGAGTTGCCGCTCATTTATACCGGTATGCCGGCGGAGGAGCGCCGCCAGGTGGCGCTCGATGCGCTGGCACAAGTCGGGCTCGCCGACCGCGTTCATCACAAGCCCAACGAGTTGTCCGGCGGCCAGCGTCAGCGCGTGGCGGTGGCCCGTGCGCTCGTCAACAAACCTTCAATTCTGCTGGCTGACGAGCCGACGGGCAATCTGGACACCAAGACTGGCGACGAAATCATGGCGTTATTTGCGGAACTCTCACGGAAAGGCAATACCATCATCCTGGTCACCCACGAAGAGGAAATCGCCAAACACGCCCACCGTATCCTGCGCATTCGCGATGGGCTGATTGCCAGCGACGAGAAGCTGGCGGCGCCTCCGCCAAGCCAATGAGATTGCTGGCCGAACTCCGCGAGAGCGTGGCGATGTCCTGGGACGCCATCCGGGCCAACAAAATGCGCTCGGTGCTGGCCACCCTCGGCATCGTGATCGGCATTATCACAGTCACGCTGATGGGTGCAGCCATCAACGGACTGGACCAGGCTTTCATCAAAAGCATTTCGTCGCTGGGGGCGGATGTGTTCTACGTGTCGCGCACGTCCTGGTGGAACAACGACTCCTACGACAGTTGGGTCAAGATGGCGCGGCGGCGTCCACGCTTGCGGCTTGAGGAAGCCGAGGCGCTGGGCCGGCAATTGACCTTGGCCGCGGCTGTGGCGCCCGAGGAGGACGACGACCGCACGGTGAAATACCGGGACCGGAGTGCGACCATGGTTGACATCGTTGGCACCACGGAAGCGTATTTGCAGACCGGCAGTGTGAACGTGGCCCAAGGCCGGTTTCTAACCGCGGCCGATTCCCAGGGCAACCAGCCGGTCTGTGTCATCGGCAACGATGTGGCCACAAATCTGTTCCGGGCCGAATCACCGCTGGGCAAACGTATTAAAATTGAAGACCAATCCTTTCTGGTCGTCGGCGTGCTGGAGAAGCAAGGGACCATGCTAGGTTGGAGCCTGGACAACCGCGTGATCATCCCCATTCGCGTTTCCCTCGCGGTCATTTGGAAGCGACCCGACATAGACCAAGTGGATATAAAAGCCAGCGGAGCGGCGCACCTGGACGAAGCGCGGGAGGAAATCCGCCAGGCCATGCGCCACATTCGCCATTTAAAGCCGGATGAACCGGACAACTTTGCCATCAACCAGCAGGACCAACTTGTGCAGTTGTTCCATAACATGACCCGCACCATTGCGCTCATCGGCCTGTGCGTCACCAGCCTGGCGCTGTTTGTTGGCGGCATAGGGATCATGAACATCATGTTCGTTTCGGTGGTGGAGCGGACGCGTGAGATTGGCGTGCGCAAGGCGATTGGCGCCAAGCGCCGGAACATTCTCCTGCAATTCCTGATTGAAGCCGCTTGCATCTGTTTGTTGGGCGGGCTGATCGGACTGGGCATTGCTTGGCTCGTCACGCTCGCGGTCACCCGGTGGCTGTTTCCGGCCACCTTGTCCGGGATTATTGTTGGCCTGGCCCTGCTGGTGTCGCTCCTGACCGGAGTCATATCCGGTTTTCTACCCGCGTGGCGGGCGGCGCGGATGGACCCGGTGGAGGCGCTGCGGAGCGAGTGAGGCGTGAAACGTGAGGCGTGAAAACGAAGCCACCATGGCTGCGACGCGAATCAATTTAGTACTGGGAGAGCTTCGTGAGAGTTTCTCGATGGCGCTCATCGCACTCGCGACGCACAAGCTGCGCTCGGCGCTCACCCTGCTCGGCGTGTTGATCGGCGTGTTTTCCATCATCGTCGTCATGACCGCCATGCGGGTGCTCAAAAGCAGCGCGGAATCCAACCTCAGCCAACTGGGCAGCCAGACTTTTGCCATCCAACGCTGGCCGCAAGTGCAATTCGGCAACGGCGCCGATTGGCAAAAATACTGGCGGCGCAAATACATCAGTCTGGCCGAATGCCGCGCGGTGGTGGAGAAAGCCACGCTCGCCGCCAGCGTGGGCGTGGAAGGCAATTTCTGGCACGGACAGGTTTCCACCCGGTACGCCAAATCCGCTCCTTCCACCCTGCTCTATGGCGAAACGCCGGGCAGCTTCGCGGCGCGCAACTGGGACCTGGCCGAAGGCCGCGTGATAACCGATACGGACGTGGATGGCGCCCACGACGTTTGCGTGCTGGGCAGCGCCCTGGCCAAGACTGCTTTTCCCTTCGGATCAGCCGTGGGCGCGGAAATCAAGATCAATGGCTACAAATACGCGGTCGTGGGGGTGCTTGCCTCCAAGGGCGCGTCGCAGGGCGGCCAGCAGGACAATTTCGCCATTGTGCCAATCACCACGGCGTTGAACCGTTATGGCCGGCGGTGGGAGGACTTGACGATTCTGGTGCAGGCGAGCGACGCCGCCAGCTACGATGATTGCATGGAACAGGTGCGCGGCATCCTGCGCGCGGCCCGCAAGGTGCCGCCGGGGGCACCGGACGACTTCGAGCTTTTTTCCAACACCTCGCTCATCGAACAATTCAACAACTTCACGCGCGCGGTGAGGATCGGAGTGGCCATTGTCAGTTCCATTGCACTCATCGCCGCCGGCATTGGCATCATGAACATCATGCTCGTCTCCGTGACGGAACGGACGCGGGAAATCGGCGTGCGCCGCGCGGTGGGGGCCAAGAAACGCAATATCATGACGCAATTCATCGTGGAAGCCATTGTGCTGTGCGAAGTCGGCGGTGTCATGGGCGTCGTGCTCGGCATCATCGGCGGTAACATTCTCGCCTGGTTCATGAAAGTGCCGCCCGCCATCCCGGTGGATTGGATTGTGCTTGGGCTGTTCATCTGCTCCGTCGTGGGCGTCATCTTCGGCACTTATCCCGCCTACAAGGCCGCCAACCTCGATCCGATTGAATCGTTGCGGTATGAATAATTCACACCGCCTGCTGCCCGCCGCCATCGGCGCCGGTGCCGTCCAAATCAATTAAAATGTCGCGTGGTTCGGCGCCTTTGCTGGGGCCGACGATGCCGCGGGTTTCCAATTCGTCCATGATGCGGGCGGCGCGGGTGTAGCCCAGGCGCAGCCGGCGCTGGAGCAGCGATACGCTGGCTTTCTGTTCGCTGCGAATGACTTCGATGCATTGCTGGATGAGTTCCTCATCCTCGTCAATGCCGGTCTCGGTCCCGAAATCATTCGTGGGCTTGGAGAGTTGCCGGTGAATTTCCAGGTCGTAATTCGGTTTGCCTTGTTTGGCGATGAACCCGACGATGCTGTTGATTTCCTGGTCGGTAATGAGCGCGCCCTGGGCGCGGATGAGCTTGGCCGAGCCGGGCGGGAGATAGAGCATGTCGCCCTTGCCGAGCAATTTATCGGCGCCCATCGCGTCGAGAATCGTCCGCGAATCCACGCGCGAGGCGCATTGAAAGGCGATGCGCGCGGTGATGTTGGCCTTGATGACACCGGTGATGACGTCCACGCTGGGGCGCTGGGTGGCGACGATGCAGTGAATGCCGGCGGCGCGCGCCATCTGGGTGATGCGCGCGATGGCCATTTCCACGTCGGCGGGCGCCACCAGCATGAGGTCGGCCAGTTCGTCAATGATCACGACGATGTAACTGAGTTTTTCGGGAATGACGATGTCTTCCTCGCGCGGCACGACGATTTCCTCGTCCACCTCCACGGCGAAGCCTTCGGCGCCCGGCTCAACTTTTTCCTTTTTCGATTTCAGGGGCAGTTCGGGTTCCAAATCCGGCAACGGCTTGTTTTTGGAGCGCGAGTTGAACGAGCCGATATTGCGGACACCGACGCGGGCAAAAATCTGGTAGCGTTTTTCCATTTCGTTGACGACCCAGCGCAGGGCCAGAATCACCTTCTTGGGGTCGGTCACCACCGGCACCACGAGGTGCGGCAGGGCGTTGTATTGCTGCAGCTCGACAACTTTCGGGTCAATCATCACAAAGCGAAGCTGGTCGGGCGAAAACTTGTAGAGCAGCGAGGTGATGATGGCATTGATGCAAACCGATTTGCCGGAACCGGTGCTGCCGGCGATGAGCAGGTGCGGCATCTCGGTCAAATCCGCCACGATGGGGTGGCCATAGACGTCCTTGCCGAGGGCGATGGGAATTTTTGCGCGGGAGTTGCGCCATTCCTCGGACTCGAACAGGTCACGCACAATGACCTTGGTCTTGACGGGATTGGGCACTTCGACGCCGACCGAGCTTTTGCCGGGCACCGGCGCCAGGATGTGGATGCGTTCGGCCTTGAGCGCCGCGGCGATGTTGTTGGAAAGCGCGGTAATTTTTTCCAGCTTCACTCCGGGCGCCGGATGCAACTCGTAGCGGGTGATGGTGGGGCCTTTGGTGATGTCGCCGAGCGAGACTTCGATGTCGAACTGGGCCAGCGTCTGCTGCATGAGGCGCGCATTGGCCATGAGTTCCTCCTTGGATTCGGTGGGCTTGACCGTGAGATCGGGCTGCTGGAGGAAATCGAACGGGGGCAATTGGTAATTGCCGATAATGGGCGTGGAAGCCACCGTGATGGGCTTGGGTTTGCGCGGCGTCCGGGGTTTGGGCGCGGCGCCGGAATGGTCGGCAATGTGCACGACCGGCTCGGCTTTCTCCTCCGGCTTCGGCTCGGCGGGCTTTTCGCCCTCAACGATTTCCGCCGCGGCAGTTTCCTCCCTGGTGGCGGCGGGTTTTTCCGCCGGCTCCGGTTTGCGCCCAATAACTTCCTCGGTCGTGGCTGCGGCGACTTCGCGCGGTGCGGCAGATTCGGCTGCAGGCGCAATGGCCGGTTCCGCGGTGGCGCCGCCGGGCAAGGTGGTTTTGCGGAAGCGCGGGCCGGCGGGTTTGGCCTGCGGCACGCTCAGGTCGCGCACGGTCGGCTCCGGCACCGGCCGCAAATCGGCGCCGAGACCGGAGCGGGCGACCTCCTCCTGTAATTTTTTCGCCTGCTTTTCGAGTTCCATGGCGCGGCGTTCGAGGGCGATCTCCTCGGCGGATTTGGGCGTGGCGGCGGCCGGCTCTTTTTCAAACCAGCGGCGCAGCCATTCGCCGAGTTGAAAATTCGTGAGGAACAGCAGGCTGATGAAAGCGAAGGCCAGGTAAACCAGCGTGGCGCCGAGCTTGCCGAGAATCCAGAACCCCCAATCGAAACCGAACAATTTGAAATCGAACAGTGTCTGCCCCACCCAGCCACCGGCGCTTTGCACGTCAACGTTCTCGCGCAGCGGCCGGAACATGCCATCCATCATCGAGAGCAACCCGGCCAGCGATAGCATGAGTACGAAACCCCAAAGGGCCGACCAGAGGCGGCGCTCGCGCAGGTGTCCCCAGAAATTGAAGAGATAACCCAAGCCAAACGCTCCAGCCAAAAACGGAAAGACATATGCCGCCAGTCCGAAAATAAAGAACGACGCGTAGGCGACGTGCGCGCCGAATGGGCCGATCCAATTGTGCACCGGCTTGTTGGGCGGGACATGGATGAACGCGAGGTCGTTGTGGTCGAACGAAAGTTGCGCCACCAGCAGCGGCAACGCCACCAGCAGTATCAGCGCAATGCCGATCACGTCCGCAAAACCCTTGTTCGCATCCGGCGACTTTCGTGACATGAAGGCAACGTAACAAGTCAGCGCCGTGACTTCAAAGTTGAAAATGGAGGTTCAAATGCCGCCGTTGTCATTGGAGCCGATTTCGATCAACCGGACGATCGGCAGGAACATGGCAATCACGATGCTGCCAACAATCACGGCCAGGAAGATGATCATGGCCGGCTCCAGGAGCGACATGAGCGCGCTCACCGCGTTGTCCACTTCTTCGTCGTAGGTGTCGGCAATTTTCATGAGCATGTCCGGCAGGGCGCCGGTTTGTTCGCCCACGTCCACCATGCCGGCCAGCATGGCGGGAAAAACGCGGGAGGCCTTCAAGGGCCCGGTGATGCTATCGCCCTCCTTCACGCTGTCGTGGATTTGGGAAATCACGCCGCCCACGATCACGTTGCCGGCGGTTTGTTTGACAACGGTCAGGGCCTGCAGGATCGGCACGCCGCTGCCCAGGAGCGTGCCGAAGGTGCGGGCAAAGCGCGCGACCGCCACCTTGCGGAAAACCTTGCCCAGAATGGGCATGGCCAGTTTGAGGCGATCAAACCATTTCCGGCCGGGCCGCGTCCCGATGAACAACCGGAAGCCCACCGCCAGCGCCAGCACGACCATTGCCGCCGCCAAAAAATGGCTTTTACACACCTCGCTGATTTTCAACACCAGCAGCGTAAAGGCCGGCATCTCCCGGCCATGGAGCAGCCCTTGAAAAACGACTTGGAACCGGGGAATGATGAAGACGAGCAGAAGGGTGACGATAGCCATGGCCATCACCAGCACGGCGGCAGGGTAAATCAGCGCCGCCTTGACTTTGCCCTTGATCCGGAACGTCTTCTCCATGAATTCGGCCTGCCGCCGCAGCACCACGTCCAAAATGCCGCCGAGTTCGCCCGCCTTGACCATGTTCACGTACAGACTGTTGAAGACCCGCGGGTGCGCCGCCAGCGTCTCGGACAACGTCCCGCCGCTTTCAATGGTCGCCGCCATTTCGGCAATGACCCGCTTCAATGCCGGGCTATCCGCCTGTTCCCCCAGAATCCGCAATCCGCGCAGGAGTGGCATGCCCACGCCTATCAGCGTGGCCAATTGACGGGTAAACACGGTGAGCGCAGCGGGCTTGACCCTGCCCGGGGTCAGTTGAATGGAGAGCCGCAGCAGGGAAGCGCGCCGGGCACGTATTCGGGTTTGGCGGAGCATGGGCATGGCTGGCGCAACCTTGACCGGGAACAGGCCCATTTCCTTGATGCGCTTGAGCGCCTCGCTTTGGTCAGTGACGTTCAACGTGCCCCGGCTCATCTGGCCGGTGGCGTTCACCGCTTCAAAACAATAGCTCGACATGGCAGCCTCACTTTCCACCCCGCCGTTGCGGCAGGAGCATTTGCCCTTTAGACCGCCGCCCGCCGGTTTCGTCACGCGCCGATATTGAACCTTGAACTCGGAACTTTGAACCTCCAACATGCCGCGCATGTTTCGCATCGGCATAGACCTCGGCGGCACGAAAATCGAAGGCATTATCCTGGACCCGCAAGGCGCGGAAGTTTACCGCAAGCGCATTGAGACCCAGCAGGAACATGGCTACAGCCACATCGTGAACCGCGTCGTGGGACTATACGAGGAATTGGCCGGGCGCATTCAACGCCAGGCGCACACGTTCGGCATTGGTGTGCCCGGCGTGGTTTCGCCGCTCACCGGGCTGATGAAGAATGCCAATACGGTTTGCCTGATTGGCAAGCCCTTGAAAACGGACCTGGAAGGACGGCTTTGCCGGAAGATCGGGATTCAGAACGACGCCAATTGCTTTGCCATGGCTGAGGCGTTGCATGGGGCGGGCCGCGGCAAGAAGCTGGTTTTCGGCGTTATCATGGGCACGGGCTGCGGCGGCGGCATCGTATATAAGGGCGAGGTCATCACCGGCCCGCAAGCCATTGCCGGCGAGTGGGGCCATACTTCCATTGACCCCAATGGCCCGTCGTGCTACTGCGGCCAGCGCGGTTGCGTGGAGACTTTTATCAGCGGCGGCGGCACGGAAGCACGCTACGCCGAACGGTTCGGCACCAAAAAACCATTCAAGGAAATCGCGCGGGATTATTATGCCGGCGACCCGCAGGCCGTGGAATTCACGAAGGTGTTCTTCCGCCATTTCGGACGCGCGCTGGCCAACCTCATTGACGTGCTAGACCCGGACGTGGTGGTGCTGGGCGGCGGCCTTTCCAACTTTGACGCGCTTTACACGGAAGGCGTTGCCGAAGTGCGGCGATTCGTCTTCAGCGATTCGCTGGAGACGCCCATTGTCAAGCACCAGCTCGGCGACTCCGCCGGCGTCATCGGCGCGGCGCTGATCGGGGTTTGATACGGACTTTTGTTGGGCAGATGACGCGCTAGCCCGGATATTTCTACGGCTCCACCTGCACGCGGACGAAGTTCGGGCGGCCGGTGTTCGTCATGGTACAGGACATCGTTCCATCGCTGGCAGCTTGCATCCAACCGGTCAGCGGTGTCCAAGCAAGGAGATTGGGTGCACTATAAACCTGATAAAGCCGTTGGGAAGCCACCGACCATTGCAATTGGATGGTGCGATTGGTTTGGGCCGTGTACTGAACGAACTCGAATTTGGAGGCCGGGTTGGTCGGATTCAGCCCGGCGATGAACTTAGCATAATCCGACATGCCATTCCTGTCGGTATCGGTAAACTGCGTCTCATTGGTAGAAACGACGCCGAAATACTGCATCTCCCAGGCGTCGGAAATGCCGTTGTGGTTCGCGTCCACAAAGGTGTAGTTGCCCGTGAAATTCAATGTGCCGCCCACAACGAGCGTGTTCGTCTGGCTTGCGGGAGTTTCATAATACGGCACGTCACTGAATTGGGCGACGTATTGGCCGGCGGCCAGATTGCTGACGGTAACCGACGGCCACGTGCCGGATTGGACGGGAACCAGGCCAAGTGGCGAGACCGACGAGAGCGACCAAGTGCCCTGCCCCAGATTCTTGGTGATGCTGATATTGCCACCTGGCGGCACGTTGGTGATGCCGATGTCGTCAATCGTCCAGCCATAGACCGTGTCGCCGAGCGAGATTGCCTCATAATAAAACACAACTTGAATGGTCTGGCCGACCCACGGCGTCAGGTCCACGGTTTCCTGTTGCCAGGAAAGCGCGCTGTTGCTGGTCTGAAAGTCCCTTGCCACGGCCAGATTGGTCGGTGACACATTGCTGTTGGTGCTGATATATACGATGCCGTCTTCAAAATACGCGTCGAAGGTGGGATCCATTCGATTGAAATCCTGGACATCCCAGAAGGAGAGCGTGGCCGATGCAAGGCCGGACAAGTCAATGACCGGAGCGTAAAGATAAGTGCTGATAACCAGGAAATTTTGGCTGCCATTGAGGTCGCTGCCCCAGGCGTTCGTTCCGGAATGCGCACTGTTGACCAAACCGTTGTTGGGCGTGCCCAGCGCCCAGTTGGCGTCCGTTTCCATGCTCGGGTCCGGCACCACATTCCATCCCGGCGCGCCGCTTTCCAGATTATCAAACCACGGCGGTGCCGGCGCCTTGAGCGTCTGGAACGTGTAAAGATTCCCATTGTTGTCATCCACCGTGGTATTGCCGGCCAGGTCGCGGCTAACGACCTCGTAATAGTAAATGCGATTTGCCAGCAGACCGCTGACCGTGACCGAGTGATTCGTGACCAAAGCACCGACATAAACCGAATTGGCCGGCTGCTGTTGCTCGCCGTATTCCACGGCTGAGTCTGCCAGCTTCGACGTGAGCCAGGTGACGTGGGCGTCGAAATAATCGGAGGTGGCGGCCACTTGCGAAATGACCGGCGGCACTGTGTCAATGCTCGCCGTGGCGGTTACGTTGCTGTCGTTGGAGGCGTCAAAATAGGTGGCCGTGATGGTATCGCCGTTCTGCACTTGAAGCTGATTGGTTCCCTCCGCGCCGCCCACCAGTGTGAGCGTGCCCAGAAATAATCCGGGATGGGTCGTCGCCAATAGCGTCACCGTCACGCGGTTCGTCCGCGAGCTGGCGACAAAGCTCACTTGTGCCTGACCGCTCCCCACCAAATCTGAGTCACCCACCTCCACCGTTACCACGTCGTTGGTGGTATAGACCGAGTTGTCGAGGAAAATCACCCCTTGGCTATTCGCACCGGGTGCGAGGAAGGCGATAACGTTCCGCAACAGCGTGACCGCGTTGTTGGGTGACGCTCCGTTCGTCGGAATGGCGTCAAAGGGGAAGGAAAGGAAGACGACGCGGCCAGGGCTGTCCACGCCGATGGGCGGATAACTCATCCCGCACGGCTTGCCCGAGACCGACTCAAACGTGACTGCGGTGGCGCCAGACGATGGCGTGAACGTGTCGGAAAAGTCCGGCCCATACGTGACGTCGTCGAAACTAAATGATGGATAATCACTATAATCCAGCGTCATGTACATGTTGTTGGCCACGGTTCCCGGCGCGCCGAGGATGGCCGGCACGCCAAAATCCTCGTCGCAACTATCGCAAGGCGCGGGCGGGTCGGGATTTTCCACGAACCCGGCCACTTGCAGCACGTTTTGCCGGAACGGCACGTCCCCCAACTGGCTCAGGATGCCCATGGAAGCCATGAAGAACGAGCCGCCACCGTTCAGGTAACTCTGGATCATGAATTGTTGTTCGGGATTCAGCGTACTGTTGGTGGCGGTGGGGTCGGGCAGCCCGTCCGCGTCAACACCGTAGTTGATGATATCGTCGGTGGTGCGCCAGATTACCACCGGGTAGGGGGTCAAGTCGGCCAGTTGCGGGCCGCCGCGATCAATCACTTTCCAAAAAGCGTAATTTACTCCGGCGGCCGCCAGCACGTTGGTATAGGAGCTGTCGGGAATCACGGTCGAACCATCCGCCTCTTCCGCCGTCGTGTCATAATCGTCCACCAACAAAACCGTCGGCGTCGCCACGCCGACAAAAGTGTAAAACGCGGCGGAGTTGTTGTTAATCGCGACGTTGCCAGCGGCGTCACCGGACATGACCATAAAGTAATACGTCCTGCCAGGGATCAGGCCGGTCAACTTTAAGCTGTGGCTCGTTACCAAGGCCAGATTGGTGGCACCCAGATTCAAATTGGAACTGTTCGTGCCATAGAGGACAATCGAGGTCGCCGGCTCGCTCGTCTGCCAGGTTATTGTCAAAACCCCCACATCGGTGCCGGGCGTCACTGAGGAGATGACGGGCGGGATGAGGTCTCCCACCGCCGTTGCAATTCTGGTTGCGCCGCTCGCATCAACATAGACCGCCTCCAGGCTATCGCCGTTGGCAATCTGTATTTGTCCTGCGCCCGCCGTGCCGGTCACTGTTGCTACCGTCCCGGTGAACGCGCCGTAATTGCCAGCCGCCGGCAGCAGCGTCGAGACCGACCGGTGCTCCGTGAGATTCGTCACCAGCACACTCACGGTGTTGCTGGCCACGCGAGCGGCGTCGAACACTTCAATTCCCATGACGCCCGGCGCGGTGTATTCCGAACGATCCAATAAAATGGTACCTGAGCCTGGCCGCACCAAGTCGCCGGAGGAAACCAGCGCGAAATCCTGCGCAATAATATTCGTGTCCGCCACGGCATCCTGCACAATTTTGGTGCCGCGGACCTGCACCAGATAATCACCCGGCGCCGGCGTGGAAAGATAAATGCCTTCCACGTTGTTGAGATCGTCCGAGGCCGGCGGGTTGGGCACCGATTCGCCGGCGCCAAATTGATTGCCGCGATAGAACGTGCCGTCTGGCGCAATCACTTCCAGATCCAGGTTGTTAACCAGCGCCGGAATCGCGCCGGGAAAGCCCGGCACGTCGGTATAGGCGAGGGTGACTTTCAGCGGTTGATTCACACTCCGCACCAGCACGTGCTGCGAGTAAACCTGGCCGTTCGTCAGCCATGCCGACTGGTCCAGATACTGGTAGTAAAGGGGCGCCGAGCTGAGGTTGGTCACGATGATGTTGGTCAGCGTAATGCGTCCCCAGCCCTCGTCGTTGTTGGGAATGGGGCCGGGGCCGCCGTTGGCCTCATCCAGTTCGTTGGCGGAATTGATCAAGGCAGCTTTGACCAGCGCCGGTGAAGGCACCGTGTTCGAATACAGGCTCTTGTAATACTGCACAAATACCGCCGCGGCGCCCGCCGCATGGGGGCCGGACATGCTCGTGCCACCCATGTAAACGTAGTAATTATCAATCGTGCTCCAGGCAATCGCCGCCTCATCCGGGGCCGCGGATGACGCCGCCGAAGCAATCCAGGTTCCCGGCGCCACTAGGTCGGGTTTGATGCGGCCATCCTCGCACGGGCCGCGGCTGGAAAAATCAGCCATCGTGTCGGCACCGTCGGCATAAAGGCCATAAGTTTCGGCCAGCGTGTTCGGCACGTTTTCCGACGCCCCGGTGGCGATTACGTTCTTGCCGCACGCTGGACTGTCCAGCGTTTGGGCATCCGGTCCGGCGTTGCCCGCGGAAAATTCCAGTATGTAAGGCTGGTCGCCGTTGGTTGAATTGTCCGCGTTCCGCACCAATTCATCGAATTGCGCCGCGTCAATGTCGTATTCCCCTTGCACGTCATTGCCCCAACTATTGGCTCCGATCTGTGCCCCGGCTTGCACGGCATCCCGCGTTAAATCCGAATCGGCCGGCGCCGGGCTGACTTCGTTGGCGTCGGCGTCAAAAATCCGCTCGATGAAGAGGCTCACACCGGAAGCCACCCCCAGTCCGTAGAGAGCGCCGGAGTCCGGATCGGTTTCACCCGTGGCGGCGTTGCCGGCCACGATACCGGCACAATGGGTGCCGTGGCCGTAGCCGTCGGAGCCATCGGTCAAGGGTGGATAATATTTGAAACCGGTCACGCGACCCCGCATGTCCGGGTGCATCGTGTTGGTATTGCCCGTGTCCAATCCGGTATCAGCCACGCACACGGTCACGCCCCGACCGTCGAAACCCATTTGCTCCGTCACCGTCGGGGTACCTACATTGCCATCGTCGCCCCCCACGAGCTTTGAAGCTTCCTCGTCCACCAATTTCCGTTTTGGCGCGCGTTCGATCCACAACACTGAGTCCGATTCCGTCAAGGCATCCAAGCGGGCGGGAGCCAACACGCCCCGCACAATGGTCCCTTGACGCAGATGGCTTTCCTGATGGACGGATAAGAGCAGCGAGCGCACGCCAGCCACTTGCGCCGGCTTGGCGTCGGGAGAAAGCAAGATGTTCACCGCGATCACTTGGTTGGACTGCAATGCGCTGCGCGCCGCGATCGCCAGAGTGGGATGGATTTTGTAATCCGAACTGAACGGTCCCACCCACCGCACATAGGACAAAACGGCTACCTGGTTTGGAACTACATGATCAAACCGGGCGATAAAAGAATCGTCGGGCACGTACTTGAGAAGTTCGACCCCCATCCCGCGCAACGCCGTCCGTTGGGCAGGTGCCAATGGACTTTCAAATTGAACCAGGAACAGGCCCGAAGCGGGAATCTGGGCCAATGAACCGCGCGCCTGAAACTGCATGGCCGGAGCCAGTTTCGCCGCCGGACTCGTGGTAATGGTAGTATTGCGCAGGCGGATCTTCCCTTCCTGGTTTGGCGCCAGAGGGACCAGGCGAGATTGGCTTTGTCCGGCAACTTTAAAAGGCAGCAACATCACCACCGCGGCGAAGAAGCCAGCCCCTACACACAAACAACTCAAGCGTCTCAACAACGTAACCATAATCCTTGAAGCGCTGTTGGGCAAGTCACATGGTGTTAGGGCGGTGGGCTCCTTTGGAAAATGTTTGGAGTTCCGCCTTCAGGCGGACCGCGTAAACGCGGAACTCCAAACCGGAACGGCCCGCCACCGGCGTTCGGGTGCGGCTTGACGCCCCTTTCTCAGTACACTGAACCCCTAGGTAACTAAAAGAAAAGCGCCCGCCGGTTTCTGCGGGCGCTCCAGAGATTCACTTTAAACTACTAACGGGTTTAAAGCAGCTTCTTGGCCGCATCCGGTGCATCTACCGTGGTCTTGCCCACATCTTTGATTTCCACCGTGGTGTCGCGATCAATGTCGCGGTCGTTGCCATTGAAGCTTACGGTCCCTTTCACCTTAAGCTCGTACTTGGTCAGCATGCCGTCCGTGATCCAGAACTTCACCGAGCCGGAAGGATTGGTGACGGTGGGGGCGCCTCCGCGGCGGCCTCCCATGGCGAGAAAGGACTTGGCGCCGTCGTCGGTTAGGTCGCCGGAATATACGTCGCCGTCTTTCGTCAGCGACTTGGCTGCAGCGGCCAAGTCGGCGGCCTGCGCGTCCGGCGTTTTGAAGTTGCGCGCCATCATACCGCCGCCAAAGCGGCCCCGGCCCCCGCCCCCCGCGGTGTCCGTATTGGTTGACATCGCCTGCCAGTTTCCGTCCTGGTCGGTGTAGGCCACGGCGGTGCCCTTCTTGGCAAATTCCATCGTATTATCCCCGAACGACTGCTTCACATAAGTGATGCCGCCCTTTTCCGTCTTGCCGTCCGTGGGGCCCGGGGTGAACTGTGAACTTTCCGGAACGATCACGGTGGTATGCCACGTGTAATTGGCGCTATCGCCCAGTTTTTTCGCGGCGCTGGTGACATCGTCTTTGGGACTGGAGTCCGCCGCCAGCAGGGGAGCCGCCAGTAACGACACAATGCAGAACACTATGCTTTTTTTCATGGAAACACCTTTGGTTTGGTTTAGTGCAAATTCTCGCTTACGAGTGCGGATTTTACCAATAATGCCGTTGGGTGGCAACTGATTTTTGGGCCCATTTTTATACTCGATCGGGCGCATCCGGGAAGTTCCCCCAAACGCGAAGCCCCGCGGCGCGCGGCGTTTAACGCCGCTTCCGCACCGCCCGCTGATACATCAATCGTTTGATCCAACTGCTTTCGTGCGCCGAAGCGGCCTGAGAAGGCCGCGCGCCGGGGCAACTTGTCAGATATGCGCCCCCAGTCATCCGGGCGCACGCCAGTGCGGCCCCCCATTTGCGGTTCCGCCTTCAAGCGGCACCGGAACATTCCGGCGTCATTGGAGCCATACTCCATCGCGTGGCTGAAAATTGATTCGCGCCGCGTCCGGGATTTTCGCATATTGGCCGGGCATGAAATCCATGACGGGCTACGGGCGGGGCGAATGTGCGCGGGACGGCTTCCAAGTCACGGTCGAACTCAGTTCGGTGAATCGCAAGCAAACCGAGATTTACGCGGCCATGCCCCGCGAGTTGGAAATGCTCGAAGCGCCCATTCGCGATCTGATTTATCGCCACATCGCGCGCGGGCGCGTGACGGCCCGGGTGGTGTTGCACGCCGGGAAGGGCGGCGTTTCCGCCCGCATGCACCTGAACGTGCCCCTGGCCAAGGCTTATGTGCGCGAACTCAGCCACCTGGCCAAACAGCTCAAGCTCGGCGGCCCGGTAACGCTGGATCAACTGCTCTGCGCGCCCGGCGTGTTCCAGACCGACGCGGAGCTGGCCGACACCCAATATATCTGGCCGGCCGTCGAACAGGCGCTGCAACAGGCGCTCGCCGCGCTAGTGAAAATGCGCGAACGCGAGGGCGCCCATCTGGCCCGGGACCTCACCGCGCGCATCCGGTTGATGCGCCAAAGCGCCGGAAGAATCCAGAAACAGGCGCCGTTGACGGCGGAGAACTATCGCCAACAATTGCTCGAGCGAATCAAAAGCGCGGGAATCGAAAACATCGCGCCCGACGACGAGCGCCTGCTCAAGGAAGTGGTGTTGTTTGCCGACCGCTCGGACATTTCGGAGGAACTGACGCGTTTGCAAAGCCATTTTCAGCAATTCGAGGACTGCCGCAAAGCGAAGGAGCCGGTAGGCCGCACGTTGGATTTTCTCGCGCAGGAAATGAATCGCGAAGTCAACACCATCGGCTCCAAGGCCAACGACGCCCTCATCGCGCGCGAGGTGGTGATGCTCAAGGCGGAACTGGAAAAATTCCGTGAACAGGCACAAAATGTGGAATGAATGGCATGCCGATTGCCGAATGGCAGTGCCGCGTCCGATCGGCCATTCGTCATTTGCGGTTCGTCATTCTTTCGTCATTGGCAATGAGTCATTAGTCATGCGATGAACAACACCGGTTCCAGTCCGTTGCTGATGCTAATATCGGCTCCATCGGGCGGCGGGAAGACCACGTTATGCCAGCAATTGCTGGCGGCGCGGCCCGACATGACACGGGCCATCACCAGCACGACTCGCGGGCCGCGCCCCGGCGAACGCGACGGAGTGGATTATTACTTTTTCACCGAGGCGGAGTTTGAGCGCCGCGTGCAGGCAGGCGGGTTTATTGAGCACGCCACGGTTTTTGGCCGGTGCTACGGCTTGCTGCGCTCCGAGTTGCTGGACAAGTTGCATTCGGGCCGCGACGTTTTGCTAAACGTGGACGTGCAGGGCGCCGCCACCATCCGCGAGCGCGCGATGGCGGACCCGGAACTCCAACGCGCGTTGGTCTCGGTCTTCCTGACCCCGCCCTCACTGGCGGTGCTCGCCGAACGCCTGCGAAAACGCGCCGCGGACGCGCCGGCGGAAATCGAAAAGCGGCTCGGCATCGCGCGGCAGGAAATCGCGCAATGGCGGCAATTCGATTACCTTTTGATCAGCACCTCCATCCCGGAGGACCTGCGGCGGATGATGACCATCGTCGAGGCGGAGAAAATGCGCTCGGCGCGGGCCAAGGCGCCGCAATAATGATAGGCGCGAAAATGAACAAAACCATCATCCTGGGTGTCACTGGTTCGATTGCCGCACACAAGGCGGTGGAGCTGGCCTCGTTGCTGGCCAGACAAAAATGCGACGTGCACGTGGTGATGACTGCGGACGCACAAAGGTTCATCACCCCCCTGCCCTTCAAAGTGCTCTCCCGCAACCCCGTCGTCACTGATCTTTACGATGAGGCCGAAGGCTGGCAGCCGGCGCATATCCGGCTGGCGGACGAAGCGGGATTGCTGCTCATCGCGCCGGCCACGGCCAACACCATGGCAAAACTGGCCCACGGCCTGGCGGACGATGCGCTCACGTGCCTGGCGCTGGCGTTGAATCCCCAGGCAAAAGTTCTGATTGCGCCGGCCATGAACGGCAAGATGTGGCTGCACGCGGCAACCCAGGCCAACGTCAAAATCCTTAAGGCGCGTGGCGCGGCGTTCATCGGTCCGGATGCGGGCATGTTGTCCTGTGGTTATGAAGGTATCGGGCGGTTGTGGCCGGTCGAAGCGATCGCCGCGCAGGCCCTGAAATCCCTGCGCTAGATTCGTCAAGCGCGTACCTATGAAATCAGCTCATTTGCAATGGCTGAAGGAGGTTCCCTTGTTGCTGGAAATTCCAACGCCGGACCCGCCGCGGTTGTTGCGACGGATTCAGTTGATGGAGCGGGACACCATGCTTCCCCTCAAGGCGGCGTTCATTGGCATGATTTCGTACTCGTTCTGGCTGGAGCAGTCGCGGTGGCTCAACCAGGTTTCCAGCCTGTCCGAAGTCGTCGTCGAAACTGTGCAATATATCTTCTGGGCCTATATCGCCATCAGCGTAGTGCTGGCCTTGCCCATGTTGAACGTGCGACGCCTGCCGCTGGCGTTGGTGCAGTGGACCGTCGTTACCAGCAGTTTGGTGGACGGACTGTTTATCGCCGCCATGACCTATATCACAGGCGGCCTGGATAGCATTATGTTCTGGCTGTTTGTCGGTTTGATCATTCGCAATGCGGTAAGCTTGCCGGCCGGCTTTTCCCAGTTGTTTTTGAATTTTGCCATCAGCCTGTGCTACGTGCTCGTCGCCGTGGTGCAAGTTACTCTTGGCAACCACATGGAATCCTGGATCCTCAAGGCCCAGGATGTAACCCCCCAGGAGGATTTAGGCGAACCGTTTGTGCTCCGTCTGGTGGTTTTGTGGCTCACGACGATTTGTTGTTACAGCGCCCAGGTGTTGTTGGAACGACAGCGGATGGCCGCGGAAGAAGCCCAGGAGTTCGCCGCCCGGGAAGGACAGTTGCGTTCCGCCGGGCGGCTGGCGGCCGAATTTGCGCATCAGATCAAGAATCCGCTGGCAGTCATCAACAATGCGGCCTACTCGCTGCAACGATCGGTGCGTCAAGGGAAGGAAGCCGCGGCACAGCAAATCGAGATCATCCAGGAGGAAGTCGCGCGCGCCGACAAGGTGGTAACGCAAGTCATGGGCTACGCGCAATTGAGCGAAGGCCGCGTGGAGAAACTCGACGTGCCCAACGAGCTGGAGCGGGCGATCTCGCAGGTGTTTCCTCCGGCGGTGCCGACCGGCATTCAGGTGCATCGGGAATATGGCCGCCGGTTCCCGCCGCTGCTCATGCAGCGCGGCCATGCTTCGGAGATCCTGGTAAACCTTTTGAAGAACGCCCGCGAAGCCCTCGGCGAAACGGGAGAGGTCTTCGTTTCGGCCGCTGCCCGGCGTGACCACGCCGTTGAAATCTCCATCCGCGACAACGGACCGGGGATTCCACCGGACAAACTGGAACGGATTTTTGAGGCTTATTACACCACCAAGGAACACGGCACCGGCTTGGGCCTGGCCATTGTAAAGCACAACGTGGAGCTTTACGGCGGCACCGTGGGCGTGGAATCAAAGCTTGGAAATGGCGCAAAGTTCACCGTACTCTTTCCGGCGAAGGCATCAATCAAATTGTCTCTCAAATGAGCGCTCCCTTGCCACCCGTGCTCGTCGTGGACGACGAGAAGAACATGCGCCGTTCGCTGCAGACGGTGCTGGCGGACGACGGTTTCCAGGTGCGCACCGCCGAATCCGCCGAAGAGGCGCTGGACTTGATGGCCAACGGCGAATTTTTCATGGTCATCACCGACGCCCGGCTGGGCGGCATGAGCGGCTATGAATTCCTGGCCAAGGCACGCAGCCGGTGGCCCGACGTGCCCGTGCTCATGCTCACCGCCTACGCCACGCCCAAGCTGGCCGTGGAGGCCATCCAGGCGGGCGCGATTGACTACGTCTCCAAACCATTTGCGCCGGAAGAACTGCTGCACGCCGTCGCCCGTTGCGCCGAACGCCACCAACTCCTGCGCGAAAACGCCGCCCTCCGTTCCCGTTCCGGCGAGGTGTTCAGCCTGGACCAGATCGTGGGGGATTCGCCCGCCATGCGCGACCTGCGCCAGCTCATCCAGACCGTCGCACCCACCGACGCGCGCGTACTCATCCTGGGCGAGAGCGGCACCGGGAAGGAACTGGTGGCCGGCGCCTTGCACGGCCTCAGCCAGCGGCGCGCGATGAATTACATTCGCATCAATTGCGCAGCCATTCCCGAAACCTTGCTGGAAAGTGAACTCTTCGGCCACGAAAAAGGCTCATTTACCGGGGCGTTGAAACAGAAGGCCGGACGCGTCGAGGAAGCCGACGGCGGCACGATTTTTCTCGACGAAATCGCGGACATGAGCAAGTCGCTGCAGGCCAAGCTGCTCCGGTTTCTCGAGGACGGCACGTTTACGCGTGTCGGCGGCACCGAGGAACTTCGTGTGAATGTCCGGCTGTTGGCCGCCACCAATCGCGACATCGTCCAGGCCATCGCCGATGCCAATTTCCGCGAGGATTTATATCACCGGTTGAACGTGGTGCAACTGCGGCTCACGCCCTTGCGCGAACGCGGCGACGACGTGCGGTTGCTGGCCGAACATTTTTTGAAAATGTTTCGGACCGTGTTGAATAGAAACGTGCGTGGATTTACCGCCGCCGCACAAACCCGGCTGCAGGCGCATACCTGGCCCGGCAACGTCCGCGAATTGCGCAATGTCGTCGAGCGCGCCTTGATCCTGGAAACCTCGCACGAGATCCAGGCCTCCAGCCTCCCGGATTTCCAGGTGGATTCGCGCCTGCAGAAGGCCGCTCCCGCTCCCGTCCAATTGGCGGCCGACGAATCCCTGGACGATACCCTGGCACGGCTGGAACGGGAATTGATCAGCCAGGCGCTGGAGCAATGCGATTTTAGCCTGACGCGCGCAGCGGAAAAACTTAAGCTTACCCGGCATTCGCTTCGCTACCGTATGCAACGATTGAACATGGACGCCGGCGAGAGCGCAACCGGGGAATCCCCGTGACTTGGCGGCGCATTGTTTGGAGTTGATTGGTTTTATATGGATAATCCTATGCTACCCGTGGGCCGGATGACTCCGGTGTGGGTGGATTTCTTTATCATGACCGGCATCTTGCTATTGCTGGCCATCGGCCTGCTGGTTTGGAGCGTTTATTTTCGCAAGCGGGGACGGAAACGCCGGCGCAGATACCGTGGCCGCCATGATCGCCGCTCCGCCAATCCCACGCTGGCCCAGACCGGAGGACTGCCCCCGGTGCGTCACCCGGAGGCGTCCGACAAACCGCCGCGGCCAACCTCCTGAACGCGATGCTCCAAAGCCGCGCCATTACCCGCCAAAGCGCGTCCAACCTGGCGCTCGCCTTTGTGGTGCTGCCGCGCGCCAAACGCGATGCCATGTCCGCGCTCTATGCCTTCTGCCGCCAGGTGGACGACGTGGCCGACAACGTATCGGGCCCGGTCGCCGAACGCCATGAACGGCTGGCCGCCTGGCGCGCCGACGTCAAACGCGCCTGCCATGACCAAGCCCCCGAATTCGTCCTCAATCGGGAACTGCAACCCGTCATTCGCAAGTATCACCTGCCATTCGAATTGTTTGACGAATTGATCCGCGGTTGCGAGATGGACCTGGACATCAATCGCTACGCCGACTTCGCGCAACTAGAGGTGTACTGTTACCGGGTGGCGTCGGTCGTTGGCCGGTTGAGCATTGAAGTTTTCGGCTACCGGGATCCGGCCTGCCGCGATTACGCCGTAAGTCTCGGCAAGGCACTCCAATTTACCAACATTCTCCGCGATGTCCGCACGGACGCCGAATGGGGACGCATTTATCTTCCGCAATCCGAACTCAAGAGGTTCAACGTCGGCGAAGACGAGATCTTGAACTTCCAATATTCGGAGCGCTTTTACGCGCTGGCCGCCAGCCTGGCTGACCGCGCCCGGAAATTCTATCGGACGGCGCGGCAGACCCTGCCCGCGGAAGACCGGAAATCCATGGCTGCCGCCGAGTTGATGGGCACGGTCTATTGGCAACTCCTGCGGAAGCTGGAGCGCGGCCGATTCAATGTCTTCGGCCCGCAACCGTTGAAATTGAGCCGGCCGCACAAATTCGCGCTCATTTTCCAATCCTGGTTCCGCCTCGTCACCGGTGCGGCCACGCCGAGTTATGGCGTGCCTTGAGCGGTCCGCCACTTCCCACGATGCCGCCCTCCGCTCTGCAGCCAAATCCCGAACACCCAACCCGGAACTCCGGGCGCCGCCTCATCGTCAATGCGGATGACTTTGGGCGGTCACCGGCGATCAATCAGGCGGTCGTCCGCGCGCACCAGGAAGGCATTTTGACCTCCACGAGTCTCATGGTGAATGAAGCTGGCTTCGACCAAGCGGTAAAGCTGGCAAAGGAAAATCCCCGGCTCGGCGTTGGTCTGCACCTTACCTTGCTAATGGGGCGATCCGCCCTGCCGCCGGAGAGAATTCCCGGTCTGGTCAACGAGCGCGGCGATTTTTCCGAAAGTCCAGTTGGCGCCGGCATGAATTATTTTTTCAAACCAAGCCTGCGCGAGCAGCTCCGGGCCGAAATTCACGCGCAATTCGAAAAATTCCATTCCACCGGCCTCCCGCTGGACCACGTCAACGGTCATTTGCATCTCCACTTGCATCCCACGATTTTCCGGATTCTGATGGAAGACGCGGAAAAATTCGGCATCCGGCACATGCGTTTGACTCGCGATTGCCTCTCACGCAGCCGTCGGATGGCGCGGGGCCATTGGTTTTATCGCGTTTCGCACACGATCATTTATGAATGGCTTTCCCGCCGCGCCCGCGAACCCCTCCGCCGGCGCGGCATCCGGCACGCCCAAATCACTTTCGGTCTGCTTCAAAACGCCCGGGTGGATGAAGACTATGTGCTGCGACTGCTGTCGGAACTGCCGCCTGGTGATTCGGAGCTTTACTCCCATCCTTCCTTGGACAAGTTTAAGCATGAGTTCGACGCCCTCGTCAGCTCGCGCGTGAAATCTCGCGTGCGGGAACTCGGCATCGAGCTCATCCGTTACCAGGATTTGTGATATGACGAAACTGATTGTCATTCTTTTGATCGGATTGGTCTTGGAAGCCGTAGGCGTGGTCTGCTTAAGCCAGGGACTGCACGAAATCGGTGGGGTGAAAACCTTCTCCACCGCCGAAATCGGACGCATCGTCGCCCGCGGCGCGGGAAATCGCAATATTCTGCTGGGAATTCTCTTCGAGGCTGTCTTCTTCGGTGCGCTGCTTTACCTGCTCTCACAAAGAGACGTAAGCCTGGTCTGGCCGCTCACGTCACTGGGCTTTGTGATTACTGCGCTGGCGGCGCGGCTGGTCCGGCATGAGGAAATCAGCGCCTTGCGTTGGACGGGAGTGTTGATCATCGTCATCGGCGCCGCGCTGGTGGCGTGGAGCGAACAAGCCAAAAAACCCGCGGCTGCGCCTGCGGCTCCGCTCACGACCGTCACGGAAAAATAATTTTCGCCAACACCCCGGCCAGTTCATCCGCGGCGAAACGGGTTTTCTTTTGCAACTCCCTTAGGGCCGCAATCTTCCCCGGTGATTTGGCAACCGCCAGCAACAGCTTTCCGTAGTCGAGGCTCTGGTCCGGTTTGGATAGCGCGTTGAAATCCAACGGCAAATCTTCGCCCGCCGTATCGGAAATCACGCGGACGGTGGCGCAGGGAATGTCATGTTTAATGCAAATCCCCCAAATTGCCTCTGATTCCATTTCGACCGCATCGCAGCCGGTTTCGTCATGCAATAGTTTTTTTTCAGCGACCGTCGTTGCTATTCGACCCGCAAAAAAAAACTCCGCTGGCTTTGCTCCAGCAGCAAGAAGCCTGGCGCGGAGATTTTCATCCGCCGTTTGAAAGATCACTTCACCTGCTTGCAGTTTGGGATTCAGTCCACCGGCGAAACCGCAGGTAAGCACCAAATTAGGTGCAGGGACAAGCCTGCCAGCGGGGACGCTCGGCCCACCATCGAAAAATTTGCGGAGGGATTCCTCGGCGTTCCGGCGACCTATGCCGGTGATGAGAATGGCGACGCCGGGTTTTCCTGCCGCGATCTTCCGAAACCGCGCGGCTTCTTCCTTGAGGGCAAAGCAGACGAGGACGGACATTGTGGTTAACGCAAAGTGTCCAGCAATTGCTGCCGTTCCACGCCTTTGTGTGCGCTCACGGCGCGCACAATGCCGTTCAGCGTGCCGACGCGCAACGGATTGTGGTTTGGCACCGAGAGTCGTTGCTGCGCGGGCATGCCGGTTTGCAAAATGATGTGGCTGCCTTTCTGATGCACCACATGATAATCCCAGTGGCGGCACAAAACTTTGACCAGTTGCGCGCCGCTCAAGTCGCGCGGGATTTTCATGCCCCGGCCAAAACTTCATCGCGCACCAAGTGCAGCCGGATGCGGCGTGGGGTCCTCGGCTCATCAAAAAAGTAAGCGCGCACCGCTTCCTGAACATTCTGACGAATGGCTTCCCAAGTGTCGCCTTGCGTAAAAATGTTTTCCGTCAGGCATTCGGCGCAAAAGCCGCCGTCTTCCTCCTGGGTCACCTCAAACACCAGTTCTTTCATGGCGTCAAACTACGGCGGCAGCGTCTACACTGCAAGAAAGGATTGGTCAGCATTCCGCCGGCCAATGCCGGTGACCAAGTGGAAGCGGCTGGCTCATCACCCTGCCCGCCACGATCTTCCGAAACGGCGCGGCTTCCTCCTTGAGAGCGAAGCAGACGAGGGCGTTTCCTTCTGCCTTCTCTCGTCATTTGATCCCGGCCAGCCTTTCCTTCCAGATTTTGTAAAGCTCCACCGTGGCGCGCACGTCGCGCAAGCAGTATTCGGCGATCTCGCGGAACTTTTTCCCGGCCAACAGCGCGGGCACGTCCGTGCCGGTCACTCCCTGGCTCTTGGGCGAGACGATGCCGAACGCCTTGCAATAAAAATCCAGATTGAACCGCCGCGCCGCGCCGTCGCGCCCGCTCACCCCGTAGAAGGTGAGTTGCTCCGCCAGGTCACAATGCGGCTCGGTGGCGTACCGGTAGCCCAGCCAGTTCTTCTTCGAAATGGGCACGTCGAGCAGCGCCGAGCGCAGGTAGATAAACGGCACGTCAAAGCCGCGCCCGTTAAAGGTCACCACGTGGTCGTAATGCTTCGCCACGTCCCAGAAAGCCACGAGCAGTTCCGACTCGTCGGCGCACGGTACAAACTCCACCGGTCCGCCCTCACCAGCGTCATCCTCGCTGTCCTCGGCCAGAAACTGCACCTGCCCGCGCTGGGTTTCGGCGTTCAGCATGGCGATGCACACCACTTGCGAGGTAAACGGCCACAGGCTCATGCATTTGGCGATCTCCTCGCGCCGGGCGGCCCGGGCCGTTTCGTCCGCCAGTTTTTCCGCTTCGCGAAACAGGTATTCCTGCTGCGCGTCGTCAAATTGGCCGGGCGGCAAGGCGGCGGTTTCGATGTCAAAAATAAGAGTGGCCATTGCTTCGCTTGTTTTAGAAGAACCAAACCCCGGCGGCAAACAAATCATACGACAATCTTCTTGCGCGCCAATGTCCTGAATGTTTACAGAGTGCCCGAATGTAAGACAACCTTCCCGCACCGGGCTCCCGGAACCCTCCGGCAGGTCGTTGATATTGAGTTTCACGACTCGGCTGCCTCAAGATGTGTTAGGGTAGGGGACATTGGCACTGCTCCTGCTAAGCCTCCTGCTTGCGGTTGCGACAGGCAATTCAGTGGGCGATTGTAATCATTCTAACCCGCCCGTCGCAGGCTCACGCCGCAGCCGAGAATACTATGAAAACGACAAAGACCAATCGCAAGGCCGGCTTCACGCTGGTGGAAATCATGATCGTTGTGGCCATCATTGGGTTGCTGGCGGCGATCGCGATTCCCAATTTCGTGAAAGCTCGCGCCACCTCGCAAGCCAATGCTTGCATCAATAACATGCGGCAAATTGACGCCGCGGTGAACGAAATGGCGCTGGAAAAGGGCAAGACGACCGGTTCCGCGGTCAGCTATCCCTCTGACCTGACGCCTTATATCAAGTTGAACTCCAATAGTTCGATTCCGGGTTGTCCGGCGGGCGGCAGCTACACGGTGTATGCCATCGGCAACATACCGTCGGTCACCTGCAGCTTGGGAACCACGGTGACCCCCAATCACGTCATGCCGTAACTTAAATTTGGTTATAGCGTTGGGCCCGGGGCAGATATTTGCTCCGGGCTTTTTTTCTTCCGGCAAAAACCCATATCTGACAGTAGGGAAAACTTGGCATTGCCGTTGCTTGTAGCCAGATGCGGTCGTAGTGGGCGATACGTGAACGATAATTGTAATCATTATAACCAGCCCATTGCGGCGTTCACACCGCACAGAAAGAGAATACGCGTATGAAAGCCGCCAAAACCCGGTGTTTTGCGGGCTTCACGCTGGTGGAAATAATGATCGTAGTCGCCATCATTGGTTTGCTGGCGGCAATTGCGCTCCCCAGCTTCTTGCATGCCCGCTCCACTTCACAGGCCAATGCCTGCATCAACAACCTGCGCCAGATTGAATCCGCAGTGCAACAAGTCGCCATCGAACAGAACAAACAAAATGGCGATATCCTCAACTATCCCACCGACGTCACGCCGTATATCCGGTTGAATATCAACAGCCAGCTTCCGCCCTGCCCCGCCGGCGGCAGTTACAGCCTGGCGCCCGTCGGCACCATCCCCCAGTCTCAATGTTCCTTGAGCACGACGGTGAATCCGCCCCATGTCCTGCCCTAACTCCCATGCCCAGAAGTGGTTATATTACTCATTCTGGGGTTTTATGTTGGCATCCACCTTGCTTCTCCCAACCGGGTTTGCCAATCGGTGCCAGCGAGACTTGACCATGGAACAAATAAGTGGCCTCGCTCGTCCAGCCGGAGGCGGACTTTGCAATCATTAAATCAAAATAAAAACAAAGACATGAAAACAAAAATGACCGTTCGTAAAGCCGGCTTCACGCTGGTGGAAATCATGATCGTCGTGGCCATTATCGGCCTGCTGGCGGCGATCGCCATTCCCAACTTCGTGAAGGCCCGCGCCACCTCGCAAGCCAACGCTTGCATCAACAACATGCGGCAAATTGACGCCGCCGTACAGCAGTTCGCGCTGGAACATGGACAGACCACCGGCGCGACGGTCAACTTCCCGACCGACCTGACGCCCTACATCAAGCTGAACGCCAATACGTCGGTGCCCGGTTGCCCGGCGGGCGGTAGCTACACGGTAGGCACCATCGGCGCGTTGCCGCAGGTGCAGTGCAGCCTCGGCAATACGGTTACTCCGCCACACGTCCAACCGTAATCGCACCTTGTTTTGCATCGAAGGCCCGGAGCGCGAGTTTCGGGCCTTTTTCTTTCTTTCGCGCCGTGGCCAAGTCACTTATAAATGCGGCAATGCCTCGACCGCGCACGATCAGTTTACTGCTGGCGTTCGTCACCATGCTGGTTTACCTGCCAGCCACCCGCAATGGATTTGTAGATTTTGATGATGACGATTACGTCACACAAAATCCCATCGTTCAAAAAGGCCTCACGTGGTCCGGCGTCAAATGGGCCCTCACGACCCGCCACGCGAGCAACTGGCATCCCGTCACCTGGCTGTCGCACATGGCGGATTGCCAGGCCTTCCACCTGAATCCCGCCGGCCACCACTGGGACAACATTCTATTGCACGCGGTCAATGCGGCGTTGCTGTTTGTTCTATTATGGCAATTGACGGACGCGCTTTGGCCGGGCGCTTTCATCGCCGCCCTGTTCGCCTGGCACCCTTTGCACGTTGAATCCGTAGCTTGGGTCTCGGAACGCAAGGACGTTTTGAGCACCTGCTTCGCCCTGCTGACCCTGCTGGCCTACGTCAACGCGGTGGCTCGTGGCCGGCATCCGGCGACCGGCAACGAATCGGGGCCGTGCCCGCACGCTTCACGCTTCATCCTTCACGCTTCGCCCTGCTACTGGCTCGCCCTGCTGTTCTTTGCGCTCGGTCTGATGTCCAAACCCATGCTGGTCACCCTGCCCTTCGTCATGCTGCTGTTGGACTATTGGCCGCTCGAACGCTTCACCGTGATAACTGCCGAAGCTCCAACGGCGCTGCTTCCACGCCTGCTCGTCGAGAAAATCCCGTTTTTCCTGCTGGCTGCCGCTGCATCCGTAATCACTTTCCTGGTGCAGAAAAACGACGCCGTGGCGGCGCTGGCCAAGGTGCCGTTGCCGTTCCGGTTCGCCAACGCCATCGTGGCTTGCGCGGGTTATTTGGGAAAGACCATCTGCCCGATTCATCTGGCGGTATTTTATCCGCTGCCAATCCACATCGCTTGGCTTTCGGTCCTGGCGGCGGCGGTCGCTTTGGCTCTTGCCACCGCCCTCGTCATTTTTGCCCGGAAGCAATGCCCCTATCTGCTCGTCGGCTGGCTTTGGTTCCTTGGAACCCTGGTCCCGGTCATTGGCTTGGTGCAGGTGGGCGACCAGGCCATGGCCGACCGCTACACCTATTTCCCCCTCATCGGAATTTTCATCGCTCTCGCCTTCCTTGCCCGGGACGCGGTGCGGCGCTGGCCGTTCTTGAAAACCCCGTCTGTTGCAGCCACTCTGCTAATCCTGCCCGCCTGCATCATCGTCACCGAAAGACAATTGACCTTCTGGCGGGACAGTGAATCTCTGTTTACCCACGCGCTCGCAGTCACACCGGAGAACGCCTTGTCTCACCTCAATCTGGGGGCGGCCCTTGAAGCGCAAAATAAACCGGACGCCGCCTTGGCAGAGTATCAGAAGGCACTGCAGCTAGATCCTCATCGCCACGAGGTTTACAACAATCTTGGCAAGTTGCTTCTGACGCGCGGACAGCCACAGGCAGCCTTGCTGTATTGCCGTCAAGCCGTGCAATTGGACCCCCAATCGCCACTTTCACACAATAGCCTGGGCATCGTCTTGCTGGAGTTGGGCCGCCTGGATGAAGCCTCAAGCGAATTCTCCGAAGCCATCCGGCTGGACGGCGACTATGCGTCGCCGCGTTTTCTTATGGGCCGGCTCTTGCTCAAACAGGGACACGACGCCGAAGCCGTCCAAAATCTTCACGCTGCCCTGCAAATTGAGCCGGACAATCTTCAAATGGTGATCTATCTGGCCCGGGTGCTGGCAGCGGACGAAAATGCGCAGATCCGGGACGGCAATCAAGCGCTCACGCTTGCCCTTCGGGCCGGCCGGCTGGCTGGCACCAATCAGCCGGTCGTGCTGGACACGCTGGCCATGGCCTATGCCGAACTGGGCCGGTTTGACCAAGCCATTCAAACCGAACAACAAGCCGCCACGCTCGCTGAGGCCGCCGGGCCCGGCAATGACGACTCAACCATGCGTCAGCGCCTGGAACGGTACCGGAACCACCTGCCTTGGCGCCAATCATTCAAGTCCGATTAAATTCAGCAAGTCGTATGAATCTCCATAGTTCGCAGGCAGATGCCCACCGGATCACCGGACGCAGCTTGACATTGCCCCCGATTACAACAGCGCCGGAGCGTGGCGTTTACGCCGCTTCATCGTTCGAGAGCCCACAGCCCAATCGTTTGTTGATTCCCGCTCGGACATTGAAGCGGCCTGAAGGCCGCGCGCCGGCGGCAGTGCGCGGATGCGCCCCGGATCACGGACGCTTTATTTGCCAGTTGATTTGTCGCAATGTTCCGTTTAGAAAAGACTCTCCCGCAGGCGGGCGGCACTCATGAGCACCATCATCAAAACCGACAAACTGCGAGTCGAGTTCAGCAGCCGTGAATTCCGCAAGACCCTCAAGGTCGCTTTGACCGGGCTTGATCTGGAGGTTAACGCGGGCGAAGTCTTTGGCTTTCTGGGCCCCAACGGCGCCGGCAAGACCACCACCATGAACGTCCTCCTGGGCTTCGTAACCCCCAAAAGCGGCGCGGCCTATCTATTCGACATTGACGTGCGCCAGCCCATTGCCCGCCAGCGCATTGGTTATCTGCCCGAACTGACCTATTACTACAAGTTCCTCACGGCCGAGGAATTGCTGCGCTTTTACGCCAAGATTTTTGGCTTGCCGCGGCTGGAGGCGGATCGGCGTATTGACCGGTTGCTCAAGCTGGTGGAACTGGAACCGGCCCGGCGCTCAGCCATCAAGACTTATTCCAAAGGCATGCAGCAGCGCATCGGTCTCGCCCAGGCGCTCATCAATAATCCCGACCTCCTCATCCTGGACGAACCCACCAGCGGCCTCGACCCCTTGGGCCGCATGAAAGTGCGCGAGGTCATCCAGCGCCTCAAGAACGAGGGCAAAACCGTCTTCTTCTCTTCGCACGAACTGGGAGAGGTGGAAACCATTTGCGACCGTGTGGCCATTATCAGCCAGGGCGAACTCAAGGCGGTGGGCCGCGTCGCCGACCTGGTGGGCAACCGCCACGCCAATCTGGAAAAGGCGTTTCTGGACATCATCGGCTTTCAACCGCAGGCCACACCATGAGAAACATCTTCGCCGTCGCGGGCATCGTCATCAAGGAACTCTACCGGCGGAAGGATTTTTATGTCCTGTTCATCCTCACCGCCCTCATTTGTCTGCTCATGGGGTCGGTCAATATCTTCAACGACGACCGGATTATCCGCTTCCTCAAGGCGATCTGCCTGCTGCTCATCTGGATCGCCTCGCTGGTCATCGCCGTCACCACCGCCGCACGCCAAATCCCCACCGAACGGGAAAATCGCACCCTGCTGCCGTTGCTGGCCAAACCGTTGACGCGGCCGCAGTTGATCCTGGGAAAATTCTTCGGCTGCTGGTTCGCCTGCGGACTGGCGCTGCTTTGCTTTTACCTGTTTTTCGGCGCCCTGGCGGCCAGCCGGGAGCACCAATGGCCTTGGGCGCATTACTTTCAGGCCGCCACCTTGCACTGGTTTATGCTGGGCATCGTCGTGGCTCTCTCCCTGCTCGGCTCGCTGGTGTTTGCGGCGCCGTCGTCCAACGCCACCATCATCCTCGTGGCGGTCGCCTTCATCCTGTTCGTGGGCCGGCATCTCGACCAGGTGGCCCTCCAGTTTCCCGGCCTTGGCCGGACGATCGTGTATGCGGTTTACTTCGCCATTCCGCATCTCGAATTGTTCGATACGCGGGATTTGATCGTTCACGAATGGCCCTTGATTCGCTGGAGTTATTTCAGCCTGGCGCTGCTCTATGCGCTGGCCTACACGGCGTTTTTCCTGCTGGCCACCTGCCTGGTCTTCCGCCGCAAACCCGTCAACTGACCTTTGCGCCATGCGCCCCGCCCGCCCACTCTGCCTGACGCTGATCGCCCTTCTGGTCCTGTGCTTCGGCTTGGCGGCGTATTTGGCGCCTCGGTATCAGGCCTGGCAGGCCAGCCACGCGGGATCGGGCGATCCGCTCACCGTCCTGCTGGGCGGCAGCCGCCAACTGTTTGCCGGCTATTTTTACCGCAAGGCCGACGTCTATTATCACAGCGGCTATTATCCGAGCATCTTCGACAACCGCGAAAACTTTGAAACGCCGCACATGGCCGAGGACACCGGCGCCGTCACCAGCAAGAACCAAGGTGAAGAGGAAAGCTTTCTCGGGCCGCCACGCAATTGGATTGACGCCTTTGGCCGCCACTTCTTTCCGGACCGCCACACCCATTTGGACGAAGGCGGCCCCACCGGCGACTTGAGCGGCAGCGACAACGTGCGCGAGATTCTGCCCTGGCTCAAATTGTCCGCCGAACTCGACCCCAACAACGTCCAAACCTATGCCGTCACCTCCTTTTATTTGTGCACCCGCATGCACAAATACGCCGAGGCCGACGCTTTTCTGCACGAAGGCTTGCGCAACAATCCCGGCAGTTACGACATCCTCTATGAACTGGGCCGCCTTTACCTGGAAGATTACCACGACCCCGACCGTGCCCGGAACGTCTGGGAAGAGGGCGTGCGCCGGTGGCTGGCCCAATCGTCCCAGGATCAAAAGGAGAATCGGCTGGTCTTCGAGCAGCTCACCACCCATCTGGGCCAACTCGAAAAGAACGCGGGAAACCGGGCGGCCGCCATCAACTGGTTCAAGGCGGCGCAAAAGGTTTCCCTTACCCCCGGCGATCTCCAGCGGCTGATTGACGACCTGGAAAAAGCGCCGGCGCCGACGCCCGCCCCCACCAGCTCGGTTCGCTGATTGCGCTTGGTTTCCGGCGCGTTAGTCTGTTTTAATGCCCGCGTGAAAACCCGGCAGGCCAGAATTTCGCGCAACACCAAGGAAACCCGCATCGCCGTCCGACTCAATCTCGACGGCGAGGGCAAGGCAAAGGTTCACACGGGCATTCCATTCTTTGACCACATGCTCACGCTTTTTGCGAGGCACGCGGTCATGGATTTGCAACTGCGGTGCCAGGGCGATCTGGCCGTGGATGCGCATCACACGGTGGAAGACTGCGGCCTTGCGCTCGGGCAGGCGTTCGCCGCGGCACTCGGTGATAAGCGCGGCTTGCGCCGCTATGGCACCGGTTTTCACCCAAAGAACCCGTTTACCGGCGAGGCCTATGTGCCCATGGACGAATGCCTCGCCCGCTGTGTCATTGATTTCAGCGGACGACCGCATTTGGTTTGGCGCGGGCTGAATGAGTTTGCCCACAAACGAATCGCCCGCTCCGAAAGGAAGCAGGACATGTCGAGCGCCTTTCGTTTTGGCCTGGCTCGTGAATTTTTCCAGGGCTTCACCAATGAAGCCCGCTGCAACTTGCACTTGGAATTGCTTTACGGGGATGAACCGCACCACATCGTCGAAACGCTGTTCAAAGCCTTTGCCCGCGCCACGGACGCCGCCTGTGCCCGGGACCCGCGCCTCGCCGGCCAGTTGCCCAGCACCAAGGGGAAACTGTAGGCGGGAATTTGAACACGAAGGCTAATGGCTTCCACTGTCGCCCAGGCTATGGTGGACAGGAAAGGCTAAAGGTTTCAGGCGGCGGGGCGAGTTTGCCGGCGAACGCGCGGGCGAAGATGGACGGCGTCGGGCGGCCGAGGATGGACGGCATAGGGCGGGCTACGGCCCGGCAGGCTGGCTTTCGCCCGGAGGCTGCGGCCCGGCAGGGGGTGTGGGGTGTAATGGGGAGTATTGGGGTGTATTTGCCCCCCTCCTGCCATACCGCCATCCCAAGCCAATAAAGACAGTCCTTTGGCGAGTTTTGTCACGGGTCCAAGCGGTGTCATGCCACCGCACTCCGAGGCGCAATCTCAAGCGGGTTTCGGCGCAGTAATTACGGCGGTGCGGGTGGCAACTTGGCGCTTGCCGTTTTTTGCGGGGTGATTCAGCTTGGAGGCATTGGAAGCACGCAACCGGTCTTATGTGGGCAAAAACATTATGCGGCGCACTGGTGATGCTGGTTGGCGGCGCAGCGTTGACCGCCACGGCGGAGACCAACGCAGTTTTGCAGATTGACCGGTTATTCATCCTTCCCGAACCGCATTTGCGAGGTGAATCCACCGAGCCGCATTCACCGCCGCCCCAGACAATAACCCACCCGGAAACCCAGGCGGCCAAAGCGTTTACTCTCAGCACAGGTCGTGGCGCTGGTGGTTTTCGGAAATATCAGGATTTCGTTCCCGTAAAACGGGTTCCTGAGCCGAACGATCGTGTGAGCCGGTGCCTTGAGTCCATCTTCCGGCCCGAGGAATTCCACGTGGGCAAGACCACCGTGAGCTCTTCGATTCTGACAGCGATTAAACGGAAGAATCCGTTGTGCCTGCTAAATTTCAGCAATGTTCTGACCGTGACATGGTAGCCGCGTGATGTGGCATTGTGGAGAACCGGACGTCCATTGCTTGGTTGTTTTGTGCAGTGCAGTACGTCAGAACCTTCGCATGGCGCGAAGATCTTTGGGAGCGCGGGCTGTTCCAACCCGCAGCGCTTGCGAACGCGGTCAGTCGTATTTTTACCTCAAGTTTGCCGGTGGCCGTGCTGCGGGTTGGGACAACCCGCGCTCCGTCCGTCGTGGCTGCGCCAAGCGGTGTTCTTTCGCGGCAAAAATCGGCTTCATCTGCGTAACCCGCGTCGCCCGGGTCACCGCTTCCCCAGTTGGCGGGCGGCTTCTTCCACCCAATCGCCACCGGGAAGCGCGTAGGGGCGGAAGGTCTCGATATACCCTTCGCGGTCGTTGTAGTACAGCGCGCGATGCAGGCCGAGGGTGCTGGCGTCCGGCGCATCTATCAGGCTGGCCGAATCGCTCGCGCTCATCTGGAACAGCACGCGCATTTCAAACTCGGCCAGCGTCTTGCGGCCGATGAATCGGCTCACGTTATTGTACGTGTCGCACGCGGCAACGACGTGAAATCCGTGGCCGGGCCCTTCGGTAATCAGGTTGAGCAGCGCCGCCGCGGGATTGGGGCCCGACTCGCTGCTGGAAAAGCTGAATTCGTCCTCCTGCCGCAGCTTCTTGTAATTCTGCAGGCCGTGAACCAGCACGAACGTGTCCGGCACGCCGGATTTTTCACCACTCGCGCGCCGTTTCAAATCGCTGGTCAAACCGGTCATGATATCCGCTAGATTGCTGTTGTTGGACTGGATGATTTCATGCGGCACCGCGGCAATAACGCGCTCCAAAAACTCGCGTTGCGGAATTCCCGGCGGCGTGCTGTCCAGCAGCACGAACCGCAGGGCCTGGTTCGGATACTGTGCCGACAACGACACGAGCGCCACGGCCATCAACGTCATGGTCCGCTCCTCGCTTTGCCCCACGATCAACAGGTTGCTGCCGCTCTGTTTCTGGAACACGGCTTCGGTGGGTCCTTTGATGGAATTGGGCGCGCCCAGCCAGAGTCGCGCCCAGCCCGGCGGTTGCGCCGGTTTGGCCTGCAACGCCTCGCGCAAGACGAGGTTCTCCCGCACGTCCGCCGGCGCGTTGCCTTCAAACACGAAGGGACCGGGATAATTTCCGCCGTTGTGGTTGGCGTAGTCGCGCACTTTGGCCAGGTAACCGTCCCGCACGCTTTCCGGCAGCCACACGGTCTGGAACGGACTGTTGCCCTCGATGGAGCCCGCGGTATCGTTATAGATGCCCTCGCCGGGACGCGTCAGCAGCCGCGGCGCGGGGTTGTCCTGATCCATGATGAGGTAAGCGTCCGCCTCGTTGCACATGAGGGCGATGCGGATGACCATTTGCCCGATGGTGGCGCGGGCGAGGGTGTAAGCGCCGCCGAGCGTTTGCGAACCCAGCAGCACGTGAATGCCGAAGGCGCGGCCCTGGCGGACAATGCGGTCGAGCAATACCGCGGCGCCCTGCGACACCCGGTCTTCCTCGACGAAGAACTCCTGAAATTCGTCAATAATAAGCAGTGAGCGCGGCATCGGCTCCTTGCCGCCCGCGCGTTTGTAACCGGCGACGTCCTGCACGCCCAGTTCGCGGAAGAGATCGCCGCGCCGGCGCAATTCCTGGTCCACCCGCTGCAAGACGCTCAACCCGAATTCGCGGTCGCTCTCGATGGCCACCACCTTGGCGTGCGGCAGCCGGCGGCTGGCGTAGCACTTGAATTCGACGCCTTTCTTGAAGTCCACCAGGTAAAACTCCACCTGTTCAGGGCTGCACCACAGCGAAAGATTCGTGACGATGACGTGAAACAGGGTGGACTTGCCCGAACCGGTCTTGCCGGCAATCAACACGTGCTGGCGCGTGCCCTTGCCGATTTCCAGGCGCTGCAGTTTGGTGGCGCCGGAACGCCCGATGGGCACGGTGAGTTCCTCGGCGGTTTCCTCCGTCCAAAGATCGCTGTCTGCCGGCGCCACCTGCTCGAACGGCACCTCGACGCGGTTGGAATCGCGGCTGCGTTCGCCCACACGCTGGAGAAAATCGGTGACGAATTCCGAAGGCGGCGCGGGATCGAGCTTGAGCCGCGTTCCGCCGGGTTGCTGGTCCAGCCGGAAACCGCCGTCGGCGCGCGTAAGGCACAGACTGTTTTTGCGCAACTCGTCGGCCACGAAACCCTGCGGCAGGGCGTGCCGGCGGTCCCAATGAATCAACGTGTACACCCCGCAACGCGCGCCACTGGTGGCAATGTTAATCAGACGGCGTCCGGCCGTTTCACTGAAGTTCACCGGAAAGTCGGCGAGCACCAGCATATGATATTTTTCAGCGATGGTGCCGGCCTGCGCATTGTACTCGGCAATCGTTTCGTACTCGTTGCGAAGATACATCTGGATGACCTTCTCCATGTGTTCGTTCAGCTCGGCGAGCTTTTCCTCGAGCTGGTTGGTCTGGGTCCAGATGCGGCTGTTGATCTGCCCTTCCTCGTAGTCCGCCAGATGCATGAGGCCCGCGAAGTTCTGGCCCAGGCCGACCGGATCGAAAATCGTGAAGCTCAACTTGCCGGGCGGATGGGCGGACAACAGGCGGAAAATGATGTTGTTGATGGTGGCAACCGCCTCGTCGCCGCCCGACTTGGTGGTTTCCAAAAGGATGGAACCCTGGCTGGGATATTTGAGCAGCAGCGGGACGGAGAAATAATCACGGAACGGCAACGTCAGCCGCGAATCCTTTTGCGGCATTTCGGCCAACCGCCAGACGTCCACCTCCAGCCGCCCGAATTTGGCCGCGTTCTTGAATTCCTGCGGCGGCGTCCAGTCTTTCCACGATGGCTGCGCCCAATCGGGGAACAGATCTTTCGCCGCGGCATCGGCAGCGCGCAGGGCCTGGTGAATGGGCCGCATTTCGGTTTCCCATTCGGCATCGAGCGCCTGCCGCCGGGCCTGCTGATCCGCCTTTAATGCAGCCAACTTCGATTCGTGGACGGCGGCAAGCTGCGCTTCTTCCGCGGCGGCCACCTCGCGCAGGCGAGTGACCTGCGCGGTGTGGACCTGTTCCAGCACTTTCACGTGTGCGCGATAAAGTTGTTCGTTTTTTTGCAACGCGCGAAACGCCTTGTCGTCCACGGCCTGCGCCCGGGCGCCGCGGGTATCCAGCGCTTTCCGCTGCAGTTGCTTCCACTGTTCGTTCACCCGACCGTGGTTCTGCTCGAATTCGGTCAGAATCCGCTCCTGCTCTTGCTGGAACCAGGTATCAATTTGCACCCTGGAACGGTCATGCAAACGCCCGGCCCTGGCCAGCTTCGTGGCGATGGTTTTGGCATACGGCCCGACCCTGGCCCATCCCCAACGATGAACGCCCAGCAGCAGCAGCCAAAGGACACCCAGCACCAGCCCGAGCCGGTGACTAAAAGCAAGATTCAGTCCCAAACGCAGCGGTAGAAAAATCGCCGCCGCCGCCCCGCCCAACAGCACAGGAGTCAGCTGCCACAACGGAAGGAATTTAAAGAATTTTGGGAGTGCGATTTTCTCAAACCGGCCCAGCTCCTCGCCGGTTTCAAGTTGGAGTTGATGCAATTCGTTGAACAGGTGCTCATCATCGGGCGGCAGATTGCTTTCGGGCTGCCGCCGCCCCGCCGCCAGCAGCCGGCGAAACCGCCCGTAGCCACGAAAGTCACGCCGGGCCGATTTTTCGATCGGCGCAAAAGCCGCCTGGCTGTCTGCCAGCCGGGTTTCGAAATTCTCCAGGCGGTTCTTGGAATCAGCCAGTTCCGCGTCCCGGCGGATTTCCAACTCCCTGGACTGCTCCTGGATTTCGTGCTGTTGGCGGCCCAGCCGATCGGTCCCTTCCCGGACCTGCTCGCTCGCAATCGTGTGGGCGCGCGTGATGCGGTCCTTGCGCCGCTCGAACTTGCGCTCCTTCCGGTCCTTTTCCGCGCCGAACGCCGCGTCGGCGTCGGCCATCGCCACCGCCGCCCGGCTCTGTCGTTCTTCCGAGGCCTTCTCGAACGCCTTTTGCTCCAACGCGAAACGGGAGTGAAATTCGGTGTCGAACTTGTTCCGCCGCTCGGCAAAATCCTGGATGACGCTTTTCAATCGATCCAAAAGCGTCAGCATTTCATTGGCTCCCAAGTGCCCGTTCATAATGCTTCTGCCCAAAACCTAAACGAAAACTATCCGCGGCGCGAGTGCGTTTGCGGGCCGAAGCTGCGGGAATTGGCTGTCCGATTTGCGTTCGTGGCACACACTGGGCATTTTCTCCGAAGCAATTCGCGCATTGAACTCCTGAACCGGCCGATGCCCGGCGAGACTCCGAATATGAATGCTGCCCGCTTGCTGTTCCCTCTCCGCTCCCATTCTGATGGGAGGGGAGAGGGTCAGGGTGAGGTGAGGGCTCTTTGCTTTCATTGGATGTTCGATGTTCGATGTTCCCCGGTTCCTGGAGAGTGTCCTGTCGTGACTTTTAGCGCCCTTGATTGCCCTGATTTCGGTAGGGCGCGTCACTCCTCCCGACATCGGATGTTGGGGTTCATGCTTCCGGGTTCAGCGCAGGAAGGTGTAATAGTGTTGCGGAGTGGTGTTACGACATTGGATGTCGGGGTTCATGTTCCCCGATTCATGGAGAGCCTCCTTTCGACCCTTCGCATGCATTGGGACCATGAGCCCCAATCTGCGCAAGTCCTTGATAATCAAGGGAACGGTTTGGAGGTTCATGGAGAGGGGAGAAGGCAAGCCAGAACATCCATCGGGTTCAAGGGTTCAATGCGCGATTTTATCCGGGAAATCTCTCCTCTCGGCACTTTATCGGTCCCGCTTCAGAAGAAATTCCGCCAGTGCTTCCAGCGCAACCGCCTGGCCCTTGAAGATTTTCAGTGCGGCGAAGGCCTGGTCGGTCAGTTGGGTCGCGATTTTTCGCGATTTTTCCAATCCCACAATCGCCGGATACGTCGCCTTTTGCACCGCGGCATCCTTGCCGGCCGTTTTTCCCAGTTGCTCGCTCGTTTGCGTCACGTCAAGGATGTCGTCTATCACCTGAAACGCGAGGCCGACGTGATAGCCGAAATCGGTAAGCGCGGCCAGGCGCGCGGACGTGCAATTAGCGCTCATGCCGCCCAGCCGCACCGAACAGCATAGCAGGGCCGACGTCTTGCGCTCGTGGATGAATTTCAGTTCCGGCTCGGAGATTTTTTTGCCCTCGGCCTCCAAATCAGCCACCTGTCCGGCGATCAATTGCAGCGAGCCGGACGCGCGGGCCAGTTCCAAAATTATTTGGTCATGCGGATAGCGCGGGAACTTTTTGCATTGGGCGGCGATTTCGAACGCCTGCGTCAAAAGCGCGTCGCCGGCCAGCACCGCCACGCCTTCGCCGAAAACCTTATGGTTGGTGGGCTTGCCCCGGCGAAAATCGTCGTCGTCCATCGCCGGCAAATCGTCGTGGATGAGCGAATAGGTATGGATGCATTCGACGGCGCAGGCCAGCGGGAGGGCGTCGGCTTCGCGCCCACCGCACGCCTGCGCGGCGGCGAGCAACAGGGCTGGGCGGATCCGTTTGCCGCCGGCAAACAGCGAATAGCGCATCGCCCGGTGGATGGTGGCCGGCCGGGCTTTCTCCGGCGGCAGGAAGTAGTCCAGCGCGCGATTCACCGATTCCGTGCGCGTGGCGAGGAATTGCGACAAAGCGAATTGAGTTTTGGCCGACATGCGCCGCTGTTTTAAGGAAAAAGCTCGTCCAGCGCAAGCAAGCGGTTGCCACCCTCTTGAAGCACGACGCTGTCGTTCTCGACTCGCCGGGAATTGCCTTCAGGTGACAGAGCCGCGTAAACGCGGAACTCCAAACTCAGCGCCCCAGCATGGGCATCACTTTTTCCGGGTATCGCGTGCCGACGGCCACACCGGGGGGCGCGGCGGCATTGATTTGTGCCAAATCTTCGCGGCTAAGTTCGATTTTCATCGCGTCAATGTTTTCCTGGAGGCATACGCGGCGTTTGGTGCCGGGAATGGGCACAATATCGTCGCCTTGCGCCAGCACCCAAGCCAGCGCCAGTTGCGGAGCCGAGCATTGGTTTTTGGCGGCCAAGGCTTCCACGCGTTTCAGGAGCGCGAGATTGCGCTGGAGGTTTTCGCCCTGAAATCGCGGGGCGTTGCGGCGCCAATCGCCCTCGGGCAAATCCTCCATACGCCGGAACTTGCCGGTGAGGAATCCGCGGCCCAAAGGGCTGTAAGCCACGAAGCCAATGCCCAGTTCACGGCAAAGCGGCAGCATGGTGTCCTCGGGATCGCGCGTCCACAGCGAGTACTCGTTTTGCAGCGCCGTGATGGAATGAACGGCATGGGCGCGGCGCAGAGTTTGCGGCCCGGCTTCGGAAAGGCCCAAGTAACGCACTTTGCCCTCTTTTACCAGTTGGGCCATGGCGCCGATGGTTTCCTCGATAGGCGTGTCCGGGTCCACGCGATGCTGATAATACAAATCAATCACGTCCACCTTCAACCGGCGCAGGCTCGCCTCACAAGCCGAGCGGACGTAAGCGGGCTTGCCGCTGACCCCGCGCACCGCCGGACTCCCACCCACGCCGGGCGTGGGTGGATCGCGCACGATGCCGAACTTGGTGGCCAGCACCACCTGGCTGCGGCGGCCCTGAATGGCGCGGCCCACGAGTTCCTCATTCAGGTGCGGGCCGTAAATATCCGCCGTATCGAGCAGCGTTACTCCCAGGTCCAGCGCGCGATGAATCGTGGCAATGGATTCGCTGTCGTCGCGCGGTCCGTAGAATTCCGACATGCCCATGCATCCCAATCCAACTGCTGAAACCTTCAAATTCCGGCCCAAGGTTCGTGTATTCATCGTCATTTGCTTTCTTAATTTAACCGCCCCAAACAGACAAAATTGCAGCGGCCAAAATATTATCATTTGCTTATTGCATTTATCGGCGGCGCGAATATAATTACCGGCTATCGTTGACCTGAACTCGTGAACGCCGAACTTTGCAAAAAAGCCGCCGAAAAGGTGGGCAACCCAAACGTGCTTGTCAATCTCGTGTCGCGCCGCGTGCGCCAGTTGAATTCTGGCGGCGGCGGCCTGGCGCGCCCGCTGATTTCCGACCCGGGGAACCTGGGCGCGGCGGACATCGCCTTGCGCGAGATGCTGGAGGGAAAAATCGGTTGGGAAATGCCCGAACCGGTCGAACTGGTCCGTCCCCAGCCCAAAAAGCGCCGCAAGCGCTGAGACGTTTACCCTTGGCGGTTTACCATCTGCGTTGCGCGCCGAGTTCGCGCCTCCGCCGGACAAGTGGTGTATTGTAAACCGGAACTATGGACATCGTGACCAACCACAAGGCGCGGCGCGATTATCACGTGCTCGAAACGTTTGAGGCGGGCATCGTGCTGCACGGCACGGAGGTCAAGTCGCTACGCGCGGGCAAGGGCCAGATCAATGACGCGTTCGCGCGGGTGGAGAAGGACGAAGTCTGGCTCTACAACGCGCATATTGACGAATATTCGCACGGGAACATTCAGAACCACCAGCCCAAGGCCCCGCGCAAACTGCTGTTGCACAAATCGGAAATCCGCAAACTCTTCGGTCTGGCCTCCGTGAAAGGCCACGCACTCGTGCCACTGGCCTTTTATTGGAAGAACGGGCGGGTGAAAGTGGCGCTCGCCGTCGGCCAAGGCAAACAGCAATTCGACAAGCGCCAGGAATTGAAGCAGCGCGAATCGGAGCGCGAGCTCCAGCGCGCCCGTATGCGACGGCACTGACAAAAACACGAGCGGTGGCAGCCCTTGGCAGATTGCCGCAATTTGTCCGGCATTGCACTCACCCCGGCAAATTCACTTCATTCGGCTTCGTCCCCAGGGAGCGGTGGATTGGCTGGCACGCGATCAAGGATGTCGTCCACCTTCCGCCAGTCAACTCGCTTGGCCCTGGATGAAATGCTCTCGCGCGCTTGAGATGCGGAAACCTGTGCGGCCAGGGCGATGGACACAATCTGGTCCACGCTCACCTTTTCTTTGGCGGCGAATTCATTGACCTGCTTGAATAGCAGGTCCGGGATTTTGACTTCCAGCGTGCTCATTTCGACTGTCGCAATCTAGCCAAGAATTGCCTTGGTTTCAAGACTTGAATTCCCAGCTTCGCCGCAGGATGCAAATGGCCCGTATTGTGCGTAACGATTACAAGCGCAGCCGATTCCTGCGCCAACTGCACCAACGGCTCATCATCCGGGTCGGGCAGCACTGGCTCCCAATTGTGCGTCAGCGGCCATTCCTCGCCACGAGCGCACAGTGCGTTTAAGATTTGGTCAACATCATCCAGAGCCAGCGACAACGTGGCGGCGTCTCTTTTCAATACCTCCTCGTATTCGTAAATTAGATGATTGCTCAGCACCGCCGTCCATTCATCGCGGCGCAATCGCTGCAAGATTTCAAAGGACGCGCCGGTACGCGAGCGAAATGCCGCGACCAGCACGTTTGTGTCCATCACTGCGCGTGGCTTGCTCACCGTCTCTCCCGGTTCTGAATTCGCTTTGCAGCCGTCATTTGCCCGACAGTAACCAACTTGCGCCCACACAACAAGGCGAGACAGCAGCGCGCCCGTATGCGACGGCACTGATCAGAAACGTTTTGGACTGCGCCGGCAAAGCGCAGCGGCGACGGCGCTTTCGGAGAGCATGGCCCCAGCCGTGCGTTTATTCCGCCGGGCTGGGAAGCCCGGCTCTACGGCAGGCAAGGATGCCTGCCGCTACATTGCTTCCGCTTCGAATTGTGTCATTTCGGTACCGGCTCTTTCCCATTCTGAGTTTGCTTCAGCCAGCCGGTCATGTACTTCCAGCAACTCACGATTGACCTGCACGGCGCGCCCGCCTGCCGCGTAGGTTTCCGGTTTTTCCAACTCCGCAGTCAGTTCCTTCTCGCGGGTTTCCAGTTCGCCGATCATCTGCTCGAGCATTGCCAGGTGTTCCTGGATGGCGCGCCGCTTCCGCGAACGTGCCTGCCTCTGCCCGGCTTCGCGGCGACGCTGCTCCTTGCGGTCAATTTGCGGCGCCGCTCCGGAGGGAATCATTCCACGAATCCTCGAATCATTGGATTTCACCCCGCCGAAACCCGAAGTCAATGCGACGCGAGCTGACTGCGCCGTTTTGTCGAGATAATATTGGTAGCCGCCGGTGAAATGCCGGAGTCGTCCATTTTCGACGCGTACGACGTGATTGGCCAGGGCACGGATGAAATGCACGTCGTGACTGATGAAAATCAGCGTGCCTTCGTAGGGCTGCAGCGCCTCAATGAGGGCGTCTACGCTCGCCAGGTCGAGATGTGTCGTTGGCTCGTCCATCAGCAGCAGGTTTGGCGGATCGAGCAAAAGCTTGACGAGCGCGAGCCGGCTTTTCTCGCCACCGCTTAAGACCCGCACCGGTTTGAACACGTCGTCACCGCGGAACAGGAAGCTGCCCAGCACAGTGCGGACGAACTGCTCGGTAATGCGTTGCGGTGTTTCGAGCGCCTCCTGCAATACCGTGTGCGCGGGATTAAGCATGGCGGCCCGATGCTGGGCAAAGTAGCCGGATTTCGTATTGTGACCGAGCTGGTGTTCCCCAGCTAGTGGTCGCAACACGCCCGCCAGCAATTTCAACAGCGTGGATTTGCCCGCGCCATTTGGACCCACCAGCACGATGCGTTGGCCGCGTTCCGCCTCGAAGTGCAGGTTTTCGTATATCAATCTGGCAGGACAGGGCGGTAGCTCATCAGGGGAGCGATGACGTCCCGCCGGCGAGACGCTGGCGCTCTCCCGCGCGGTAAGATCGTATCCAAACTTTACGTGCTTCAATGTGACGACGCGCTGGCCGCTGCGTTGCGGTTGCGGAAAGCGGAAACCCACTGTCGCGTCCGGGCCTGCTGGGGCTGGCACCATGTCTTCCTTGAGCCGCTCGATTTGCTTGAGCTTGCTCTGGGCCTGCGCCGCCTTGGTATTCTTGGCCCGGAACCGGTCCACGAACAGTTGCAGCCGCTCGATTTCCCGTTGCTGCGCCTTGGCGGTGGCCACGAGCGTGGCTTCGGTGGCCGCTCGCTGTTTGAGATATTCGTCGTAGTTGCCGGTGTAGCGGAACAAGCGGGCCTGGCGCAGTTCGGCAATGTGTGTGCAGAGTTGGTTTAAAAATTCACGGTCGTGCGAGATGAGCAAAATCGCGCCCGGATAATGGCGCAGATATTCCTGGAACCACAGGAGCGTTTCGAGGTCCAGATGGTTCGTCGGCTCGTCGAGCATCAATAAATCCGGTTCTTGTGCCAGCAGCCGCGCGAGATGGGCGCGCATCACCCATCCGCCGCTTAACTCGCCCGCCGGCCGATCGTGGTCCGTCTGCTTGAAGCCAAGGTTGGCGAGAATCTGTTTCGCCCTGGCGACGAACTGGCCATCGTGTTCCTGGTCGTGCGGCATGGCGATGTCGAGGACACTTTCATTGCCGGCAGGCTCGCTCTCTTGCGGGAGGTAGCCAAACCGTGTGCCGCGAAAGAAGGTCACCTCGCCCGCGTCCGGTGTTTCCCGACCGAGGATAATTTTGAGCAACGTGGATTTGCCCGCGCCATTCGGACCGACCAACCCGACGCGTTCGCCGGATTGGAGCGTGAGCGAAACGTCATCAAACAATTCGCGTCCGCCAAAAGATTTCGAGAGGCCGGCAATAGTGAGCATGGAATGAAACCTGGTTCCTTTGTGTTTTTGTGGGTAAGCCTTGGGGCAAATGACGAATGGCGAAGCCCTAAGGTCTAATGAATGACGAATGCCCAATGACGAATGGCCGCTCGGCGAATCCACTGCAGCCGACCCCTGGGTGGATGAAAGAATTCCTCAGCGCATGCCATGCGGGTGATATACACCAAGGGACCGAAGGAAGCGAAGAATTTTGTCCGGTGCCGCCGGCCGCTCCTCCGAATCAACGCTTTACTTCCCGCCAATTTGGGCAAAGCTTTCAAACGAAAAATGTGAACTGACAAGCCAGCCGGTATCATGAATGATGTCCACGATGAACATCCAGCAGGCGACCCGGCAGTACGAAACGTGGCTGGCCGGTCATATCCGCGTGGTCAAGGACGACCTTGCCGCCAAGCATGAGTTGATGGCACAGGATGCGTTTTCGTTCCTGCGCGCCACGTTCTATCGCTGGATGCAGCTTTTCCCGGCGCTTTGTCCCAAGACGGCCGGCGCACCCGCAGTGCTGGCCGTTGGCGATTTGCATGTGGAAAATTACGGCACCTGGCGCGATGCCGAGGGACGGCTGGTGTGGGGCATCAATGATTTTGACGAGGTGTTTCTGCTGCCTTACACGATTGATCTGGTGCGACTGGCCACCAGCGCCTGGATGGCGATTGAGACTCGTCATTTATCGTTCGCCCCGGCCAATGCCTGCGCGGCGATTCTTGAGGGTTACACCACGGGTTTGGAGAATGGCGGTGAACCATTTGTGCTGGCCGAGAAGCATCCCTTGCTGCGCGAGATTGCCACCAGCCGGCTGCGCGATCCGACGCTCTTCTGGGAAAAATTCGCGGCACTGCCAACGATCCGACCAGTGCCGGCGAAGGTGATGTTGATGCTGAAACAGGCCATGCCGGAGCGCGGCCTGGCTTTCCGTGCGGCGCACCGTCGGACGGGGTTTGGGAGCCTAGGCCGGGAACGGTTCACCGCCATTGCCGATTGGCGCGGCGGCAAAATCGCGCGTGAGGCGAAGGCGTTGCTGCCGTCGGCCTGTGCTTGGGCGGAGGGATTGTTGAACAACAAGATTTATTATTCGCGAATCCTGTCCACTGCCGTCCGCACGCCTGATCCGTTCCTCTTGGTCAAAAATGGATGGGTGTTGCGGCGGTTGTCGCCCTATTGCAGCCGGATTGAGTTGTCGCAGTTGCCGCGTGGTCATGATGAGGAAAAGCTGTTACGGGCCATGGGGCTGGAACTGGCCAATGTCCATTTAGGCACGCGCCGGGCCGTGGCAGCGGTGCGACGGGATTTGACGCGGCGGAAATCGAAATGGCTGCGTCAAGCCGCTGAGGTCATGGCAGAGGCCACGCTCAAAGATTGGAAGAATTGGCAAAAATGGATGCGCTGAAGCGCTTGCAATTCGACCAAGTCCTCCGCCAAAATCGACGCTTTACTTCCCGCCATTTTGGACAAATCTTTCAAAGAAGGATTTTGAATAAAACTGAAGAACCAAAGGGAAAGGACCAAAAATGAGCAAACGCATTATTTTCTGTGCCGACGGCACTTGGGACAGCGCCCCAGACGACACCAATGTCTATGCCTTATTCAAAGCAATCCCCATCACAGCCGGCCAAATTGCGTTTTACGACGACGGGGTTGGTTCTGATGGAACGCCCCTCGAAAAACTGGCGGGCGGCGCATTCGGCGACGGACTCTTTCAGAAAATCAAGGACGGCTATACCAAAATCGCCCACGTTTATGAGCAGGACGATGAACTTTTCATTTTCGGGTTCAGCCGGGGCGCTTACACCGCGCGCAGTCTGGCGGGAATGATTGCCATCTGCGGTCTGCCAACCGGTTCCTTTGACGACAATCTGGTCAATACGGCCTTTCAGGCTTACCGGAATCCGAATCAACGCGCCGCGCTTCTGGCCAGCTTGAATAATTACAATCTCTTCGACGCCAAAGTCAAAATGGTGGGAGTTTGGGACACCGTTGGCTCGCTGGGAATTCCGGCGATCTTTGGCGGGGTTGATCCTCAGATTTACGGTTTCCTTGACACGAATTTGCATCCGGATGTTTTGAATGCTTACCAGGCGCTTGCCATTGACGAGCGGCGGCGGGAGTTTCCGCCGACGCTTTGGACTCCGCCTTCGCCGCCAGTGGACGGCCAGGTGCTTGAACAAGTCTGGTTCTGCGGCGTCCATTGCGATGTGGGCGGTGGGTACCCGGAAACCGGCCTTTCTGACATCACCTTGAGCTGGATGATGGAGAATGCGGAAAATCTTGGGTTGCAACTCGACCCCGACGTATCGGCGCAATATTCCTCACTGGACGCGGCGAATGCGCTCGACCAAATCCATGAATCGTGGAATCTGCTGTGGGGATTTCCGAAATCCAGGACGGTTGCAAGCGATTCCACATTGAGCAATAGCGTCGCCATTCGATGTGATTATGACAATTCTTACCAACCTGAAAATCTGGCCCTGAACAATAGCACCTTGGCCGATTCCTATCAAATCGCACAGGTGGTGACGCCGCCGCAAGACTAGCCGGAACCTCCACCAACCCAAATCCTCGCTTTACAGCGACCGGCGACCACGGAGACGAGGAAAACAGCGAAGGTCAAAAACCGTGCCAATATAGGAAATGGAGAGAACCGCGAAATCGCCAATCACGCGAAAAAAGCGTTTTCTTTCGCGTATTTTACGTATTTCGCGGTTTAAATAATTTTTTAGGCGAGGATCAAGGGCCAAACTCGACGCTTTACATCCGACCATCTTGGACAAATCTTTCAAATGGGAAATATGAGCAAAACCGTCCGCATTTATGACCCGGCCAGGGGCAAGATCAGTGCGACCCCGGCAGCCGCGCAGGCTCGATCCTAACGGATTGTGGCGGTTTTGTATCGCGGCTGGCCCGCCCTCAACACCCGCAACGAAAATCCCCGCCCGTTCTCAAATGGCTCAACTCTCGCCGTGACTTCCAGCACAGGATAACGCACAGTTGCTAATCCGTACGTTTTGTAGGTCTGCGCGAACAGTTCCGTTTCCACCATGCCGGTCCAGTCTGCCAGCGTCAGGAATTTCATCGGCTCGCCGGTGATCTGGTGATGCGTTCGTTGCTCCACCACCAGCCCGCACGTTACCACGGTTTCGCCGACGTGTTCGCCCAGCCGCGCGACCGGGCAATACGTGTTCCAGGCAATGTCATCAAACAATTCCAGCGGATGCCCGGTCACTGCGTAGCCGAACAATTCTGTCTCGGCCTGCAGCCGTTCGCGGCGCGTTAGCTCCCGAAGGAATGAAGAATGAAGAAGGTTGAATGAAGAAGTGAAATTGGCGACCTCGCCGAAATCAAATTCTGCATTCTGCATTCTTCCTTCTGCCTTCCGCAGATATTGCGCTTCCCAAAACTGTCTGGTTCGGGTTTGGCCGAACTCGTCAAAGCCGCCTGCACGAATCATGGTTTCCGATTCTTCCGGCGATGGCATCACGCGATGATGAAAGTCGGCCAGTGAAGTGAACGGCCCGTGTTCGCGCTCGGCCAGCAGCCGTTTAATCGTGCGCTCCGTGAGTCCTTTGGTCCGCGTCAACGGAACGCGGATGTATCGGGGAGCGCACGCGCCTCGCGTGCTGCGTTCGGCGTCCTCGCCGGACGCTCCATCTTCCATCTTCCATCTTCCATCTACAGCTTTGAAGTCCGGTCCCGGTTCGTTGACCGTCGGTGGCAGGAATTTCAATCCCAGCCGGTAGGTTTCGAGCACGTAAACCAGCGGGTCGTAGAATCCCTTGCCATTGGTCAGCACCGCGGCCATGAACTCTGCCGGGTAATTCCGTTTGAGCCAGGCGGATTGATACGCCTCCACGCCATAGGCCGTCGAATGCGCTTTGCAGAAAGCGTAACCGGCAAAGCCCGCGACCAGGCCCCACACTTCTTCAATCTTCTCGGGCGCGTGTCCGCGCGCCCGCGCCGAGGCGAAGAATTCCTGCTGAATCTCCTCAATGACGGCGCGCTTCTGCTTGTTCAATGCCCGGCGCAACACGTCCGCCCGGCCCGGCGGCAAGCCGGCGAATGCTTCGCAGATTTGCAGGATGTGTTCCTCATACACGACCAGCCCGAACGTGTCGCGCAAAACAGGTTCCAGCGACGGATGCGGATATGTCACCAGCTCAAGCCCCTGATAGCGCCGGGTGAACGCCAGTTTCTTGCCTTCGTTGGCCGCGCCGGGCCGGATGACGCTCACAATGGCGATGAGCGTGTCAATGTCGTGCACGTTGCATTGGCGGCAAAGGCCGGTCATGGCCGGGCTTTCGATGTGATGCACCGCGCGCGCGCCACCGGAAATCATTTCCCAAACCTGCGGGTCATCATATTTCCGATTTCCGATTTCCGATTTCCGATTTTTTTCGGTAGGGCGCGTCAGTCCCCTGCGCGCCGTGCAAGTCTGCAAATCTACTTCAACGCCGCGCTTGGCCAGCGACGCCTTCACGTCGCGCATCGCCGCCAGTCCCCCTTGCGCAAGCACGTCCACCTTGACCAGCCCGATAACCTCCACAGCGTCCATGTCAAAATGCGTGGTGGGATAGCCCTTGTTGGAAATAAACGTCGGCGTCAGTTCGTGCATCGGCTGGCGCGAAAGCACGACACCACACGGATGCATCTTTGGATAACGCGGGAAGCCATCGAGGAACTCCGCCACGTCGAGCGCCGTCTTGAACGGTTCTTCGTTCAGGGGTAGGTCACGGTTTTCGGGACTGGCGTCCAACAGGTCGCGCAATTTCGCCCCTCCGCTGGGCGTGTGTTCAGCAGGAACCCAGCCGCCTCCAAAACTCCACGGGAAATGTTCGGTGAAGCGCCGCACTTCGCGTTCGGCCATGCCGAGCACCTTGGCCACGTCCGCGAACGCACTGCGGGCCTGAAACGTTGAGAAACCGCCCACGACGGCGCAATGCTCCCGGCCGTATTTGGCGAAGATGAGGTCCACCACGTCGTCTTTGCGGTCATGTGGGAAATCAATGTCAATGTCCGGCAGTTTGTTGAGCGCCATGCGCTCCTGATTGAGAAACCGGCGGAAGTAGAGGCCGAAGCGGATGGGGCATACGTTCGAAATGCCGAGGCAGTAACACACGAGCGAGTCTGCCGCGCTGCCGCGGGTGATCCATTCGATGCCGTGCGCGCGGCAGTCTTGCAGGATGTTCCACACCACCAGGAAGTATTCTTCGTAGCCGACGGCGCTGATAATGCTCAATTCCTGTTCGATTTGCGGGCGCATGGCTGCGGCACGCTCGCCATAGCGCCGCCGCAATCCGTCCATGACGAGTTTGTGAAGAAACTCGCGCGGGGTTGAACCGTTCGGCGGCGCGAAGGCGGGAAACTGCGGCTTGCCAAACGGCATTTCAAAATTGCAGCGGTCAGCGATTTCGAGCGAGTGGGCGAGCCAGTCCGGGTATTCCCGGCACGCCGTCGCCATTTCCGCTGGCGTGCGGAAATGAAATCGCCCGTCCATGCGTTTGTCCGGGTGCGCTTGCCGGAGCAACGTGAGCGTGCGGATGGATTGCACGATGTCGTATTTCAGCCGGTCGCCGGGCTGCGCGTAATGAATCGCCGGACACGCAACGGCGGGAAAGTCCTTAGCTCCGTCCAACCCGGTAGGGGCGCGCTGCCGCGCGTCCTGGCCGACCAGCAGGTCGGCCCTACCATGTGAGAGGTGTCCTTTTGTGATCATCTGATAAAAGCGACCGGGAAACAATTCGGCCAGCCGCAAGTCTGTGCTCACGGCAATCAAGCCGTCCGTGAAACCGTCCAGACGTTCAAACTGAATCGGGCGGCGCTGCTGCGTCGCAACCGCTCCTTCTTCATTCTGCATTCCGCCTTCTGCCCTCTTCGTCAGCAACCGATTCAAGTTGTGATAGCCGCGGGCGGATTCGACGTAGAGCAAGAGCGGATGTTGTCCGACCTGCAATTCCGTTCCGAAAATCGGTTTGATGCCCGCGCGTGCTGCCGCCTGGGCGAATTCCACCGCGCCGTGCAGATTGCCGATGTCGGTCAAGGCGATGGCCGGAATGTCATGTTGCTTGGCGAGGTTTACTATGGCTGTCGGCGAAAGCGTTGAATCCAGAAACGTGTAGTAACTGCGGACGCACAACGGAACGTAGTAGCCGGTCCGTTTACGATTTACGATTGGCGATTTACGATTTGAAGAAGTGAGCCTCGTTACCCGCCTTCGCTCGGAAGCTTCGTCGCGGCAGGCTTCGGCTGCTACGAAATCACGAGGGGCATCGCGCAATCGCAAGTCATGCCCGCGCATGACGACGGACCAGCCCTGGTTATGCCGGAGTTCGTCCAGCACCACGGCCAGCCGTTCGCAGGCTTCGTGGTTGCGCACATTGGCTTCCAGCGGCAATTCGCTACGGAACACACCGTCATACACGTTGGACAATTTGAGCGACACCATTCGCAGGCTAACGCGCCGTTGCCAGGCTTCGCCCAACAGGCCCCATAAGCGCCCATAAGCATCGGTTTCCAGGTCTGTTGGTTCGCGCAGACTTTCGGCGCGCTGGTTTTCGTCACGGTCGTTGTAACGCACCTTTACCGTCAGCGTCCGCACACTGCGGCCCTCCTCGCGCACCGTGGCAAACAATCGGTCGGCCATGCGCCGGAGCACGGCTTCGACGTATTCCTCGTCCGTCACGTCTTCGTTGAAGGTCTCCTGTTGGCTGTATGATTTCTGCGGCTCGCTCGCGGGAATCAGGGGGCGCTCGTCAATGCCGTTGGCGAACTGCCGCGTGATGGGCGCCTGGTTGCCCAACAGGAGCGCCAGCAAATCCACCGGCGTCGCGGCAATCTGACCGATGTCCGCCAGTCCCGCCGCATTCAGGCGCACGGCGGTTTTGGGCCCGATACCCGGCAACCAACGGTTCGGCAGCAGATGCAGGAACTGCTTCTCCTGTCCGGGGGGGACGGTCTGAAACGCGGCGGGCTTGTTCAACTTGGACGCAATCTGGCTGACGAGCTTGTTTGAACCCATGCCCTCGCTCACGGTGATCTTCAGGGATTGCCGGATGGCTTTGCTGATGGTCAGCGCGATTTCCACGAACGGTTTGCTGCGGTTGGCGGTGATGTCGAAGTAGCCTTCGTCAATGGAAGTTTGCTCCACGGTGGGCGTGAAGTCGTAGGCGTAGCCGAACATCCAGTTGGAGAATTGCTCGTAGCGTTCGTAATCGCCGGGCAGGACGATGAGCTGGGGGCAAAGTTTTCGCGCCCGCGCCGTGGGCATGGGGGTATGGACGCCGAACTTGCGGGCTTCGTAGGAAGCTGAGGCGACAATGCCGCGAGTTTCGCCACCCACCGCTATGGGTTTGCCCCGCAACCGCGCGTCGGCCGCTTGCTCAACGGACGCGAAGAAAGCATCTGCGTCGAGATGAACGATGGTGCGCGACATGGTTCATTCTGCCTTTACTTTTCTGATGAGCGCCTTGAACACCCCCTGAATCATCAACTCTTGCGCCGGTATGAGGTCGGGATATTTCGGGTTCTCGGCTTTCAAGTAGGGCTTGCCGCCCTTCATCACGAACGTCTTGAGCGTGCTGGCTCCATCAATCAGCGCAGCCACAATCTGGCCGTTGCGCGGGTCCGGCCCGTGCTCCAACACCACCATGTCGCCGTCGAGAATGTGCCGGCCGATCATGGAATCGCCCGTCACGCGCAAGGCAAAGGCGTTCCGGGTCGGTTTGAACCCGATGCTTTCCACGTCCACCGAAACACATCCCTCAGCTTCCTGCCCGCGGGTCTGCGGCAATCCCGCCGGAATTGAGCCAAACAGCGGGATGTCCGCGATTCGACTCCGCAAATTTGCCAACGGGGAAATCACGCGCAAGGCCCGGGCCTTGCCCGGCTCGGATTCGAGACAACCTTTCCGCCGCAACAGCCGCACATGCTCCGTCACGGAGTTAAGACTGCGAAAACCGAACTGGTCCGCGATCTCCTGATACGTCGGGGTCGTGCCCTGCGTCCGTTGCCATTTCAGGATGAAATCAAGAATTTGCTGCTGTCTGCGCGTCAATCCGGTCATACTGTATATCCATACAGTATATCACTGAATCCGGGTGTCAAGACTCAACCGCGGCGGAGAATCTGTCGGTTCGGCTGGCGCTGCGTAGTGATTTCAGTTAAACAGTGGGTCGCATGGGCCAGACGCTCCTTTTCCCCGACCCAAAGTCGCTGGATCAGCGGCTGGGCGGGAAATTTTTCCGCAAAGCTCCTCGCAGGCCCGGCGTGTATTTGATGGCCACAAAGCGTGAGCCAGCACCGGCAGCCGGCCACCAATTGGCGTTGCTGTAATTTGAAATATTCAAGCCGATGGCATGGTTCAATTTCATTCCGAAGCGGACCGAATCCGATTCCGACACTGATTTCCTGACGGTTCATGGACGCCAGATTCCGCTGGCCGTGATTCGCAACCACCGGGCGCGCCGCTATCTGCTGCGGCTGCGCCCGGATGGATCCGCACGATTGACAATTCCCAGCCGCGGTTCGGTCGTCGAGGGGCGGCGATTTGCGGAACGCAACACGGAATGGCTCGCCCGCCAACTCGCCAGGCTCCAGGCCAATCCAGTCAAACCGAAGCAGTGGTTTATCGGAACCGGGATTTTATTTCGCGGTGAATGGGTGAGACTGGAGGCGAGAACGAACGGGGAAACCGGCACGGTTCAGTTTGGCGGTGAAAAAGTCAGGGTTCCCAATGTACACGGCGACCTTCGTTCCGGGGTGATGAAGCATCTGTGGAAACTTGCCGGCGCTGAATTGCCGCCGAAGGTTTTTGATTTTGCGGCGGCGCATCAATTGAGCGTGCGGCGGGTCACTGTCCGCAATCAACGATCCCGTTGGGGCTCCTGCTCGCGGCGCGGCACGATTTCGTTGAATTGGAAGCTGATTCAGGCGCCGCCATTTGTCCGGGATTACATTATTTTGCACGAACTCATGCATCTGCGCCAAATGAACCATTCCGCGCGCTTCTGGCGGGAGGTGGAAAACGTTTGTCCGGAATACCAAGTCGCCGGGAAATGGTTGAAGCAAAACTCCGGGCTGCTGAAATAGTTCCTTCAACCATTGTCATAAATGATGTCAAGGCTCACCTTGGGGACGCGTTTACTCCAACATCGCACCGATCGTCTCCAACGCGTTGCCCTCAAGCCGGTTGTTAACGTAAATGAATGTTTTCCTCCCCGCTTTCCCGCCTTCAGAAATCAGCTTTTTGCCCGCGGCCCGCGCCTCCGGGTTGGGCTCTTTCACCTTATCGTAGGGCTGGAAGGTCTTCACCGCTTCCTCGTATTTGCGGCCGGGTTTCAACAGAAACCGCGCGGCGATTAGAATCGGATTCGTGCGGCTTCCTGGCAGCGCCATTTGCTGACCAACCGGCGGCATGGCATCCCAGGAATTGAAAATGTGCGTGACGCCGTGCCGGGCCAGACAACCAAAGTATTCAGGGGCCAGCCAGTGTTGGTTGCGCAGTTCAACTGCGTACGGCCAGCCCTTCGGGAGCTTGCCAAGAAACGTGTCCAGGTCTGCGACGAAATCCCGTCCGTGTTCGTAATCGCTCGGATAGAACCGCGAAAATTCAAACATGAGCACGCCAACTCTGGGGCGAATGTCCGCGCACGGTTTCAGGAAGGCGGTTGCGAACAAATCGGCGTTGAGAAAACCCGGGTTCGATTGCCCCGCCTTCGCGCCGAACCGCGCCAGGTTCGGAAACTTCTTGATCGTCACCGCGTCAGTCACCTTGAAGCCGAATCGGAAATCAGCGGGGACGGCGTCCGCCAGTTTTTGGAGATATTCCAAGCTCGGAAACGTGTAGTAAGCCGCATCCACGCTCACCGTCTTAAACACCTCCGCATATTCGCTCAAACAGTCCCGCTCGAACCGCGTCTTGGCAACCTTGCCGCGATACTCGTACCGCGCCGGCGTGTAAAGTTGGCCGAACCAGCCCTCGTATTTCCAACTCGACGTGCCAACAAACACGCCTTTGGCGGCAAGCGCCGCCGCCTTTTCTTTCATCCGGTCCCGGTCAAACGCCATGATCTGAGCCTGAGGTGTTGCTGGGGCGATGTCAATGCGCGCACGAAGCCGACGGCGCCTTTTAGAAGTTCAATAACTGATTCGGGCGATGGCCGCCAAGGAGGTGGGGGTGAAGAACCCCGCTGAAGAAACGACCAACTCGCCCGACTCAAGACTCAAAAAGAATCAATGCTCGTGGAAACCACCAAAGCATGAAATCATTGCGGGCGCTATGGGGTGTTCACCCCATATTAGACCGGACGAATCTGGCCTTTTGTTCGATTACCAAAGCGAAAAATCCACTATGAACTCCGCCCTCTCGCCTGAAAACCTACCACGATTTCTTCAATAACCGAGCAGGTAGATGGAGACTGAAAGATAAAACGCAGATTAACGCAGATTAACGCAGATGCAGACGGACGGCGAAGGCTGGCCTGCCGGGCCGTATCGTCCCGCCGTACCTCATCACGCCCTACCGAGATCAGGACACTAAAGGGCACTAAAGGACACTCTCCATGAACCGGAAACATCGAACTTCGAACACCGAATGAAAAAGAGCCCTCACCTCATCGGCTTACGCTCCGAAGCTACGGCCCGACAGGTCCTGACCCTCTCCCCTCCCATCAAAATGGGAGCGGAGAGGGGAAGGCAAGCGGGCCGCATTCATATTCGGAAGGTCGTGTGAGATCGGCAGGTTCAGGGGTTCAATGCGCGGGCCCGGGGCTTTCCGAATCGGTCGCCGGGTAGGCGATTTGATGCCCTTGGACCTTGGCGAAGGGCGTCATGGCGTGAGGCTGGCGGTTGGTCCGGCTCATGATGTGTTCGGCGGTAATGCCGCGCGCCAGCAGGGCGTCGGCAATCAGCGAGCGATGGCACCGCCACGGCACGGCCTCGGCGCACATCAGCGCGATGGGTGATGGACCGGCCCAATGGATGAATTGTTCCAGCGCCTGCGCGAACGCGTCCGTTTGCATGTAATCCGCAAAGCCGCGAAAGGAAGTGTTGCGCCAGCCGCGGTTAACGGAGGCGGCAGTCGTATGGCGCAAGCCGCCCAGGGCCGGCCAGTGCGAGTAACCGATCCCCGCAGCTTGCAACGAAGCGGACAGCGAATCGGAATTGAACTGCGGGTTGTGACGGGAGCGCGGAATGGTCCGCACGTCGGCCACGCCGGCCACCTCGTGCGCTTGCAAGAGGCGGATGAATTCCTCGATCGGCCGCGTGGAGTGGCCAACGGTGAGCACCAACGCCGATGTCTGTTTTCCTGCCATCAATTGGCTCGAGCTATTCGCAAAAAGGTCCGCTTGTATTCGCAAATGTTCGCGGCTGGTGGAACTATCGGTGGTTTCCGGCAAACCTTCAAGACGTCGCCCGCTTAATTTTGGTTCATCTTGACTTGCGTTGACTGCTCAAAATTTTTTGGTTTGATTTGGTTTGATTCAGTTTGATTGGGTGTGATTTAAGCAGGGTTTGGGACTCTGGGCGGGCCGGTTTAGCAGAGGCTGAAGGCGGAACTCCGAACCAGAAGCTCCCGCCTTCGCCAAGAGGCTACAGCGCGGCAGGTCCGCCGGCGCTTGGCTTTGGCGCGGCAAGTCGGGGCGGCTGGCCAGCCTTCGCTCCGGCCTTCGCTCGGAAGCTTCGGCCCGGCTGGCGCTCGCCCCACCGAGCCCGTCCACCAGTTCGTCGAGGGTGCCGGGCGGCAGGTCTAGCTCGGTTTCGAGGACGCCGGCGGCCGCGGCGCGACTGACGTGGCCGCCGTCAAAAGCTTCCGCATTGAGGTCGAATTCCATGGCGCCGTAATAGGGGGCGAGTTCTTTGTCTCGCTCCTTCTGCCGGGCGCGCTCGGCGTTGGCGGCGTCTTCGGTCTCCACTTGCCGGAGCCAGCGCTCGCGATCGGTGCGGGTGCGCAAGGCGCGATGGTCGTCGCGGCGCAAGTGGGACAATTGGCCGAGGATTTCGCGCAGGCATTGCCAGCGTTCCGGCGCGGCGGCTTGGTCGGCAAGCAATTGGTTGCCCAGCTTGACCAGTTCAACGGCGAGCAGGCCGGCATAGCCATCGCTGATTTCCATGCCCTGGGCGGCATTGCTCAATTCGGCCTGATGTTCGCCGCGCGCCAGAAGTAAACCATCCAGTCTGCGCCGTGGCCGCGCTCCACCTTCGAGGTGAATCCTTCGCTGTTCAATATTTCCACCAAAGGCGACGGCAGGAAGGGCGCAACCACGATCAGGCCTTCATCCGGCTTAAGCGCGTCCACCCGCTTGCGGATTTCAGGGAAGGGCTCAACGCCGCGCTGAATCAGGTCCCGCACATCGAAGCGTTTGAATTTAATCATGGCCAGCATGGCTTCTCTCCTTAGTTACACCCCGGCTTCGACCAGCGCAAATTCAGCGTGCGGATTGGGGTCGCATGGCGCTTCGGGCGCGGGTGCCAGGATGTCCCTGGCGGCTTCGACGCCGGCGGAAATCCTTTCTTCCGTTACCGGGCAGGAGCCTTTGCGAATGCCGATTTTGTGCAACTCGAGGTGCTCAAACGTTTGAAAGCCGGCGAGTCTCAGCGTGTGGGCCGCACAGTTCAGCGGGCAGCCATCCACCACCAGAATGCGTTCGGCCTTTTGCGCCTTGAGGACGAGACTCTTGACCCGGCCGCCGATACCCGCCAGGCAGGACATTTCCGCCGCCCCTTCGCGCGTGAGCCGCCGCGCCACACGGTCCGCAATTTCGCCCGCGTCCGAACAGCCGGAGCAGGCGTAAACCACGGTGGTTGGTTTCGGTATATTTTCGTTTTCAGCCATAAAGTGTTTCAAGCATACATGGAGGCGGGACAAAATGGTTTGACTCAGGTCAATCAATTCGCTCGTGTTTTTTAGCGGCGGCCAGGTTGGACGGGGCGAAACTGGCGGGCCAATACGCATGTCATCTTGTGGTGGCCGGTAAATAGTCTGAGGATCCCATGGCCGCCAGCGGCGGAGAGCCTATGAGCCTGTTGAGAAAATTGATTTTTCGTAGGAGACGAGGTGATTCTTGGCGCACCCAGTAGGAGTTGAACCTACAACCTTCTGATCCGTAGTCAGATGCTCTATCCAATTGAGCTATGGGTGCGCCCAAGGGGCCGTAAAACCTACCGGGCAATTGCCGCAGTCGCAAGCAATTTCGCCGGGCAATTTCACCGGGCTGCCAACGCCTTGACGCCGGCCGTGCCCGTGCATGACTTTACGGCGAAAGCGGCACGACGGCTTGCACACGGTAGAACCGCGCCGCGGCATTGGTATCATCGAATCTGCGGGTCGTCGTGGTGCCGCCCGGCAAAATCAGTTCCAATCCGCTGTCTATCCAGTTCGTTGTGCCCAGATTCCGATTTTTCTCCACATAGTAGAGCCGGTTGGAAACACTGGTCCAGGTCAGCGTAGCGTTCGTGCCGATGACGGTTAGCCGGAACACGCGAGCCTGCCGGTTTAATGGATGAAATTCGCGTCCGGGTGGCTGGAATTGGCAATGGTGGAAATATCGCCACCGGCGGTGACATTGACGATGGGCCCCCAACTATTGCCACTGCCGAGAGAGTAATTGGTTGAGACACTGCCGTTGGCGCTGTTGCGGAGGACGAAAGCATGATTATTGGGCGCTACCACGAGCGCAGCGTAATTGAGATCGAGCACATTGCCTTCGACACGACAGCCGGGCGAATTGGTGATGAGAATTCCCGCCCCCTGCGCTGGGGTGCCGCTGAAAGTGAGCAGGCCGTTGAAAGAGCAGTTGTTTTCCAGGATGCTGGCGTAGCCGTTGGAGTCGGAAAGGATTCCATAGACGCCGTTGTTGCCCGAGGTGCAATTCTGGACGGTGCCCTGGTAAGCCACGCGGATGCCGGCGTTGACGTTAAACGTGGCGGTGCAATTGCGCACCATGGAGCGGTCGCCGGCGTTGATGCCGTTCACGGCATTGCCAAAGGCCGTGCTGCCAGCGATGGTGTTGCCCGTGCCGAGATTGAAGCCGTTGCCGCTCGTGCTGCCGCCGGCGGAACAGCCATTGAGCGTGCAGCCAAAATCGGTCAACACGTCATCGAGCGAGTTGGTGTTGGCAACGCACTCAGCGAGGGCACAAAAGTTGGAGGCCCAGATGCCAAATCCGCCGTTGAACGAAGCCGCGCAGCCCGAAAGCGAGCTGCCCGAACCGGCGTCAATTCCGTCCCCGGAGTTGTAGTTGGCGGTGCAACCGCTCAACGCCGCGTTGTCCACCTCAATGCCGCCGCTGCCGTTTTCGGCCGCCTGGCACTGCGTCAAGGTGTTGCCGGGCCACGGCCCCCAAAATCCCCAGCCGCCGTTGTAGTTGGCGGAACAATCCCGCAAGACACACTTGTAATAAGGCTCAAAGCCGTCATAAGAATTATTGACCGCGTGGCAGTTCAGAAAAGCGCAGTCCCAAAGCGTTTCAAAGCCGCGGAACCCGTTATTGATGCTGGTGCAATCTTCGAAGGTGCACTCGTACTCATCGGTGTCGTCTCCGAATCCGTCATTCCCATTGCCGCTGGCCAGGCAAACCCGGATCCGGCTGTAACCGCCCGGCACCATGCCATCATACTGGTTGTTCAAGAGATTCAGATGTTCAAACGTCCCCGCGGTGACCGTGTCGGCGTTGACCCCGCTGTCACCCCAGCCAGAAATCGTGCCGTCCACAATGGTCACGTCCGTCACCGCGCCGCTGGTGAGAATGCCGTCCAGCGATCCGGCCAGGCCGGCCAGTGTGAAGCCGCGCAAGTCAAGCATAACGTTGCCGGTGGTGATGGTGATGCCATTGGAGCCGCTCTGGCCGGTCAAGTTGGTGGTTACATAATATGAACCGGGCGCGCTGATGGTGTAGGGCAGCGCGGAAATCGGAGTGCGCGGCTCAATTTGCTCGAGCGTTTTCATGGTGGCCCCGGGCGGCCCCGGCGGCGTGAGGCTGCCCTGGCCGAGCGCAGTCATGAGTTGCACGTTGAGGGTGGCGAGGAGTGCCAGCACGACAAGAGTTGCATTGCGAGTTTTCATTGGATCCTTTTCGTTGAGGTTATTCGGGCTTGGCAGGGAAAACGGCATGGAGGCACCGGGGCCTCGGGGCGAGTTGTCGGAAATCCCTGGTTTTCGTCGTAATTAGAATGACAAACACTCATCATTCAGAATACGACTGTGAACTTGGCACAAATCGGGCCGGATTGCAAGCACTGCGCGACGGACGGGACGCACGGTTCAGCCGCGCAACAGATTCTGCAGAGCCAGCGCGGCAATGGTTACAAACAACATCAAACCGCTGGGCATCAATTTCTTCGTCTTGGCCAGGCGAACGGCAAACACCACCAGCAGCACCGCCATGATGACGTTGGCCAAACCGCGCCCGAATCCCGGTTGAAACACGCCGGGCACCGCCGTCAACACCAGCAATGCCGCGAAAATGGCCGAGGTGATGAGCGACACCTTGCTACCGGCTTTGAAGAAACCGATCAACCCGCCGATGAGGAGCAGGACGATATAAACCCACAGGACCTTGGTTGCAAAATCATGCATGAGCGCAAGCTGCCTCAATTAGCCAGCGCATCCAAGCTCAGAATTTCACCCGGCTCGCACTCGACAACGATCTCAAAAGGCCGGCAGCAGATCTCGCAATCGGTGGTGAATCGCTGGAACGGCAACGTCGTGTCAATTACCACCTCAAACGCCTGCCCGCAATACGGGCACCGGATGTTTTCCGACACTTCCACGCGCCAACGTCACCCCGCCGGGGCGGAATTGCAAACTCCGTCATTTACGATTTACGATGGGCGGTTTGCGCGGTCCGGGTGAGATCACGGCTGCATAAAGCCCGAAAACCGAAGTTGGCACAGTGCGTTTTGCGTCATTGCGTCGTAGCGCGGGCTTCCAGCCGGCTGTATCGCCGACTTCCAGTCGGCAGACCGTCGGCAAAACCGAAGTCGTTTGGAATTGGCGAGCCTTGCGGGTTGGAAACCGAATGGCGCTAAAACAAGGTGCATCTTTCGTAATCGGAGTCATTTGCGTTTTGTGACCCCCGGCACTTTCTTGAGGATTTGCCGGAGGGTCATTTCTTGGATTTTAGCCACGGTTTCCA
>JBEKMW010000009.1:0-71552 GCA_049523455.1 Verrucomicrobiota bacterium | reverse complement strand
ACCATCGCCCCGGCACCGCTCCCTTGATTCCCGACGGCCTCAACACCCTCACCTGTGACGGGTCGGTCAATTGGCATCAGATTGAATCCACGTACCAGCTAACCGAATTCACCTCTACTTATGAATTGGATTACATGTACCAAATTGATCTTCCCCAAGCGTTTAATCAGTTCAATAAACCCAAGCTGGTCTGGCCGCCGCCGGGCATTTAATCAGTTCAAAAACGGATAGCGGGAGCCGGCAAGACGCCGCCGCCCATCACACTTCAATGCCGTAGGCCTTGATCTTGTTGTAGAGGGTTTGACGGCCAATGCCCAGGCGCTTGGCGGCTTCGAGCTTGTTGCCGCCGGTTTCCTTAAGCGTCTGCACAATCGCGTTGCGTTCGACTCCTTCCAACAGGGTGAAGTCGGTATCCTGATGTTCCGCCGGGCTGGTCCTGATGTTGGTGATCGAGAGGTCGGCGGCATCCACCCAATCGCCTTCGCACAACAGTACGGCCCGCTGGACCTCATTCTGCAACTGCCGGACGTTGCCCGGCCACTCGAAGGCGGTGAGGCGGTCAACCGCCGCGGGATTGAAACCGCGGATGACCCGGTTGGCTTGCGCCACGAAGCGTTTCAGGAAGGCGTTGGCCAGGGGCATGACGTCCTCGCGCCGTTCGCGCAACGGCGGCAAATGGACCGACACGGCGCTGATGCGGTAATAGAGGTCTTCCCGCAGCTTGCCCTCCTGGATGGCCTCCTGCGGTTGGCGGTTGGTGGAGGCGATCAAGCGGCAGTTGGTTTTGTAACTGGACTTGCCGCCCACGGGCCGCACCTCCTGGTCCTGCAACACCCGGAGCAATTTGCTTTGCGTATCCACGGGCATTTCGGAAATTTCGTCGAGCAGCAGCGTGCCGCCCTCGGCCTGGCGGAACAGGCCCTCGCGGTCCGAATGCGCGCCGGTGAAGGCGCCTTTGACGGAACCGAACAGCTCGCTTTCAATCAACTCGCGCGGCAACGCGGCGCAGTTGATTTTGATGATTTTGCCCTTGCTGCGCGGGCTGAGCGCATGGGTGAGGTCGGCGATGACTTCCTTGCCCGTGCCGCTTTCGCCGGTGATGAGCACTGTCACGTCGCTGGGCGCGATGCGTTCGACGGTGCGCACGACTTCCTGCATGGCGGCGCTGCGGAAGATGGGCGAAGCCGTGCCGCTCATGGTTTCCAACGCGCGCCGGAGTGAGCTGTTCTCCTCGCTCTGCTGTTTGCGATCGAGGGCGCACTTCACGTCGGCCAGCAGCTTTTCGGCTTCGAAGGGCTTGCCCAGGAAATTGTAAGCGCCGCGCTTGCCTGCCTCCACGGCCATGGTGATGGTACCGTGGCCGCTCAACACGATGACCTCCGTGTCCGGCCAGCGCCGTTTGATTTGCGGGAGCAGGTCCAGGCCGTCGGCGTCCGGCAGTTTCACGTCCAGCAACACCACGTCCGGCGCGTCCTGGGCCAGCAGCTTCTGCAACGCCGCGCCACTGCCGGCCTCGGCGACCTCATACTGCTCCTCCAGAATGGCGCTCAACAACTGCCGGATGTCGGCTTCATCGTCAACGACCAGAATTTTACCCTTCATAATATGCGGCCCTTTGGCTGCGCACAGACTTGAATAAACCGGTCAAATATGGCGCGATGTTGCGCGGACTTTGCGGCCAGCCGTTCGGGATGAAATTGCACGCTCAACAAGAACGGCACCGCCCTGGCGGCCTCCGGCTGCAACTCCATTGCCTCCACAATGCCGTCACGGCTCCTTCCCACCGCCATCAGGGGCTTGGCGGGCTGCCATACGGCCTGATGATGTGAACTGTTCACGCCCACAATCCGCTCGCCCGCAATCTTGGCCAGTAATGACCCCGCTGTCAATGCTACTTCGTGCACCAAATCCTCCGCCTGGTCCATCCGTTGATGATTCAGCGCACCCGGCACCTGCCGCCGGATGTCCGCCACCAACCCGCCGCCGAACGCCACGTTTAGCAATTGGTGGCCCCGGCAAATCGCCAGCAGCGGTTTGTGCTGCCGGAACGTTTCGTCAATCAACGTCAATTCCCGCAAATCGCGCCCGCCTCCGTCCGGGGTCTGGCCCACCGTCCGGCGCACCGGCCGCGGCAAATCCGCATCGTAAAGATCGGGGTTGATGTCGTCGCCCCCCGTGAGCATCACGCCGTCCACGCGGCGCACGCATTCGGCCAGCACGGCGCGATCAGTCGTGGTGGGAGCCGTCACGGGAATGCCGCCGGACTGGAGCACCGCCAGATCGTATTGGACCGAAAGGCTCACCGAAAGGTCGTGAAATTCAACGCCTCGTTTTTCGATGCTGGGCGATACGAGAATCAAAGGCGGTTTGGCCATCGTGCGGAATGTACGTCCGGAGGGCCGGATTGTCATGGCAAAATCAAACCGGCTCGGCCAGCAAATCGTAGTCCGTGTGGCCCACGATTTTGACGCGGGCAAATTCGCCCACGGGCAACCGGCCGCGAACGAAGACCCGTCCGTCAATATCCGGGGCGTCCGCTTCGCCGCGGGCAATGAAGCAGCGGCCCGCCGTGGTACGCGGGGCGCGGGCAGCCGGCCTGCGGAGCCAGCCGTGCTCCCAGGAGCTGACGTTGGCTGGCGTCCCTTGTTTCGCGTCGGCCGGGCCTTCAACCAAAACTTTGATGTCACGGCCCACAAACGATTCCGACACTTTCCGGGCGATCCGGCGCTGCTCGGCCATGGCGAGTTCGCGGCGCTTTTGCTTCACCCGTTCGGAAATCTGGCCGGCCATGGCACCTGCGCGCGTGCCCGCTTCGCGGGAATAGGCGAACACCCCCAGGCGTTCGAATTTGGTTTCGCGGATAAAATCGAGCAGCGTGGCAAAACTCTGTTCGGTTTCGCCGGGAAAGCCCACGATGAACGTCGTTCGCAAGGCGATGCCCGGCACCCCGGCGCGGATTCTGCGGAGCAGGTCCACGAGGTATTGCTGGGAAGTCTCGCGCCGCATGCGTTCGAGCATGTTCTCATGGATGTGCTGGAGGGGGATGTCCACATAACGCGCCACCTTGGAACAGCCCGCAATAGTCTGGATGAGTTCATCCGTCCAATGCGCCGGATGGGTGTAAAGGAGTCGAATCCAGAAATCGCCGGGCAGGGAGTTCAAGTCGCGCAGCAGGGTGCAAAGCGTGGCGGCATTGGCCGGCAGGGATTCTACCGTGGCGGAGAACTTTTCCGGCGACGAAATCGCGCGCGAAGGGTGTGATGCTTCTTGCGGGCTACTGATGCCTGCTGCGGGCCGGCGCAAATCAAGGCCATAGTAGGTGGAATCCTGCGAGATGAGGTTGATTTCCCTGACCCCATCGGCAAGGAGTGCGCGCACTTCGGCCACGATGTCCGCCTGCCGGCGGCTGCGGTGCGGACCGCGCATCCGGGGAATGATGCAAAAGCTGCACGGATGGTTGCAGCCCTCGGCGATTTTGACGTAGGCAAAATGACGCGGGGTAAGACGAAAACGCGGCGTGGCAAAATCGGGAACGAAGGCGGGACGAGGGGTGACCTCGAGGATTGGCACGGATGCGGCTGAGGTGTTGCGGGTTGCGGGTTGCGTTAAATGGGGAAATCCGGTCTCAGCGGGGCGAACACGCTCTTCGGCGGCACGATTCTTCTCCAATACCGCAATCCGTCCGGTGATTTTTGCTTTCGCGGGCCGGAATTCACTCTGCGATGTGGGCTGTTTCCCCATCCGGTTGCGCCGGTTCTGGAGCGCATCCTCCACGATTTGGCCGACGCGCGTGACTTGATCAATGCCCATGAAAGCGTCCACCTCCGGCAGGAGCTGCGGCAGCTCCCCGCGAAAGCGCTGCGGCAGGCAACCCGACACGATGACGGCCTGGCCACGACGGTTGGCCTCGCGCAGCGCGACGGATTCGAGAATGGCGTCCACACTTTCTTCCTGTGCGGCGTCAATGAATGAACAAGTGTTGACGATCACCGCGTCGGCCTGCGCGGCATCATTGGTGATTTCCATGCCGTGCTGGAGGAGCGAACCGAGCATGACCTCGGCATCCACCAGATTCTTGGCGCAGCCGAGCGAAATCAAGCCGACGCGGAGGGGACGCTCGCTGCGCGGTCGAACGTCCCGCGTCGGGCCGTCGTTGGAATTCGTCTTCGTCACGGGTGGGACAAATTATACTGATTTGAAAGTCAGAGACAGGCGCGACGCCTGTCCTACTGCAGGGTTACGGCGGCGTTGAATTGGTGGCGGGGTTCTCCACGGTGTTGGTCCCGGACTCCGGCGGGGCGTTAGTGGAAGCAGCAGGAGGGTTGCTGGACTCCGGCTGCAGCCCCAACTGGGTGCGGATGACGGCGCGCATGGCATAGGGCGCACCGTTCTTCGGATCAAGAATACTATTCCGCACGGTTTGGTTCATGGTTGGAAAAGGAGGAAGAACGATGCGCTTGGTCGTGTCGAAGGCTTGCAATCTTTTTTGATAGTTCTCATAAAGCTGGTGGGCCTCTAACAAAAGCCCCTGGTAATGGTCATCTTCTCCAATCGCCAGGTTGTAATAGGCGGTGCCCAGCAATCCTTGGATATCCGAGATGGTGCGTTCCTCTGAAAAATCACCAATGTCTTCCTGCACGCGGTCAGCCGCATACTGATCCAAGGTGAGGTTTTTCGGAAGAGAATCCGGAACCTTGTCAAGGATGGTTTTATCGGGATAGCGCTGGCCAAGGTCACGATACCAATTGGCCGCTTCGGCCACGCGGTTGTTGGAGTAAAGGAAATAGACCGCATCACGCAGGAAGTTGCGGTGGGCCACGGCGATTTCATTGCTGCTGGGCGGGTCTTCCTTCATCTCGGTCAAATAGGCGTTGTTGACCTTGGCCACCAGGTCCAGGTTCGGCCCCAACGTGTACTGATTGGTAAAGGGGTTGGCAATAAAGCGCCCGTGATGGAATGCCTGAAGCATGGATTGGTAGATCACGCGGCGCAGTTGAATGAGGTCGCCCGGTTTGACCTTGTCAGGATCTTCCTTCGCCTTTTGCAGGCCGACCGAGGCCCAGTAAATCGCATGCGCCTCCGGCAACCGCCAGTCGAGCGGGCCCCATTGGGAATTCACCTTTTCGGCGAAGACCGGGTCAATCTTGTATTTCTCCTTGAACCCGGCGGCGTTGGCCTTTTCCTGCGCGGTTTGCGGGTTGACCAGGGCGGTGAAATTGGTCCCTTTGGGACCGAAGAAGGGCATCATTTCCAGCGCCCATTTCCCCTTGTAATAGACCTGCGCGTCATCGAGGTAGCCGCCCATCTTGAACTGATAGAACCAGGCGAGTTGCTGATAAATGGGGACGGAGTCCGGGTTATATAGCAAGGCGCGGTCGCGCAGCAGCTCGATGCCGCGTTGCAGCCAGTTCCAGCGGTCGGAGAAATCCTTGAACTTCACCGAAATGTTGAAGGCCATGTTCCAGGCTTCAAAAACCCAGACGGTCGCGAAGCGCGGCTCGAGGTCCGTAATCCAGTCTGCCAGTTGCGCGGCTTCGAAATACTTATCGTCCAATTGGAGGTCATTCGAGCGAATCCAAAGGTAATTGGAAATCAAGCCGCGAAAGCCGCCCAGCGCGACGGTGGTGAACGCCAGCAAGGGAGGGGCATTCTGGAGGGTGGCGGTCTGCGTGAGGCCCAGCGTGTCCCGGTCGCGGTTTAAAGACTGCTGCACGCGGCCCGCACCGGCGAGCAAGGCGGCGGCCAGCAGGAGCAGGAGGATTCTTCTGGCGCGGCTGTTCATTGGCTGCCTTGGGCCGTGGCCAGTTCGCGCCGATGCAACAGCGCGATGCCGATGATGGCCGTCACACCGCCAAAGAGCAGTACGATCTGGCCGAACGCCGCCCCCAACTCACTCCACGGGATGCTGCGCCCCGTACTCAACGCGTCAATGGGCGAAAACTCCCCGATTAGATGGATGGGCACCAGCAGGGCCTTGAAGATCGGAATCACCACGACGTCAACAGGCCCGGGGGCTCCGTTGCCGATTGTGCCGGCATCCGCTGCCTCGGCGAGCACGCCGCCAGACAGGACGACCAGCAGGACGGCCAGCGAGAAGAACGCCGCCACCGGAAACGAAAGAAAACTTGCCGCCGTCAATCCCAGCGCGGCGAGCAGCGCCATCCAACACCATATGATTCCCAGGCCGCGCGCAAAGTTCGGCGCAAAACCGCCCTGCGGATACAGCACTTCAATTCCCTCATCGAGCGGAAAGGTAAGCGCCGTATTGTTGGGATTGATAAAAATGACCGTTAACACGCCATGGGCGTCGAAAAGATTTGGGGAGATTTGAAATTCATGGAACGTGTTTGCGGAGAGACTCATCGGCACGGGCGGTTCCCAGACATTGGGCGAATTCGTCGCGCCCACTCGCCAATACGCCAGGTAGGTGCTGTTTACGTCCCACGCGGCGGTGTTGAATCTCACGCGCAATTGGAGCGGCTGGTCGCGCAAATAATTTTTCGCCAAACCGAGATCAATCTGCCACCGGTGCGCATAATCCGGCGGCACCAGTTCATACTGCATTTTGACCTGCTCGCGAATTTGCGTGCGCACCGCCGGGATTTCCGCCGGAGCCACGGGTGTGTTCGTGAGCACACGCCTCAAAGCCTGGTCGGTTTGGGCTTCAATCTCCGCGTTTAAGTTGGATGGCTTGGCCGAACCGCGCGCCACCAGCACTTCCTGGCGCAAAATCTTCTGTTGGGCCACCGGGAGCCTTGCGGAACGCCAGTATAAGAGCCCATAGACGCAGGCCCCCGACAAAGCCAGCAACGCCGCGTTGAGCGACACCAGGCCCAGCCATTTCCCCAGCCAGATCTGCCAGCGGGCGACGGGCTTGGTGGCCACCACCTGGATCTGGCATTCCTCGATGTCCCGGGCCAGCGTTCCGCACGCCAGCCACAGCGTCGAAAGCCCGAGCAGCATCGTGATGATGCTCAGGGTGTAGGTCAACAGGATCTGCGTGAAACCGCGCGCCGTGCCATCGTCCTTGATGATCAATGGCAGGCCAACCACGGACGCGAGCAAGAGCACCGCCATGACGAGGAACAGCCGGAATCGGAAGGCGGCCTTCCAAGTCAATCCAGCTATGGCGAGAATCTGTCGCATCCAGTCACCTTCCCAATCGTTTCTTCCCGCCGAGCAGCGCGGACAGTTTTTCGTCGGCCTTGGACAAATCCGCCGGCTTGGATTCGGGAGCCGGTGAAGGTTTGACAGGCGCCGGTGCAGGCGCATTGGCTTTGGCCAATGCTTCCAATTTCCGGTCGTCCGGCGACGGCGCGGCCACGGGAGCGGCGGGTTTGGGCGCCGGCGGTTGTGCCGCCGCCGGCAGGGCGAGGCGCTCAAGAATTCTTTCCGCTGCCGGCCGATCCTCTCCGCCGGCGCGCAAATAAGGGGCCACTCGCGCGCCGGAGGTGGCGCCGCTGGTTTCCGCCGCCTCCCGGCGCGCCTTTTGAACCACTTCCAGAAAATAGCTTTCGAGATTTTGGGTGGGATTGTCCACCTGCACCTGGTCGGCGGCGGCGTCGCGTCGGATGACTTCGAGCACGCGCTCGAGGGTCTCCCGCGGCAGCACCGGGGTGGTGATGCGCAGGGTGTCCGGCTTGGCCAGCAGTTCCTTGAGCGCACCCATCGCCTGGATTCGTCCCCCGTAGTAAATCACCACACGGTCGCAAACATCCTCGACGTCGGCGAGCAAATGGCTGCTCAAAATGACCGTCTTGCCGCGGCGCGACAACGCGAGAATGAGGTCCTTGATCTCGCGGCAGCCGATGGGGTCGAGGCCGGACGTCGGCTCATCCAGAATGACGAGGTCGGGATCGTTGATGAGCGCCTGGGCCAGCCCGATGCGGCGTTGCATGCCCTTGGAAAACTCGCCGACGGAACGGGTGCGGACCTGGCTCAAGCCGACCATTTCCAGCAATTGCCCGGCGCGGTTGTTGCGCTCCTCCGGCGACAGATGGAACAGGTTGCCAAAGAAATGCAGCGTTTCGCGCGAATCGAGGTAGCGATAAAGATACGATTCTTCGGGCAAATAACCGATGCGCGATTTGGTGGCCACGTGCCGGGGCGAATGGCCGAATACCTCGATGAGTCCCTTGGTGGGATACAACAAGCCCAACAGCAGCTTGACGGTGGTGGACTTACCGGAGCCATTGGGGCCCAGCAAGCCGAATACTTCGCCGCGGCGAACGTCGAAATCCACGTTGTCCACCGCGCGCGCCTTGGGGCGGTTCCAGAAGTCCTTGAAGACTTTCGTCAGCCCGCGGACGGACACGACGACCTCATCGGATTTTTGATTTCCGATTGGCGATTGACGATTTGGTTCAACGGCGACGGGCATGGTGTTTTCAGTTTTGTTTGTCAGCCGGTTGTCTTAAGACAGCGGCAAGTCCGTTTTTGTGCAATCAACACTTCGGCGAAAGTCAGGAATTTCGGCTCGCCCGGATTCATTGGGCAAGCTTGCGGAAAAGTTCGTCATTCGTGTTGAACACTTCGTCGGCGATGCGTTTAAATTCGTCGCTCACGCCACCGCCGGCGTTAAATTCCTGAATATACGCGGCCACCTTCCGCTGCTCTTCGCGCGAAAGCTGCTTGAATTCTTCAATGACTTCAGTGGCGCTCATGCTTTCAAATTAACCGCATTTCTCCCGGCGGGCAAGCCGTGGGTGGTGTCCTAAATTCAGGAGCGCGGCTCTATGAGCCGCAGCACATCCCCATGCAATCCAAGCCGCTGCGGGTCGCAGACCCGCGCTCCGAAAACAAATCGGGACACTACCAAGCCGTGAGCCTACGCCAGCTTCGGCGTCAACGGGCCGGTCGCGGCGCGCGGCGGCGCCTCCGGCTCGGGATGAAAATGCTCCAGTTCCTCGCCTTTACGCACCAGGCGCGCGCTGTTGAAGATGACGATAAAGGTGCCCGTCACGTGCAGTATGGCGGCGGTAATCGGACCGATATAGCCAAACGCCGAGGCCGTAAGGCCGATGATGATAAAGCAAATGCCGAATACGAAGTTCTGGTTGATGACCGCGCGCGTGCTGCGCGAAAGCTTCACCAGGAATGGCAGCCGGCGCAGGTCGTTGTTCATCAGCGCAATGGTCGCGGTGTGGATGGCCACTTCGCTGCCCGCCGCGCCCATGGCGATGCCAATGTCGCCCGCCGCGAGAGCGGGGGCATCGTTCACGCCGTCGCCCACCACCGCCACGCGATAGCTTTTGGCCTTCATGGCGCGCACGAATTCCACCTTGTTCTGCGGCAGGCAATCGCCGCGGGCCTCCTCGCAGCCGATTTCGGCGGCCACGCGGGTGGCCACGAGCTGGCGGTCGCCGGAAATCATCGAAATGCGCCGCACCCCGGCTTCCCGAAGTTCGGTCAGCGATTCCCTGGCCTCGGAACGCGTCTGGTCCTGCAAGCCGATCCAGCCGGTGCATTGGCCGTTGCGGGCGACAAAGATCAAGCTCCAACCTTCGGTCTCGTTCAGGTCCACCGATTTTTCGAAATTGGAATCCACGCCGTTGTCCTTGAGCCATTGGGCGCGGCCAACCAAAACCGTTGTGCCGTTGACCTGGGCTTTTACGCCGCGGCCGGCCGTTTCGGAAAAATCCTTCGGCTCGGCCACCGGCACGCCGGCTTCCCTGGCCAATTGGGCCAGGGCCTTGGCCGTCGGGTGGTTGCTGTATTTCTCGGCGGAAGCGGCCAGCAGCAAAAGCTCGGCCGGTTTGGTGTCCCCCAGCGGCATGAGACGGCTCACCGCCAGTTCACCGGTGGTCAACGTGCCGGTCTTGTCAAAGATGAACGCGTTGATTCTGGCCGCCGCTTCGATGTCAGCGACGTTCTTGATCAAAATACCGAGACGCGCGGCGGCGGAGAGCGCCGCGACCATGGCGGTCGGCGTCGCCAAAATGAAGGCGCAGGGGCAGGAAACCACAAATACGGCGATGACACGGTTTAAATCATGGGTAAAAGCCCAAACCAGCGCGCCGATGACCAGCACGAGCGGGGTGTAAAAGCCCATGTACTGATCCACGATTTTCATGATCGGCAGCTTGGTTTTTTCCGCCGCCAGAATGAGTTCGCGCACGCGGCCCAGCGTGGTATCGGCGCCTGCGCGGCTGACTTTGATTTCGAGCACGCCGGTCAGGTTCTGCGTGCCGGCAAAGACTTCGTCGCCGGTCTTCTTGTCCGCCGGCAGCGATTCGCCGGTGATGGTGGCTTCGTTGAACGACCCCTGGCCGCTGGCGATGACGCCGTCGGCGGCCACGTTGTCGCCGGGCCGGACGCGGATACGGTCGCCCACGGCGAGTTCGCTCGCGGCGACTTCCTCTTCGCTGCCGTCGGGCTTGAGGCGGCGGGCCTTGGTGGGCGTGAGTTTGATGAGCGATTCGATCGAGGCGCGCGCACCTTCCGCCGTGCGGGTTTCGATGACTTCTCCCATCAGCATGAGGAAGGCGATGAGCCCGGCGATTTTGTAGCCGCCGCTGGCCTCCATTCCGAAGGCGCCAGTGTTTTGGGCGTTCAACATGCCCACCGCGCCGGAGGCGAAGGCGGCGAGCACGGCGACCGCGACGAGTTCATTGATGCTCAACCGGCCGGCGCGCAAATCCTTGATGGCGGTGACGACAATGGGATAGATGAGGATGATGGCGCCAATCATCGCGCTGGCGCTGGCCACGGCGCTGCCCTGTTGAAACAACCAGTCAACGATATAGGCGTTGATGACAAAAACGATGCCGGCGATGGCCTGCCAGATGTGCACTACCGAGTGTTCGTGGTCATGGCCACAGCCGCACTCCGGCCCGTGCTGGTGCTCGTCACGGCTTAAAAGCGATGTTACCTGCATAAACTTGATTCGTTGAATCGCTAAATCGTTAAATCGTTAAATAGTTAAAATGTACTCAGGGAGCCGGCGAGGCCGAACCCGGCCCCGGCGGCTCACGGTTCAACATTAACCTCAATTCGGTCGGTTCGCCATTGGCGGTGGTGGGCAAATATGCCTTGAAATTCGCGTTGGTCAGTGCCCGTCCCATCATCTGCACCAGTTGTTGCTGTTTGAAGAGGCTGGGATTTACCAGGTAATTGGTCAGCAGCCCGCTGAATACGTTGGCGTCCGCCTGGACAAACTGGACATAGTTGGTGCTCGCGCTCTGGGCCACATTGATGATGGATGCTGCCTGCCAGTCGGCGCTGTTGGTCAGTCGGTTTTCCTCGCTGTGGGCGTCATCGAGGGCTTTGATTTGGTTCTGGCGCGCTTCCGTGACCTGATCGAAGATGTCTTTCAACTGCAGGGGTGCGGTCCGGTCCACCGTGCAGTCTTTGACCGTTATGCCAAGCCGTTGTTTGTCAACGAGGCTGCTCACACGCTGCCTCACCGCATCCCGAAAACCCTCGACGTCATAGTAAAGAATATCGTCCACCTTGAAATGCGCGGCGGTGTAGAGCAAAGCGTTGTTCAAATCGTTTTGGACGGTGTTGGAAGCCGAGACAAAATCAAACATGTAGTGGATGGGCTGGTCCACCTGGTAGAAGAGTGTTGCCCGGGTGTGGATGATATTGCGGTCGGCGGTAATCACATAGCCGTCCTTGCCGGGCACAAGGGAAACCCCGGGGGAGGGGGTGATGCCGGCGGCCTCCTGCTCCGGCGTCAGGTAATACCAGCCGATGGTGGAAGAGACCTTTTGAATTTCGGTAATGGGAATTCTCACCACCTCATCAATCGGGTAAGGGAACGACCAATGCAATCCGGGCCCGAGCAACGCTTCCTGCTCGTGGCCGACGGGTTTGCCGAAGCGCAAAATGACCGCTTTTTCCTGGGGGCCGACCTGGAAGAGGCCGGACGCAAGAAAGACCACCACCAGCGCCGCCATCACGAATTTGACGATGGTAAAGCTGCTGCGCAACGCTTCGGCCAGCGCCTGCGAGCCGGCATCGTCCGGCGTCACCGGTCTCGTTGGCGCCGGCGGCGGCTCGTGCTCGTGCGGATGTTCGTGCTCGTCACTCATGGTGATTGGCCCCAGGCGTTGGTGGAAATGCTTTGAAACAAATCAAAGGGCGGGGTGCGCTGGTCAAAAATCACGATGGATTTTTGGTTAAGGGAATCCTGGAGAGCCCGGAGGCGAAGCATGAAGACGGCCAGATCAGGATTTTCTTCGAACGTGCGGAGCGTCGTGGCCGCTTCATTGACACCCACGCCTTCGATCCGGGTGGCCTCCGCCTGGGCATCCGCCAGGGTTATCTTGGCTTGACTGTCGGCCTTGGCCCGGATTTTGTTGGCTTCGGCCTGGCCTTCATTCAGCGCGTGGCTGATGAGGACCTCGCGCTCCGCCTTCATGCGGTCGAACACCGTTTGCGTGACGCTTGCCGGGAGGCCCAGTTGTTTGATGCCCAGAAATTCGATTTGGATGCCGTAATTGTTGGTCCGCAATTCACTTTGAACGAATTGCTCGATGTCACCCTGGATCTTATCGAATTTAAGCTGGCTTTGGTCGGCGTTCACAAATGCCGAAAGCGTATTACTGCCCACCATGGCCGCCTTGGCGCTGGTCAGGATGCTCTGAAGCTGGCTCTGCGCCGCTGCGATTGAGCCCTCCCGGAAGCTGTTGAGGAACGCGGCCGGATCTGAAATCTTCCAGCCGACATAGACACTGGTCATCAGGGTAATGCTGTCTGCCGTGTAGTTTTCGCCGAAGGTGTCCTGGAAGTCCTGAATGCGCTGGTCGAATTTATAGACTTGCTGAATGGGCCACGGCCAGCGGAGATGCAACCCGGGTTCGCACGGCGGCCCGCTTATCCGGCCGAAGGTGGTGACCACGGCGACTTCGGACTGGCGGACCTGGAAGGTGAACAGCAGCAGTGCAAATATGATCAGCAGCACCGCGGCGATGATGATGGTGACGAGATTCCGTTTCATGGCGAATTGGTAAAGGTTAGATTTTCAAGATCGGAGCGGATTCTGTCCTCCAGATCGAAAACGATGACGTTGTGCACATTGGTCACGAGGAGGATGTATTTGCGGGCATTGGCGGTGGCGGCGGGGAACATTTGGTAATAGGCCCGTTGGCGATAGACCGAAGGCGCGGCTTCATACGCCGCGAGCTGGTTGGTAAACAAATCCGCCCGCGCAAACGCGGCCTGTTCGATTTGCTGTTGCGCCGCCCCGGCTTGGGCAACTTCGGCAAAGGCGAGCGCACCGGCCAGGGCATTGGTCTGGATGGCGTCGGCCAGGGCGAAATTGTTGGTGGCGATGCGGGATTGATCCGCCGCGACCACCCTCTCGTAGTCGGCCGCCACCGTTTGCGGCGGATGCAAGTCTTGCACACCCACAAACAGTATTTTGACGCCGAGCTGATGCCGGTTGGCGTCGTCTTGAATCTGGTCCTGCAATTGCAGTTCCGCCTCGGCACGGGATTGTGACAAGACCGCGTCCAAATCCGAGCCCGCGAGATAACGAATGACCTCGCGGGTGGCCAGGTCCTGGAGCAGGTTCGTCGGGCCCGCGTTCACGTAGGCCCAGTCCAGCACGTTGGTAATTTGAAACTGCACGGGGATGCTGATGTCCAGCAAGCCCACCGAGGCCACTTTCTGCGCCTGGCCATTTTCACCCCCGGTGGTTTCACTTACGGGGGTTTGATTGGTGATCGTTGCCGCTTGCGGGTTGCCGACGAGAAAATTGACCTCCGCCTTGTAATGCGGTTGGGTCCACAAAATGGTCTGGACCGCCTGGCTCTGGGGCTCGGGTATGTAACCGACCTCAAACATTTGAATCTGGCCGGTGCGATAGCGATAGACATGGTCAACCGGCCACGGCCAGACCAGGTGGCCGCCCGGATTCAAGACCGGCTGCGAGGAGTCGAGTTTGCCAAAATGTTCCAGCACGCCTTGCTCGCCCGGTTCGATGAAAACGACGCTCGTGGACAGCAGTAATACCACCAGTTGCGCCAGGAACAATATGGGCAGTCCGCGGCGCAGCAATTGGAAGAACCACGTCTCCGAAACCTTGAATCCGAACTGGTAGTCGAGCGCCTGCGCCGCGGCGGTGAACAGGCTCTCCGGTTGCGCGAGCAAGCCAACGAGCCGGCTGTCGTAAAGGGCGCGCACCACTTTTCCCTTCACCCGCGGCCGGTAAATCTCCAGCAGCAGCGTAATGAACGTTTCCAGCGCCATCAACCCCAGCAGCACGCACAAGGCCCGTCCCAGGCAGGCGTCGGCGCTGGGAAATTTGACTTCCACGCCGGCAATGCCCACCGCCGACAGGAAGCAGACATAGGCGCCGGCCAGCAGGAAGTTGGCTCCCGGCCGCAACAACCGCTGGTCTTCCAGCCGGGCGATGGTCACGGAAAAGCGCCCCAGCAAGAACAGGATCAGGGCGAAAATGGCGAAGAGCGAAAGCGAGGCCATGGCGCGTTCCGGCACGATGACGTTGGTGGTGCGGCCGATCCAGCGCCAGAGGAGCCACGCGCCCCCGGCTTCGAGCACGAACAGCAAGACGCTGAAGCCCGGCACAAAAAATTTCTCAAACTGCTCGCGCGCGCGCTGCGCCGGGAACACCTCTGCGTCCTGGGACGTGAACAGCGAGGAGTCGCCCTTGGCGCGCGCCAGTTCCTCCACCTCGAGTTTTTCCAGCCGCTCGTTCTCTTCCAACCGCATCTGGAACCAGCTTGCAAACGTCACCAGCACGCCCAGGCCGAGGAAAATCGAGCAGCCCTGGCCCGCCAGTGAATTCACAAAGCAGGTGGCGGCAAACGCGGCGATGAAAATCACCATCGCGGCAACCAGATTTATCAAACCATTTCTCTGAACGTTGCGTTCCATGGGGTTGGTTAAATGAGTGGCTGGTTAAATATGTCAAATGAAAGGCGCGCCGGCAGACGCGCCGGGTTCTGGCTGCCGTAGTTGAAGTTGTGTGACTTTTTCATTTAACCCTTTGCCTGTTTAACTCATTTAACCATTTAACTTATTTCACTAGCTCAATTCCCGTTCTTCAAAGAGCGCCGTGCCCACCGCCAGCGCCGCGCCCGCGTAAGCCACGGCATAGACGAACGCCTTGCCGACATACGCCCAATGGAAAGTGCTCTTACCCATGTTCAAGGCATCTGCAAACCAGAGAAGTTGCCAGTTTGGGATGACCGTGTAAAGCGTCGAAGCCCACCACGGTCCGCCCCCTTCGGTCCGGCCACCCGCCTTCCAGTAAAAATAATCCGACATCAGCCCGAGCAAAAAGAACGCGGAACAGACCGCCAGAGTGGGGATCGTGTCCAAGCGCGTCGAGCACGCCAGCGCCAGCGCCGCCAGAATCCACAGCGCGAACAGGATCAAGATTCCCGGCGGCACCAGGTCCCAGTCCACGTGCGCCGGTGTGCTCAGGCTTTCCATCTGGGTGGTAAACTGAAAAATAACAAACGCCGCCAGCGTGGCGAAAACCACCACCACCAGCACGGCATCGCCCACGAACGGCCGCCGCAGGAAAAAATTGCTGAAGCCTGCCAGTGCGTAAGCCAGCGTCAGGCCCGCGGCGAAGATTCCCAGCGCTGCCATGTCGGTCCGGCCGTAGGCGTCGAACGCCATCCGGCTGGCCACCAACACCCCGATGAGGTTCACATAAGTCATCACCGTCAGCGCCGCCGCCAGCCCCGCGTATTTGGCCAGCAAAAACTGGGCCCGGCCCACTGGCTTGGACAGCACCGCCAGGACCGTGCCCGTCCGGATTTCACGAGCCAGCGAGGACGAAGCGCTCAACACCGCGCCCACCAGGCCCGACATCAGCATGACCGCCAACGTGCTGTTTTTCACCAACTTGGGTTCGTCGCCGAACGCGAAGTAATACGGCACCGCCAGAAAAAGCTCAAATAACACCGACGCCGTCATCATCAGCAGAAAAACCGGCTGCCGGATGAGCTCCATAAAGGCGTTCGCGGCGATAGTGCAAAATTGTCGCATGTAAACTCCAGAAAAGCATACGAATCCGGGCGCGAAAGGCCAGCGGTTAATTGCTGAACAAGCCGCGACCCGCCGGATTACCAATTAAATAGAGCGAACAGCCGGGGAGGTGTTCAAAGTGGATGTGAGTTATGAAGGGGACAAAACAAAACGCGTACCCCCATCCGATTCAACCGGCGGGCCCCAATTTCATTCAAGATTTCTGTTGACGCATCAAAACCACCCGGCCCAAGCTGGGGAAACCCGTTGAGTTGCCAGTGAACGAAACATCAGGCCCCGATTATTCCATTTTGTCGGCGCTGAATACCACCCTAGCGCGCCCCAAAACCGGCATGCTTTACCACACATGTCTGTTGCTCGTCGCTGGCGCCATGTTGGTGTTGCCACTGGTCTATCTCGCCCTGTTGGTGGTTCTGGCGCGGTTGGTTTACTATCACGCCGTGTATGATTTGAGGCCTATCATGGGCCTCGGCGGCTTTATTGGGGTCGGATACATCATCGTTGCCAAATTCCTCCTTTACCTGGCGCCACTGTTCGCTGGCGTGGTGGTCTTGTTCTTCATGTTCAAGCCGCTTTTCGCCGGGCGCCCCAAACGCGCACAACCCCTGGCTCTCAATCCGGCCGACAACCCCTTGCTTTACGCCTTCATCGCAAAAATCTGCGACGTGGTGCGGGCGCCCGCACCGAAACGGATTGACCTGAATTGCGACCTCAATGCGTCCGCCAGTTTCCGCCACGGATGGCGCAGCCTGGCGGGCAACGATCTGGTATTGACCATCGGCCTGCCGCTGGCCGCTAATTTATCGGCGCGCGAGCTGGCCGGGGTCATTGCCCACGAATTCGGCCACTTCGCCCAGGGCGCCGGCATGCGGTTGAGCTACATGATTCGTTCGATCAATTTCTGGTTTGCGCGGGTGGCGTATGAACGCGACGCCTGGGACGAGGCGCTCGAGAACTGGTCGAACGAGGTGCGGGACGGCCGCGTGGCGCTCCTGGTCTGGTTTATCCAGATCGCCGTCTGGCTCTCGCGCCTGGTTTTGAAACTCCTGATGCTGATCGGCCACATCCTCGCCGGTTTCATGCTGCGCCAGATGGAATATGACGCGGACGCCTGGCAAATCAAAGTGGTCGGCAGCGAAACATTTGAGGCGACCCACCGCAAACTCGCGACGCTCGGCGCGGCCATGGACGGGACATTTCAACAAATCCGGCTGCGATGGAAAAAGGAGCGCCGATTGCCAGACAACCTGAGTGAAATGGTGCGCCAGGTGCATGAAAACCTCGCGCCGAACATCCTGCAAAAAATTGACGACACCCTCGGCTTTCGTCGCACCACGCTGTTTGATTCGCATCCATCGCCCGCGGACCGCATCCGCCGAGCCCGCATGGCGGGCGAGCCCGGAATTTTTCATGACGACCGCCCGGCTTCATCCTTGTTCGCCAGTTTCGAGCATCCGGCGCGTTTTGTTACGTTGCTGCATTACACCGACGACCTGGGAATACCCATTACCGAGCGAATGCTGCTGCACGTGGAGTCCACGCATCCCAAGGCGGCTCAAGGGTATGCGGCGGCGGCCGATTTCCGCAGCGCCACCGACGAATTTTTCCTCGGCGTATTTCCGCTGTTGATGCCGCTCCAAGTCCCGGCGCCGGCGCCGGTGAATGCGGAAGCGGCCTTGGCGGAACTGCATCAACTGTCCGCCGGACTTCAAGGGGTGGCCGGCCATTTGGCGCCCATTGCATCCCAATATTCCGATGCCTCCCAGAAACTGATTAAGGCCCGCGCCGCTGTGCGGCTGCTGGAGTCGGACGTTCTCATTCAGCCGGAAGCCTTCGCCCTCGCCGACCAGACCATCGAATCGGCCGAAACGGCGGCGGCCGACGCACTTGCGGCACGCCAGGCCTTGAGGAATTCGCTGCACGAGGTCGCCGCGGCATTGAATCGCCGGATGCAACTGGCCCTGTCCCTTACGCTTTCGGGCATAAGTGGGGCGGGGGCAAATCCGGTTTCGTCGGAGCGCATCCATGAGTTGGTAGCGGCGGTGAACCAAGCCGGCAGCGCTTGCAAAAAGAACTGCGAACTCATGGACGCGCTGGCAGTGCTGGATGAGATGGCGGCGGTGGGAGAATCATCGGGCGAGGCGCCGGTGTTGGCAAAGGCGCTAGAGGCACAAAAGCAAATGGTGAATTCGCTGAGTGCGGAACCGTCCGAAGCGGACAGTGCAGCTCCCGGTCCCCGTCTTCAATTGGCCAGAGGCCAGAGTCATTTAAGTGGGGACGACTGCGAATCGCTCAGGCAAAAAACCGCACAGTGGTTGACTAAGTATAAAAGGATGGCAGACGAATTGGCGGAAATTGCACAAACGGCGGAAAAGATGTCCGCCTGACGCGCCGACTCGTCAGGCCATCGCCCGCGCGATGGCGTTCCACCAGACGTCGTGCAATTCGGCCACTGGCGCGCTGATTTCGCCGGCGGCGGTTTTTATGGTCAACTGGTCACCGCCCACTTTGCCGATTTGTGCCGCAGGCACACCCATCAACTTCGCGCGTTCGACCACTTTCACCGCATTCAGCGGGTGACAGGTGATAACCACGCGCGACTGGGCTTCGCCAAAGAGCAGGCCATCCAAGCGCGCCGGAGGACGGGCATCCTGCCTGTCTCCATCTTCTTTTTTCGTTTGAGACAGGCTGGAAGCCTGTCCTACGAGGCTCAAATCCACCGTGGCCCCGATGAGGCGGGGCGTTTCGCGGGCGGCGAGTTGTGAAATGCAGCTTTCGGCCAGGCAAACCGCCAAACCGCCTTCACTGCAATCATGCGCGCTTTTTACCAGTCCGGAATGGATCAAGCCCAGCAGCGTCGTGTGCAGGGTTTTGGCCTGCTCGAGATCACAACGCGGCGGTCTGCCGGTCTTTTGGCCATGGATCACTTGCAGATAAGCGGAACCGCCCAGGCCGGACAGCGGATCGCTCGCATCCACCGCTTCACCCAGCAAAATGATCGCGTCGCCTTCGTCCTTGAACCACTGCGTCGTCACGTGTTCCGGTTTTTCGACCAACCCCACCACCACGACGGTGGGCGTCGGGTCAATCGGGCCGTTGGGGCTCTGGTTGTAGAGCGAGCAATTGCCGCCGGTGACGGGCGCGTTGAAGGCCCGGCACGCGTCGGCCAAGCCGCGCACCGATTCCTTGATTTGCCAGAACAGTTCCGGCTTGAGGGGGCTGGGCATGTTGAGATTGTCCGTCGTCCCCAATGGCACGGCGCCGGAGCACGCCAGGTTGCGGCACGCTTCAGCCATGACGACCTTCGCCCCTTCGTAGGGATCGAGATAGACGTAAGCGCCGTTGCCATCCGAGGTCAGGGCGATAAATTTCTCGGGAACTGAAAGTGCGTCGCTGGCGGCTGACATGTCGCCGGCTTTTGCGGTTGACGGGGCGTCAACCGCGGCGCCCGGGGCGGGCGCGCTCCCCAGATCCGGCAAACTGTCCGCCTTGATGCGCAACACGGCCGCGTCGCTGCCGGGACAAACCACCGAACCATCCCGCACCATGTGGTCGTATTGGCGGTACACCCAGTTTTTCGACGCGATGGTCGGCCACGCCAGCAACTTCTTCAAATCGTCAACCGGTGATTGGCAATCGGCAATTCCATCCAGCCGAAAGGCCCGCACGTCCTTCAGGTACTCCGGCTCGGCCGCCTCCCGCTGGCAAACCGGCGACTCATCGGCGATTTTCCTGGCCGGAATATCCGCCACCACCTGGCCGTGGTGTTTGACCACCATGCGGCCGGTGTCGGTGACGAAACCGATTTCCGCCCAAGGCAAATCCCATTTGTCGAAAATGCGTTTGACCTCCGCTTCCCGGCCGCGGTTAACGATGATGAGCATCCGCTCCTGCGATTCGCTGAGCATGATTTCGTAGCTGCTCATGTTCGGCGCGCGTTGCGGCACCTTGTCCAATTCGATTTCGATGCCCGTGCCGGCGCGCGCCGCCGTCTCGCACGTGGAACAGGTCAGGCCCGCCGCGCCCATGTCCTGAATGCCCGCCACCGCGCCGGTGGCCAGCAATTCCAGGCAGGCTTCGCACACGAGTTTTTCCATGAAGGGATCGCCCACCTGCACCGCCCCGCGCTGCTGCTCGGCCGATTCCTCGGTCAAATCCTGCGAGGCGAATGCGGCGCCGGCCAGACCGTCGCGGCCCGTGGCCGGGCCCACGTAAAAGACCGGATTGCCGATGCCTTTGGCGGCGCCGCGCGCGATTTGCTCGTGGCGGAGGACGCCCAGGCAAAAAGCGTTGACCAGCGGATTGCCCTCGTAGGATGGGTCGAAATAAACCTCGCCGGCGATGGTGGGAATGCCAAAGCAATTACCATAATGCGCAATGCCAGCGACGACGCCCGCAAAGAGGCGGCGGTTGTTCTTCAACGCAGCTTCCTTCCCACTTTTTGATTCCGCACTCCGCGCTCCGCGTTCCGAATTCCCGGTGATCGGTCCAAATCGCAAGGAATTTACCGAGCAAATGGGCCTGGCTCCCATCGTAAAAATATCCCGCACGATGCCGCCGACGCCCGTGGCCGCCCCCTGGAACGGCTCGACCGCGCTCGGATGGTTGTGCGACTCCACTTTGAACGCAATGGCCAGGCCGTCGCCAATGTCAATAATGCCGGCGTTCTCTTCCCCGGCGCCGACGAGGATTTTCTTGGACTTGGTCGGAAAGGTTTTGAGCAGCGGGCGGGTGCTCTTGTAACAGCAATGTTCGCTCCACATCACCGAGAAGATGCCCAATTCGGTATAGCTCGGCTCGCGGCCCAGCACTTCGAGAATTTTCCGGTGTTCCTCGGGCGTCAGGTTGTGTTTGGCAACCAGTTCCGGTGTAACTTTGGGTTCAGTCATTTGAAAATTCATTGATTCCTAAGACTTCATAAAACCAGGCCCCATCCGGCTTTCGCGAAGTCTGCGAACGGCGAATTCGAATATTGTAGTTTTCACACCCATCCTTCGGGGGTTCAGGAAATTCTACAGAATCACTGAATTCAGTTTTCAGTATATTTAATAGCCTCGGCTTCATATTATCATTACAATAAAACCACACTTCGGGTTGGAATTTTCCTTGTTGTTCCGAAGAATAGCCGAACCATCCAGCGCCATAATCACGCTTACCGATATATGCAGATCGTTCTTTCGATAGACGTGCCGTAACCTTATTTGAGAAACCAATGCCTAAATAACGCGAATCTCCCGATATTTCCGTCACAAAGTCGTCTAATTTGACTGTTAGCCTCAATTTCTTAGAAATCCAGAGGAGGATTTTGATGAGCTTTTCTCCTACTTCCAATCCTTTGAAGCAACCTTCAATGGATTCGGGGTCTATTTTCATGGTTTTCATAGTCCAGTCCACGAGTTCAGTAATTCCAAGTTCGCCCAACGAATTAACTAAATCTCTCTCCAACCCCGCATTCGGTGGCAAAAGGCATTCCCAATTCCGCCTTTTCAAATGAAAAGTTTTACCAGGTTGCTCGATTGGCTCCTCATCACGCACATCTCCGTGCTCTTTTTGTTGAACGATCACATAATGGACGGTGGGAAAATCCTTAAAATCGTTGCTGAATTGAAAGCCATAACCATTTTTGGCTTTGCACCAGAACGGCAAACCTTTGTCATCGGGTTTTCTGAGATTGGCCTTTCGTTCGTCGAAATCGAGCCAAGGATTTTGATGTTCCGCCAGTCCTGCGCCAACTTTGAATTCAACCGCGACTAAAATCTTTTTTTGGGGGTTTTCCAGCCTTAAGTCTATGCAATCGGCCGGCTGGAGGCTTGGCTTGTAATCTTCGGGATCTTCATCAATACCGGCAAATTTTTCAAGGAATTTCTTTTGGAATTGGGCATCATGCTTTAAGGCAAACCCTACCGCTGCCACGGCGAATACTTCCTTGCGGTCCTGATCCCGCTCATCGTCTCCTGACGGGCCAATCCGGGAATACCGGCTTCGGCGAAATAGTTGTGTGAAAGATGGATCACTCATGGGCTATTTTACGCCGCCACTTCCACTTCGCGGATTCCGCTCGGCTTTGGAATCGGTTCGCCGCGCTCGCGCATGTCCTCAATGTGCATTTGCAATGCCTCCTTCATCAGCGCGAGAGTTTCCGGTTCTCTCTCCGCCGCCGCCACGCAGCCGGGAAAATCCGGTGCGTACGCGCTGAAATTTTTCGGCCCGCGTTCGATGATGATGGTGCAGCGCATGAACGGCTCACTTTAAGCTTTCCATGCCGAGCAGATGGCCGATTTCCACGCCGTCGTCGAGCTGATCCCAATAAATCGCGTAGCCGCCGGGTTCGAGCGACCAGGCGGCGCGCTGCCTGGGCGAAGCCTTGGCGAGCCATTTGAGCCACGGAATTTTTTTGTAGGGCACGCTCAATTCGCGTCCGTCGGACAATTCGATGCAAAGGCGGTCGCCGACGAAACTCGCGTGGCGCGCCTTCACCGTTTCCATTGTTTTATCGAGCAAAGTATTCATTCCAGTTCGCCAGTAAACGGGCCTGGTTTTCTCTTGTCAGCTTCAAAATATAGTTCAACTGTGCCACGTTGTAACCATGATTGTATTCGGTCGAAACCGGCTGCAACCAGATTTTGGCGACCCTGTCGCCGTCAATCACGTGAACATGTGGTGGCTCGCCCACGTCCGAGGAGTAAAATCTAAACTTGTAGCGCTCAATTTTAATCGTCGGCATGCTGTGTAATCGTTTCAGTGACTGCGTTTCAGTCAACGAGACGCTGCGCGATTTTCACCTGCGAAACAAGCAAATCACGGAGCGCGGCGGCCCGGCACGTTGTCTTTCCAAGCGCTAACGGTCGGCAATCATGAGCGAGTTGACCGTCGCCCCCGATTCCGGAGATAAGCGTCAATTTTCGCGGGGTCAGCTTTGGGCACTGGCTCCCGCCAAATGCGGTCCGCCAACTCGTCGGACCTCTCCGTTTCCGCGGACAGCCGGTGTTCGAGCAGCCACAGCGCGTGTTTCTCGAGGCTGCGTTGGATGTGTTTGGCGTTCTGACGCACTTTCTCGATCAACTCAATTCGTTCGCAATTTCGTAAAAAAAGTGCTGCGGGTCGCAGACCCGCGCTCCAAAACCTACTCCGCCGCCGCCAGCGCCATGTCGCGGGTGTAGTAGAGAATCCGTCCGCAATGGATGCACGCGACGATTTCCTGCTGCGCCTGGCACGTGACGAGATCTTGCGCCGGCAGCTTCATGTGGCAGCCGCCGCACACACCGTGGTCCACGCCCACCACCACGTTCTCGCCTTTGCTTCTGATCAACCGCTCGTACCGGGCCCGGGCCGATTCATCCACCGCCGCCGCCAGTTCCGCGCGGCCTTGTTGCAAGACCGCCAGCTCCTTTTTCAAATTCTCCTCGCGTTGATTCAGTTGTGCCACCTGGCCTTCCACCAATTTGCCCGTCTCGTCCCCTTCGCGGGTCGCACGGCTGATTTCTTTCTGCAACTGTTCGGCTTGCTCCATCAGCTCGATTTCCCGGTCCTCAATCCTGGTAATCTCGGTCTTGCACGCGTCAATCTCGTGGGCCAGCGCCCGGTATTCCTCGTTCTTGCGTGTCTGAAGCTGCTGGTTGGCGTAGCGTTCGATTTGCTGCTGCTTCTCCTGCACGTCGAGTTCCAGGCGTTTGCGGTCGGCCTCCGTTTGTTTCAGTCGCGCCTTGAAGGTTTCCAGTTGGGACCGGCTGGCCGCAGCCTTGGCGCGCAAGCCTTCGCGCTCCGGGCCCAAGTGCGCCAGTTCGCCGCCGGCACGGCGGATTTTCTGGTCGCGATCCTGCAAGATCAACAACTTCTCGATTGTCTCCAACATTGACGGCCGGAGACTAGCCCCCGTTTTTCGCCAAGTCAATGCGCGCCTTCGACCGGTGGTGTATTCTGCGCTTGAAACCGGCTGCTCGAATCCCGACACTGTCCGGCCATGCGTTTTATCGGCAGTGCTATTGAAAAATTGCAACGGCATCCCAAGCGGGTGGTTTTCCCCGAAGGCACGGAGCCGCGCATCCTGCAGGCGGCGCGCCAGTTTCAGGCGTTGCGGCTGGGCGCCCCCATTCTGCTCGGTGAACCGCCCAGGGTGAAGGCCGCCGCCGAGGTCTTGGGCATTCCCCTCGATGGCATCCGCATCATTGATCCGGCCGCGAGCGAGGAGTTGGAGAATTTCACCCGGCGGTTTCTGGCGCTACGTCGCGACAAGGGCATCCGCGCCACCGAGGCTCGCGAAGCCGTGTTGCAGCCAAATTATTTCGGCACCATGATGCTGGCGATGCATCAGGCGGACGGTTTGGTATCCGGCGCGTCGCACATTACCAGCAGCCTGTTGCGCCCGCTCTTTCAAATTATCAAGGTCGCCCCTGGCATCGCCACCGCTTCGAGCTGCATGGTCATCGAGGTGGAAGATTCCCGGCTGGGAGAAAATGGCGTGGTCTTCATGGCCGATTGCGGCGTGGTGCCGGATCCCACGGTCGAACAATTGGCCGATATCGCGGTTTCCACGGCGCGCCTGGCGCGGCACCTCCTGGGTGTGCGGCCGCGGGTGGCGTTGTTGTCGTTTTCCACCCGGGGCAGCGCGAGCCACCCGTCGGTGGGCAAGGTCCAGGCCGCCACCGCCCAGGCCCGGGTCAAGGCCGAACAGTTGTTCCTGGAGGCCGATTTCGACGGCGAACTCCAGGTGGATGCCGCGCTCGTGCCCGAAATTGCTGAACGCAAGCTCCATGACAGCAAGGTGGCCGGCCGCGCCAACGTGCTCATCTTCCCCGAGCTCAACTCCGGCAATATCGCCAGCAAGCTCATGCGGCTCGTCGGCCACGCCAATGCCTACGGCCATATTCTCATCGGCCTGAACCGGCCTGCCGCGGACGTTTCGCGCGGCTCCAACGCTCATGATATTCTCGGCGTCGCCGCCATCATCGGCGTCCAGGCCACCGATTACCAAAAATTGTATCCCGGCGCCGATGCCGAATTGCCGGTCGAATGATTGGTTTCAGGGCGGAAGCGTTGGAGACGTTTCCAACGCTTTAACGTTTTAACGTCTTAACCATTTAACCATTTAACGCTTCAACGCTTCAACGCTTTGACACATGAATACCTCAACGCCACGCGTTTTCATCGCGGCCACACGCCAAAACGACGGCAAAACGACCGCCTCGCTGGGCTTGATTGCCGCATTGCGCGAGCGCTTCCCGCGCGTTGGCTACATCAAGCCCGTCGGCCAGCGTTTCGTCGAAATCGAGGAGCAGAAAATTGATGAAGACACCGTGCTCATGGACGCGGTCTATCGCCTCGATTGCCCGCTCGTGGACATGAGTCCGATTGCCGTCGAGCCCGATTTCACCCGCAAGTATCTCCAGACCGCCAACAACGAGGCGCTCGTCAAAAAAATCCAGAAAGCCTTTGACCGCGTGGCTTGGGAAAAGGATTTTGTGCTCTGCGAAGGCTCCGGCCACGCCGGCGTCGGCTCGGTCTTCGATCTGTCCAACGCGCAGGTCGCGAAAATCCTGGGCACCAAGGTCGTCATCGTCACCCAGGGCGGCATCGGCAAACCCATTGACGAGGTGTGCCTCAACCGCGCGCTGTTTGAAAAAGAGGGCGTCGCGGTCATCGGCGTCATTTTGAACAAGGTCCTCCACGAAAAGGTGGATACCGTCTCCGATTTCGCGCGCCGCGGCCTCAAGCGCAAGGGACTCGAACTGTTGGGCGTACTGCCCTACGAACAGATCCTGGGCAAACCGTCGGTGGATTTGATCCGCGAAGAGTTGCGCGCCGAACTGCTCAATCAGCCCGCCACCCTCGACACGCTGGTGGATGACGTGGTGGTGGGCGCGATGGGTGCCCAAAACGCGAAGAAATTCTTCAAGCAGGGCGTGCTGCTCATTACGCCCGGCGACCGCGAAGACATCATCTTGACCGCGTGTTTTGAAGTTCCCGCTGCCGGGCAAATGGCCGGCATCGTATTAACGGGCGGCTTGCGTCCGGCGGAAAGTGTCCTGAAGCTCATCCGCGCCACGCCCATCCCGTTTATGCTCGTGCAAGCTGACAGCTATCGGGTTGCCTCCAGGGTTCACAACCTCACGGTCAAGACCCGGCCGACCGACGGCGAAAAAATTTCGCTCATCCGCGACCTCGTGGCGCAGAACGTGAACGTTGAGAAGATTATCGAGTCGCTTTGAAATGCAACGAGCGCAGCGCTGGCGGACGGCTGCGCTACGTGCGCCGTGTGCCGTGGTTCGGCGCAGCGAAACCAAGCAATGGCGCGTGACTCCGCTCAAAACTCAATGGGCTGGAAGCTCAGAGGGCTGAAAGCCCGAACGATAATAGCCCAGGGCAAGCGAGTCTTCGAGCGCCGCCCTGGGTATGCGTTTCAAAAAATAATTTCCCCGCCCTGAAGGGGCGACAGAAATGCTCCATCGCCAAAAGTTCCTACCGAACAAAATCCCCGGCGGCTATTTTTTTGTTTCCCCGGACGGGATTTGATTCCAGATTGGTGCGAATGAAGACCAATGCATTCCTGAACGATCTGCCCGTCTATCAACCGGGCCGCCCCATTGAGGAGGTCGCGCGCGAGCTCGGCCTGTCCCCCGAGGACATCATCAAGGTGGCCTCCAACGAAAACCCGTTTGGACCGTCTCCACTCGCCGTCGCCGCCATGCAAAAGGCGCTGGCCGGCGTGAACCTCTATCCGGATGGCAATGCGTTTTATCTGAAACAAAAACTCGCCGCCAAACTCGGCGTGGAGCCGGCCCACCTCATCCTCGGCAACGGCTCGAATGAAGTCATCGAGTTCATCGGGCACGCGCTGCTGGACGGCCTGGGAGCCGCCGCCGGCGCCGAAGTCGTGGTGTCGCAATATTGTTTTGCCGTCTATCCCATCGTCACCAAATTGTTCGGCGCCAACCTCGTGGTCGTGCCGGCCAAAAATTACGGGCACGATCTGGCGGCCATGCTCCGCGCCGTTACCCCGCGCACCCGCATCGTCTTCGTCGCCAACCCCAACAACCCCACCGGCACGCTCGCCCCGCGCGACGAAATCATCCGCTTTGTCAACGACGTCCCCGACCATGTGCTCCTGGCCATGGACGAGGCCTACCTCGAGTACCTTCAGGACCCCCTCGATTTGTCGCCGCTGGTCCGGCAGGGAACCCGGCGCAATTTGATTTTGATGCGCACCTTCTCCAAGATTTACGGCCTGGCCGGGTTGCGCATCGGCTACGGCATCGCCCATCCCGACTTCATCGCCGTGCTGGAGAAGATCCGGCAGCCGTTCAACATCAATCTCCTGGCGCAAACCGCGGCGCTCGCGGCGCTGGACGACTCGGCGCACGTCAACCGGACGCGGCAAAACAACTTCGCCGGACTGGAATTTTTCGAGCGCGCCTTTCGCGCCTTGCAGCTCGAATTCGTTCCCTCGTACGCCAATTTCATCCTCGTCCGCGTCGGCCAGGGCCAGAAGGTGTTCGACGCCATGCAAAAGCAGGGCGTGATTGTCCGACCCATGGGCGGCTATCAACTGCCCGAATGGGTGCGCATCTCCATCGGCACCCCGCAGGAAAACGAGCGCTGTCTGTCCGCCCTGAAAACCGCGCTGGCGCATTGACCCAGCCGGCACATTTCGTTCACCCAGGGTAGCTCGTTCCTCGCAACCCTGGGCTGATAGATTCAATCCCGTTGGGATTGGGGTTGGAAACGCATTTCTGTGACACGACACAGGCATCGTAGAATACGCCAGCCCTCTGGCGCTTTTCGGGGTTCGTGCCCGTTCACTTCCACATAAAATCGTGGAAATTTCGCCAGTCCGCGCCCCTACAATATTTTGGCGTTTGCTGATAATAGGCCACAACTAATAGTGTTTTCACCCAAAAAATCTGCAGTTTTAGCATTGTCTGAAAACAACAATTTTCCTATAATTTTCTGTCTGAAATTAAACGCTCGGAACACGAGTATTTTTAAGAATTTATGGCGAAAAAGAACGAGGCTGATGAGCCCAATAAGCAACCGCTTGGCACGGGAGCGGCGGAGAAATACGACGCCTCCAAAATTGACAAGCTGGAAGGATTGGAGGCCGTCCGCAAACGGCCGGGTATGTACATCGGCGACCCGGACGAACGCGGTTTGCATCACAGCGTTTTCGAGGTGCTCGACAATTCGATTGACGAACATCTCGCGGGCTATTGCAACAAGATCGAAGTGACGGTCCACGTGGACGGTTCGGTGTCCATCCGTGATGACGGACGGGGCATTCCCGTGGACATTCATCCCAAATTCAAAATTCCCGCCGTCGAGTTGGTGCTTACCAACCTGCATGCCGGCGGCAAATTCGGCCAGGGCGCGTACAAGTATTCCGGCGGCCTGCACGGCGTCGGCGCCAAGTGCGTGAACGCACTCTCGGAATGGTTCAAAGTGGAAGTCTCGCGCGATGAAAAGGTCTATTCGATGGAATTCGCGCGCGGCAAGACGACGCAGAAGCTCGAAGTCATCGGCAAGTCGAAGAAAACGGGAACGCTGATTACCTTCAAGCCCGATCCCGAAATTTTCACCATCACGACTGAGTTCAAGTTTGACCTTCTGGCCAGCCGTTTGCGCGAGCTGGCGTTTTTGAATCCTGGCATTGAAATCGTGCTCAGCGATGAACGCGATGAAAAAACGGAGACGTTTTTCTACCGGGATGGCATCGAGCAATTCGTCCGCCAGCTCGGCCGCAGCAAACAGCCATTGCATCCCAAACCCATTATGCTCTCGGGCAAGCGGCCGAGCAAGGTTGACGGCAAGGACGAGGACGTGTTCGTGGATTGCGTGCTGCAATACACGGACAGCTACAACGACCAGATTCTGTGTTTCGCCAATTCGATCTCGAACACCGACGGCGGCACCCACCTGACCGGCTTCCGCTCGGCGCTGACCCGCGCCATCAATCAATACGCCAAGCAAAACAATTTGCTGAAGGAAAAGGACCCCACGATTTCCGGCGACGACGTGCGCGAGGGCCTGGTCTGCGTGCTCAGCGTGAAGCTGCCGAACCCGCGTTTCGAATCGCAGACCAAGGTGAAGCTGGTGAACACGGAAATTGACGGCATTGTGTCGTCGGTGGTGTATGACGGTCTGATGACGCATTTCGACGCGAATCCCGGCGTGGCCAAGAAAATCGTGGAGAAAGGATTGCTGGCTGCGCGTGCGCGCGAGGCCGCCCGCAAGGCGCGCGAAACCGTCCGCAAAGGCGCGCTCACCGGCGGGGGGTTGCCCGGCAAACTGGCCGATTGCTCGGACCGCGATCCGGCCAATACCGAGTTGTTTATCGTCGAGGGCGACTCGGCCGGCGGTTCGGCCAAACAAGGGCGCGACCGGAAGTTCCAGGCCATCCTGCCGATTCGCGGCAAACTCATCAACGTCGAGAAAGCGCGGCTGGACAAGGTGCTGCAAAACAACGAAATCCGCACCATGATCACCGCCGTGGGCACCGGCATTGGCGACGGCGAGGGCGAGGGCGCATTCACGCTGGACAAACTCCGCTACCACAAGGTCATCATCATGACCGACGCGGACGTGGACGGCTCACACATCCGCACGTTGTTGCTCACGTTCTTCTACCGGCAGATGCCACAATTGATCAAACAGGGTTTTGTTTATATCGCGCAGCCGCCGCTCTACCAGATTGCGCGCAAGAAGCGCGTGGAATACGTGGATGACGACGCCCGCCTGAACAAAATTCTCATCGAACTGGGCACCGAGGAGGTGCGCCTGAAGAATTTGTCCGATAAAAAGGAGTTGTCGCAAAAACAGCTCGAGGAAATTTTGGAACTGCTCGAGATGTTGCACAAATACGCTGAGGCGCTCCGGCGCCACGGCGGCAACTTTGCCGAATATGTCGAACACCGGCAGAAGACCGGCGACCTGCCCAAACACCTGGTCAAAGTGCGCGACGGCAATGACGAAACGATTCATTACTTCCATACGGAGGAGGAACTCGCGCAGTTCGGCGCGAAGAATCCCGACCTGAAGCTTTTTGGCGACGAGGAGGGCGACACCACCATCGAAAAGAAGAACGGCTCAACCCGGCGTGCCCATCATGTCGAATTGCACGAAAACAAAGCCATCGCGGAATTGCTGATGAAATTGGATAAAAAGGGTTTCAGCGTCGAGCACTACGCCGCCCAGGACCAGCCGCTCTTTGAAATCATCGAGGGCGAAGGCGACCGCCAGACGGTCAGACCGCTGTTCTCCATTCCGGAAATTTTGGCGTCGGTCAAGGAAGTGGGACGGCGCGGATTGACCATCAAACGGTTCAAGGGCCTCGGGGAAATGAACCCGAAGGAGTTGTATGAAACTACCATGGATCCCACCCGGCGCAAGTTGCTGCGCATTGATTTGAGCAATGCCGTGGATGCGGAAGAGATGTTTACCAAGCTCATGGGCGAGGAAGTCGAGCCACGCCGCCAGTTCATCGAGGACAACGCGTTGAACGTGAGGAACTTGGACATCTAGAACTTTACATCATGCCTGACGAAGAAAAATCCAAAAAGTCAAACGATTTGCCGGTCATCAACACGCCATTGTTTGCCGCCGGCGAAAAAATCGCCAAGGTCAACGTGGCCGATGAAATCAAGAACTCGTTTCTTGATTACTCGATGTCGGTGATTATTTCGCGCGCGCTGCCGGATGCGCGCGACGGCCTGAAGCCTTCGCAACGCCGGATTCTGTTCGCGATGCACGAATTGGGGCTGTACCCGCCCAAGAAGCACATGAAGTGCGCCAAAATTTGCGGCGACACTTCCGGAAATTACCATCCGCACGGCGAAGCGGTGATCTATCCCACGCTCGTTCACATGGCCCAGCCTTGGGCCATGCGCGAGCGCCTCGTGGATCCGCAGGGGAACTTCGGTTCCGTCGAAGGCGATCCGCCGGCGGCCATGCGCTATACCGAAGCGCGCCTGACCCACTTGGGCGGCACCCTGATGCAGGACATGGATCAGGACACGGTGGATTTTGTTCCGAATTACGATGAACGGCTGAGTGAACCGACGGTTTTCCCCGCCGCGTTTCCGAACCTGCTGGTCAACGGCGGCACCGGCATCGCGGTCGGCATGGCCACCAATATTCCCCCGCACAACCTGGGCGAAATCATTGACGGGGTTTGCGCGCAGATTGACGACCCGGACATCCCGGTCAAGGGGCTGATGAAGTTCGTCAAAGGCCCGGATTTCCCGACCGGGTGCATGATTTGCGGCCTCGAAGGCATCAAGGAGTATTTCACCAGTGGCCGCGGCAGCCTCAAGGTGCGCGGCAAGGTGGGCGTGGAGGAACTCAAGGGCGGCAAAGAACAGATCGTGATCACGGAAATCCCCTACGGCGTCAACCGGGCGCTGCTGGTGGAACGCATTGCCGAATTGGTCAACGAAAAGGAGCAGGGATTCACCGACATCACCGCCATCCGCGACGAGTCGGACGAGAACACGCGCGTGGTCGTCGAACTCAAACGTGACGCCATCGCCAAGGTGGTCATCAACAACCTTTACCAGCAGACGGCGTTGGAGACGAGTTTTGCGGTAAACATGCTGGCGATTGACCACGGCCGGCCCAAGACGCTGGGTCTCAAAGATCTCATCCAATGTTACATCGAGCACCGGCGGGAAGTGATCTTGCGCCGCACCCGGTTCCTGTTGAAGAAAGCCGAGGAACGCGCGGAAATACTCGAAGGCTACCTCTGCGCGCTGGCCAACCTGGATGAATTCATCAAGCTCATCCGCGGCAGCAAGACGCGCGAGGAAGCGCGGGTGAAATTGCTCGCGTTTGAATGGACGCAAAAGCAGGTCGAACGCTGGGCCATTCTCATCCGCAACGAGGAGCGCCTGACCAAGGGCCGTTACGCGCTCACCGAGCGGCAGGTGGATGCGATTCTGGAATTGCGCCTCTACCAGTTGACCGGTTTGGAAATTGACAAGGTCGAGGCCGAATACAAGGAGCTGCTCGCCCGCATCAAGGATTTGATGGACGTCCTGGCCAAGGAAGCACGCGTGTTGGGCATCATCAAGGCCGAACTGCGGGCCATCCAGGAAAAATACGCCACGCCGCGCCTCACCGACCTGGTGCCCGACGAGGGCGAAATCAACATCGAAGACCTCATCGCCAACGAAGGCGTCATCATTACCCTCACGCACAACGGCCTGATCAAGCGCACCAACATGTCCAGCTATCGCGCCCAGCGCCGCGGCGGCAAGGGCGTCATCGGCATGATCACCCGCGAAGGCGCGACTGATGAGGACAAGGATTTCATCGAACACCTGTTCACCGCCAGCACCCACGACTACTTGATGTTCTTTACCAACACCGGCCGCGTTTACGTGGAGCGCGTCCATGAAATCCCCGACATGGGCCGCGCCGCCAAGGGCCGGAGCATCGCCAATTTGCTCGAATTGAAATCCGGGGAAACCATCGCCGCCCTCATCCGCGTTCTTTCCAAGACGGATGCCAACAAGCAAGACGCCACCTGGTCGCAGCCCGGCTATATTTTCTTCGCCACCAAACAGGGAACGGTCAAGAAAACCGAGCTGGCGGATTTCGCCAACGTCCGCAAGGGCGGCATCATTGCCATCGGCATCGAGCCGGGCGACACACTGATTGACGTAAAGCTTACGACCGGCCAGAACGAAGTGGTGCTCATCACGCGCGACGGCATGAGCATCCGGTTCAACGAAGAGGATGCCCGCCCGATGGGCCGGCCCGCCGGCGGCGTCCGCGGCATCAACTTGGAAAAAGGCGATGAAGTCGTAGCGCTGGCCATCGTGGTGGCGGACGCCAAGTTGCTGGTGGCCGGCGAAAACGGCATCGGCAAGCGCACCGACTTCGAGGAATACCGCGTCCAATCGCGCGGCGGCAAGGGCATTATCACCATGAAGACCACCGATAAGACCGGCGCAGTGGTGGGGGCGCTCACCGTGCGCGACACCGACGAAATCATGCTCATCACCTTCAAAGGCCAGATGGTCCGCATTTCCGTCAATGGCATCCGCGAGGCCGGCCGCAACACGCAAGGTGTCAAGCTCGTGGGCTTGGACGCCGGCGACAAATTGCAGGCCATCGCCCCGGTCATCGGCGAGGACAAGGAGGACGCCGCGGGCGACGAAGAGCAGAAGTAGCGTGAAAGCAATACTGAAACGGACAAGTAACGTGCCTTAAACCTGCCTGCGTCCGCTTGCTAGATGGTGTTTTTCAGATAAAGTATTGCTGCCCGATTGGTATCCGGGGCTGGTTGTTGTCAGAGTTTCTGCTTCATCGGTTTCCTCGGTTGGAATTCATGCAAGGTCACGCCTGAATACCGGTATAGGCCGCTAAACGGCAGAATGTTGAAAGCGCATATAATGTTGGCCCCTATCACGCATGTCGCCGGATGGTGGTTTCGTGCGACCGACCGCCGCCGGTTATTCCGGCCCGGTTTGGGTCGTCATCGGCAATTTATTTATCTGAGAGAGAACATCTGGATTGCAGTCATGGTTGCCGTGTTGGCGGCGTGCGCTCGCGCCGGCGACACCAACCACCTGTTGTTGGACAGCAGCGCCTTGGCCGCCATGGGGGCGGGCAATGTGGGCGGCGTATTGCCCGCTGTCGGTGCGCCCACCAACCAGCCGCCCTGGAGCGGCGCGCTGGCGGCCGGATTGACGTTGACGGGCGGCAACAGCGAAAGTGTCCTGGCCAGCACCACGATCAAAGTGCAACGGAACAACCCCACCAACCAATGGACCTTTGGCGGCGACGCAGCGTACGGTGAAAATGACGCGGTGGAAAACACCGAAATCCTCCACGGCTACGGTCAATATGACCACCTGTTCACCCAGCGCTGGTTTGGCTACGGCAGTGCCGACGCCTTGCATGACGGAATTGCGGACGTGGGTTACCGCGTTACGGTGAGCCGGGGCGCCGGTTATTATTTTATCAAAACCAAGCAGACCGTGCTGGCCGGCGAAACCGGCCCCGGCGCGATTGCCGAACGATTGGACAGCGAGCAGAACTATTACATGACCGCGCGCGTGGCCGAGCGGCTCGATCAGAAGATTGACGACCACACGCACGTTTGGGACAACCTGGAAATTCTGCCCCAGGTGGACCGGCCCGATAATTTCCTCGTCAACGCCGAGGTGGGGGTGGAAGCCGCCATTACCAAAAAAATCAGTCTGCGAACGGTGTTGCAGGACTATTTTGCCAATGAACCTGCGCCGGGCCACAAGGACAATGACGTGCGATTGGTTAGCGGGCTGGGCTACAAATTTTGACTTTGAGCGCCGACAACCGCGGCTGATGACGGTCCTGCTGGGGGCGGGCGTCCCGGCGCCATTTCTGCCACGCAAACCAATTCAAGGCGAGAGCCGTTCCAATTTCCACGAGCCATCAGACTGGCGCGTGTAACAAAACCGATCGTGCAACCGGCTGGGCCGGCCCTGCCAAAATTCGATGCGCTCCGGTTTAAGCACGTAACCGCCCCAATTCGGCGGCAGCGGCACGTCTCCGGGGTATTTCATTCCCATTTCATTCCATTTGGCCTCCAGCGCCGCGCGGTCAGCCACCGCGTCCCGCTGGTTCGACGCCCAGGTTGCCAGGCGGCTGCCATGCGGACGGGTTTTAAAATAGGCCTCGGACTCGTTGCGGGACAATTTGGTGACCGTGCCCGCCACGCACACTTGCCGCTCCAAATCCGGCCAGTAAAAAGTCAGCGCCGCGTTTGGATTGTCCGCCAATTCCAGCCCTTTGCGGCTGTCGTAGTTCGTGTAAAAGGCAAAGCCGCGTTCATCCACGCCTTTGAGCAATACCGTGCGGGTGGAAGGTTTGCCGTTCCGGTCCACCGTGGCCAGCACCATGGCGTTCACCTCGGGCGGCGTGTGGCCCAAGAGGGCATGCCATAACTCGTAGAGTGCGATGCCGATTTTACGGGCGCGCCCGCCACCCGACGCCTGCGCGAACCATCTTTGAAATTGCGCCATCGGATTGGCATCCAAATCAGCGCGCCGCAAGCCGCCCAGCGAGTATTCCCGCCGCATGTCCGCCAGTGCCATATGGGCGCGCAGCTTACAATGGAACGGGAGTTTCGGCGACCCAATTTTGGGCTGGCGGTTCGCGGCGCCATCCGGAATTGAATGGATTTTTTCCGCGGTTTCAACATCCTGTGCCCAAGATGTTTTCGCTCCAAATTCTCTTTGGCAAATCGGATCTGTTCTATCAACTACTGGAAGACGCGGCCACCGAAGCGCACGCAAGCGTCCGGCTGGTCATGGAGATGATGAAGGCGCCGACTTCCGCGAAGAACCTCGATGACCTCGTGCTGTCACGGCGCAAGGAAAAGAAGATCGGCGAGCAAATCACGGCCGAATTGGTGAAGACGTTCGTTACCGGCCTGGAACGCGAGGACATCGAGGCGCTGGCGCTGGCGCTGCGCAAAATCCCCAAGACCATCGAAAAGCTGGCCGAGCGGGTCCATCTCGGCCATCAGCATATTCAAGGAGTGGATTTTAGCCGCCAGATTGAGATTCTGGAACAGGCGACCGATGTGGTGCTGGTTATGGTCAAGCAACTGCGCGACATCAAGCATTTGGAGAAAATTCACGAGTTGAACACCAAGCTGCAATATCTCGAAAACGAGGCGGACCGGCTGATGATGGAATTGTTGAAGGAGCTTTACAGCGGACGATACGGCGCCACGCAGGCCATGGTCATCCGCGATGTGTTTGAATTGATTGAGAAAGCCATTGACCGCTGCCGCGATGCCGGCAACGTGGTGGTACACATCGTGTTGAAGAACTCCTGACCACACGATGACCGTCATCCTTCTCGTCATACTGGCGGCGTTGGTGTTTACCTATATCAACGGCTTTCACGACACCGCCAACTCCATCGCCACCGTCGTGGCCACCAAGGTGCTCACGCCGCGCCAGGCGGTGATGCTGGCGGCCATCACGAATTTGGCCGGCGCCTTTTTAGGCAGCGCCGTGGCCACCACGATAGCCTCCGGACTGGTGGATCCCCAGGTGGCGACGTCGCATGTGCTGCTCTGTGCCTTGATCGCGGCCATTTTTTGGAACTTGTTGACGTGGTGGTTCGGCATGCCCTCGAGTTCATCTCACGCGCTCATCGGTGGATTATGCGGTGCGTGCGTGGCCGCCGCGCACAACCAGTGGGGCGTCCTCGTCTGGTCCATCCCCAGCGCCAAACATTGGTGGCTGGGCGGCGGGTTGATTTGGAAGGTCATCGTGCCAATGATCCTGTCTCCGGTACTGGGCTTGGTGGGCGGGTTTCTGTTCATGGGGACCTTGTATTTTCTGCTGCGCAACTGGCGTCCGGCCACGGTCAACCGAACGTTCGGCATCCTTCAGCTTGGGAGCTCAAGCTACATGGGTATCAGCCACGGCATGAATGACGCCCAGAAAACCATGGGCATCGTGGCGCTGGTATTGTTGACCGCCACCCGCAACGGGATGTTTGATCATGTCCCCGATTGGTTGTCCTTCTTGCGCGCGACCGAACCGGTGCCAGGGAAATCGCTGGAAATCGCCGCGTGGATAAAGGCCCTTTGCGCTTTGACCATGTGCGCGGGCACGGCGGTCGGCGGCTGGCGCATCATCAAAACCCTCGGCCACAAAATGGTCCGGCTGCATCCGGTGCACGGTTTCGCTGCCGAAACCACCGCCGCCACGGTTTTGAGCACCGCCGCGCTCTTTGGCATGCCGGTGTCCACCACGCACGCCGTCACTACGTCCATTATGGGCGTTGGCTGTGCCAAAGGGTTTAACCATCTCAGATTCGACGTGGTGGAGCGCATTGTCTGGGCGTGGATCATGACGCTGCCCGCCAGCGGTGGCGCAGCGTACTTGCTGGTCAAGATGGCGCAGGCTGCCGGATGGATTACGTGAGCTTCGTTATCCTTTTTGGATCAACGCCCGCAATTCTCCCATCACTTTGTCCACGCTGATGTCTCGGATGCCGGTGATTTCCTTCAATATCACCAGTCGTTCGCCTTGCGGACGCCAGATTTCCTCCAAGGTGTCCGCCCACAAAACCAGGCAAGGCAGCCCCAAGGCCGCGGCCAGGTGCGTAATGCCGGAATCGTGCCCGGCAAACGCCGAGCCGGGCCGTAGCCGTTCGGCCAGCTCCACCAAGGGCAGGCTCTGCGCCAGCGAAAACCGCGCTGGCGGCAACAGCCCTGCCAGACGGCGTAAGCGTCCGCCTTCCGCTTCACCGCCCACGAGCAGGAGGTGCCAGTCGGTGGTGAGCCGTATCCGTTGAATCAGCTCAGCCCATTTGGCTTCTGGCCAATTCTTCCGCTCACTGCCGCTGCCGGGATGAAGGGCCAATTGCTGGGTGCTCCCGTTCTGGCCGCGCCCCGGTTGGCTAGCGTTGAGCGTCAGGCGCGGAATAGGGTCAGCGTCAAAGATGGCAAGCCGTTCCAACGGCTTGAGATAAACTTGCGTGGCGTGGACGGATTCGGCGTCGCCGGGCCGATGGGGGCCGGAAATAAATTGTCGTACCGAGCAGCGACAGACGTTGGCCTTGAAAATCTCATCCGGGTCGTAGAGATACGAAACGATAAGGTCGAACTCGGAGAAATAATCCCGCCAATCCGGGTCCAGCACCGTGTCCCGCGCGAAAAAACCGGCCAGGCTGGGCGCCTCAATCGGCTGCACCCGGTCTACCAGCCCGCCGGCCAGCGCCAGCCGGGCGATGTGCGGATAGCCGAGCACTTCCAGATGGGCCTGGGGGAATTGGCGGCGCAAAGCGGCTACTGCCGGCAACGTGAGAATGAAGTCGCCAATGGCCCCGCCGCGAATGACCAGAATCTTGGGTTTGGTGGCGCTCACATCGCGCGAAACGCCGTCAGGCCCAGGATGACCACAAAGCAGGCAAACGCCAGCCGGATCGCGCTGCCGACGCGCACGCGCGTTTCGTTGGCCGTGGCGAAGTTAACCAGGTCACGCAGCCTCCACGGTGTGACCGTGAACCAAATGCCCGCCACCACCAGCACGTAGGCCCAGACCTGAATCACCAGCACCCAAGGCGACTCCGCCAAATGAGGACGCCCCGTATCCACCATCAATTTGGCCAGCAACAGCATCACCACTGCCAGGCCGCGCACGGCCAGAAAGTCCTGCACGTAGATGCACGACAAGATGCCCACCGCGGCGAATCCGGCCATCATGGGCGTTTTATAGGCCGAGAAGTCCGCAATGGGCTCGATGTTCACGTTCCACAGAAACCACGCCGTGCCCAGGAGCATGAGCGCGATGCCGACGGGCAGATTGCGCGGGAACTGGCGCGCCGTGGCCATGAACCTTTGCGGGTTGGCGAGGCCATAAAGCTGCGGCACGGCCATGCCCAGCCCCAGCAAAATCGTCAACAGCGATAGTTTCATTGAGAAAAGTTAACCACGAATGGACAGGAATGGACACGAAAATTTCATTCCAGAACATCCGGCTCGCCGTAAAGCGTAAAGGAACCGGCGCGGATGATTCGCACGTCCAGGAGCTGGCCGCGATGGCGGTCCGAGCCGTCAAAGACCACTATCTTGTTGCAGCGCGTCCGGCCGGTCATCCGCGCCGGGTTCTTTTTGCTCGGGCCTTCCACCAGAATTTGCGTTTGCCGGCCCACGAACGCGGCATGTCTGCGCCCCGCGATTTCGTTGATGACTTCCAACAATCGCTGATTGCGCGCCTCCCGGAGGCGTTGCGGAACCTGGTCCGGCATTTGGGCCGCGGGCGTGTCGCGGCGTTGCGAGTATTTGAAAATGAATGCCTGGTCAAATTCCACTTCGCGCGCCAGGGAAAGGGTTTGTTCAAAGTCATCTTCGGTCTCGCCGGGAAAGCCCACAATCAGGTCGGTGCTGATGCCCATGCCGGGGCGGGCGCGCCGCAATTTCTCGATGATTCCGAGGTAACGTTCGCGCGTATAGCCGCGGTGCATCAATTTCAACACGCGATTGCTGCCGCTTTGAACGGGCAGGTGCGCGCTTTCGACCAATTTCGGCAGCCGCGCGTAAGCGTCAATCAAATCGTCGCCGTAACCTTTCGGGTGCGGCGAGGTGAAGCGGATCCGTTCCAATCCTTCGATCTCGTGGACGGCTTCAAGCAGGTGGACAAAAGGGCTCGTGGCGGCAGGCATCCTGCCTGCCGTAGAGGGCGGCATCCTGCCGCCCGGACCGTTCTCTGAAATGGTTGAACCGTCGGACTTATCCACGGTCATCCCGCCGGGCTGGAAGCCCGGCTCTAAGGCAGGCAGGATGCCCGCCGCCACACCTCCGCGTTTGCCATAACTGGTCACAATCTGGCCAAGCAGCGTGATCTCCTTCGCGCCCTGGGCGACCAGTTGGCGGCATTCGGCCACGAGGTCGGGAATGGTGCGGCTGCGCTCCCTGCCGCGCGTGTAAGGCACGATGCAAAAAGTGCAATACTGGTTGCAGCCCTGCATGATGCTGACAAACGCCGTCACCGGCGGCGGCCTATGACCATTGCCATTGGCCGCGGCATTGCCATAAAGCAAGTGCTCGCGGATCGTGGCTTCACTGCCGTCCTCTTCCGCCACGTCCACAATTTTTTCACGCCGGCCGGACAGGATTTCGTCCAGGTAATCCGCTGCGCGATGAAACTTTTGCGTGCCGAGGACCAAATCCACGTCCGGCAACCGGTCAATGAGTTCCTGTCCGCGGCTTTGGGCCATGCAACCCAGGAAGCCGAGCACCACCTTGGGTCGCGTGCGGCGGGTATCGCCGATGAGCGCCGTCATTTTGCCGAGCGCCTTCTGCTCCGCGAGGTCGCGCACGCTGCACGTGTTGAGCAAAATCACGTCGGCCACCGCTTCGGACGGCGCGAGCGTGTAGCCTCTGGCCACGAGCTGCGCGGCGACGGCTTCGCTGTCGCGCTCGTTCATCTGGCAACCAAAAGTCTTGAGGTAAACACTCGGCATGGCACGAGGATGACACAAATTAGGCCATCCCCACCGTCTTGGAAAGCCGGAAAGGCAATCCGAGGACAAACGCAATGACCACCGCCGTTGAAAATTTTACAAAATTTTACTGGCGCGTCGTTGCCATTTGCGCTTTATTAGGGACAGGTCATGGGACCCAGGACCATAGTTCAGCGACCGATTAACCTTCCACCGGAGGAGTTCCAATGGATATTCATCACCCCTTCTTGAGCGAGTTCCCCGAACATCGCGAAACCGTCCGCCACTTGCGGCTGAGTGACAACTTGTTTCGCCAGATGTTCGAGGAATACCATCAAGTGGATGATCTCATTTGCCGAATCGAAGAAGAAATCGAATTCGCCACCGATCAGGAGATTGACGAACTGAAATTCAAGCGTGCCAAGCTGAAGGACGCGCTGTACACCGCCGTCAGCCGCATCGCAACTTTCCTGGCACACTGAGCGCCGGGCAATTCAATCCGACGGACGGGGCTCCGCCGGGTCGAAATTGGGATCAAGGTTTCAAAACACCTGAGGGCAGGGTTTTTCCCCGGGTCAGTGCGCTTCCGCCGCCGCCTTCGGTTCCTTGCTTCTTCGACGTTTATGGTGGGTAAAATGGTCACAGGCCAAAGGCCTGAACCATCGTAGCCGAGGGCAACGCCCTCGGAAAAATCGGAAAACCTTTTTTGCCTTGAAGGGGCAAACCACAATGGTCGGCGAACAAACGGATTTGTCCGCCCTCAGTGCGCTTCCGCCGCCGCCGCCTTTCGTTTTTTCGCCTCTTCAATCACCTTTTCCGTGGTCTCGCGCGGCATTTCCTCGTAATGGCTGAATTCCTCGGTATGTACGCCGCGTCCGCCGGTCAGTGAACGCAGCGTGCTGGAGTAGTGGTAAAGCTCCTTGGCGGGCACGCTGGCTTTGATCACTTGAAAGACGCCGTCGCTGTCCATCCCGATGATTTTTCCGCGCCGCGATGAGAGGTCGCCCATGACCTTGCCCATGCAGTCCTCCGGAATGCGGATTTCGACGGTTTCAATCGGTTCGAGCAGGCACGGCCTGGCGGCCAGGAACGCTTCCTTGAACGCAAAATAGCCCGCGATCTGAAACGCGATGTCCTTGGAATCCACCGGGTGCATCTTGCCGTCGTAAAAGTCAATCTTCACATCGGTCACCCGGCAGCCGGCCAGAATGCCCTCGATGCACGCCTGGTTCACTCCTTTCTCCACCGACGGCACAAACACCCGGTCCACGTTTTGGCCCACCAGCGAGTTGGTGAATTCCACGCCGCTATCCCGCGGTTTGGGCTCGATCCGCATCCAGACCTCGGCAAATTGCCCGGCGCCGCCGGTCTGTTTCTTGTGGCGGTACTTGGAATCGCCCTTGCCTTTGATCGTCTCGCGGTATTTCACCCGCGGCTCGGCCAGTTCCACGTGGACGTTGTGGCGCCGCCGCAAGCGGTCGGCCACCACTTCCAAATGCAACTCGCCCTGGGCCGAGATGATCGTCTGGTGTAACTCCGCATCCACCACGTATATGAATGTGGGGTCTTCGCCGTGCAGGGCCGCCAGGCCGGAGGCTATCTTGTCTTCTTCGCCCTTGACCCGGGCGACCAGCGCGGCGTGGATATTGGGCTTGGGATAGGCAACCTTTGCCAGCGCCAGGGGATGTTTGGGGTGGCAGAGCGTGTCGCCGGTGTGGGTGACCTTCAATTTTACGACCACGCCGATGTCGCCGGGGCCCAGGGTGTTGGCGGCCTCGCGGTTTTGGCCATTCAGCACGTAGATCTGCCCGATGCGTTCGTTCGCTTTGCGGTTGCTGTTGAATAAATCCATGCCGGTGGAGATGGAGCCTGAATAGACACGGAAGAACGACAGCTCGCCAAAGTGCGCCTCGGCCATCGTCTTGAATATGTAAACCACGGTGTCATGGCTATCGAGGGCCACTTCGATCTCCTTGTCGTTGGCGTCCAGCGCCTGCACCTTTTTGCGGTCCACGGGTGACGGGCCGTATTTGGCGATGAAATCCATCAGGCGCGCCACGCCAATATTATTTTCGGCCGAGACCGCGAACAGGGGAATGAACGATTCCTTTTGCACGGCCGCGTGGATGCCGGCGCGGAATTCCTCCTCCGACAGGCTGCCATGCTCGAAGAATTTGTTCATCAGTTCGTCGTCCGACTCGGCGATGTGCTCGATAAGCTGGCCGTGGAGGTCCTTGACCCGGGCTTCCCATTCACCGGTGGCCGGCTCCTCTAGGTATTTGCCCGAGCCGTCGGTGGCGTAGGTGACGATTTCGTTCCGCAGCATGTCGAGCACGCGGTTGAAACCCGGGCCGGCGTTGATGGGCACGGCCAGCGGAAAAACGTGGCGCCCAAACCGCTCCTGCATTTGCTTGACGGTGGCTTCGAAGTCCACGTTCTCCTTGTCCACGGCATTGACGGCGATGAATTTGGGGATGCCGTAATTCGTGGCGTAATTCCACACGCGCTCGGTGCCCACGCCAAGCCCGTGCTGGGCATGGACCACCACCAGCGCGAAATCGCTCACCCGCAGCGCGCCCAGACCTTCGCTGATGAAATCCAGGTAGCCCGGCGAGTCAATGATGTTGAACTTTTTCCCGGTCCAGTCCACGTGCAGGAGCGAAGCGGAGACGGATATCTGGCGGTTCTTTTCCGCGACATGATAATCGGACACCGTGGAGCCATCGGCGATGCGGCCCATGCGGTTGATGACGCCGCCGCACATGAGCATGGCCTCGGCGAGCATGGTTTTGCCCGACGAGGCGTGGCCGACGATGGCGAAGTTTCGGATATCCGCTGGTTGGTAGGTCTTCATAATTCAATTGGACGAATCAAGCTGGTCAAGGCGACGCCGCTTGCCTGCCGCGAGGGGAATGTTTGAGAAAGTAATTCCTGCGGCTGGTCAGGCGCCATTTCATTCGGGCGAGAATAAACCAAAACCAGCCGCGAGCGCAACCTTGGAGGCAGCGCCTGGAGAGGATGGGGCGCAGAGGGCCGGGGTGAGGGCTCCTTTTCATTCGATGTTCGACGTTCGATGTTCGATGTTCCCAAATTCATGGAGAGCGTCCTGTGGTGGCCTTTAGCGCCCTCTATTGCCCTTTATTGCCCTGATTTCGGCAGGTGTATTCCCGATAGGAGAGGGGGGAGAGGAGAGGGGGCGTCAATTCTTCCATTCGAAATCGCTGGACAATCCACAATGCCGCCAAACGACCTTTAGGTCATCAGAACCGCAGGCAGGCAGGGTGCTAACGAATCAGGCGCCTGCGTCTTGGACTGCGGTGGCAAGCGCAGCACGACACCGCTTTCCGAAGTTCAATTAAACCACCGGACACGCCTTGCCATTTCCAAAGCGCCGTCGCCGCTTCGCTTTGCCGGCGCAGTCCAAAAGGTCCCGCCTCGGTTCAGCGTTTTAGCGTTTTAGCGTTTCCGACCGTCTGTGGTCTGTGGTCTGCAGTGTTCGATGCTCCCCGGTTCATGGGGGAGTTCATGTGCCAGATGGCAATTCTAATCTCGCTTTTTCGGGCGTGGAACTATAATTTCGGCAGATGGCTGTGACCCAAAATCCAACTGCACACCCAGACGAATTTGTACGACGCCACGTGGGACCGAATGCCCGGGAGGCGAAGGAAATGCTCGCGTTGCTCGGCTTTCCGAGCCTCGACGCACTGGTGGACGCCGCCGTGCCGCGGAAAATCCGGCTCGACAAGAAATTGAATCTGCCGCCGGCACGCAGCGAACATGAGGTGCTCGCGGCGCTAAAAGAGATCGCTTCGCAGAACCGGGTCTGCCGCTCGTTCATCGGCATGGGCTACTACAATTGCATCACGCCGGCGGTCATCCAGCGCAACCTGCTGGAAAATCCGGGCTGGTACACGCAATACACACCGTATCAGGCCGAGATTTCGCAAGGGCGGCTCGAGGCGTTCTTGAATTTCCAGACGATGGTGTGCGATCTCACGGCGCTGGAGGTGGCCAATGCCTCTTTGCTCGACGAAGCCACGGCTTGCGCGGAAGCCATGATGATGTGCCATCGGCTCAAAGGCGGAGAGGAACGCAACGTGTTCCTGGTTTCCGAAACCTGCCATCCGCAAAACATCGAGGTCGTCCGCACGCGGGCAAGGGCATTGGGAATCGAAGTGGTGACCGGGTCTCCCGAAGATTTCCCGTTCAGCGAAAAAGTTTTTGGCGTGCTGGTGCAGTATCCGGACACGTTTGGAGCGATTGAGGATTACGGGTCGCTGGTGGAGAAGGCGCATGCGGCCGGAGCGATGGTGACGGTGGCCACGGATTTGCTGGCGCTCACGCTCATCCAACCGCCGGGTGAATTCGGCGCCGACGTGGCGGTGGGCAGCGCGCAACGGTTTGGGGTGCCGCTGGGGTACGGCGGGCCGCACGCGGCGTTCTTCGCCACGCGCGACGAATTCAAGCGGCAGATGCCGGGCCGTCTGGTAGGCGTGTCGCGGGATTCACGCGGCCAGCCGGCGCTGCGGTTGGCGCTCGGCACGCGCGAGCAGCACATCCGCCGTGAGAGGGCGACGAGCAACATCTGCACGGCGCAAGCGTTGCTGGCGAGCATGGCCGCGATGTACGCCGTCTATCACGGGCCGGAAGGGCTGAAGAAAATTGCGGAACGCATCCACGGATTGACGGCCACGCTCGCCGCGGGTTTGGGGAAACTTGGCTTCACCGTAGGACAGGCGTCCGCCCTCCGCAGTAGCCCTGCCACGAAGGACGGGTCGCGCCTGTCTCCATCTTTAAAGGCAAGCGCAAAAGGAGCGGGACAGGCGGGACGCCTGTCCTACTTTGACACGCTCGTTGTTTCGCTTGGCAACAAGCGCGCGGCGGAAATTGTGAAACTTGCCGAGGCACGCCACGTCAATTTCCGTGTGGTTGACGGCCACACCATCGGTATTTCGTTGGACGAAACGACCGGCGCCAAAGACGTGGCCGAAATCTGGCAAATCTTCAATGGCAATAAACCCGTTAAATTTTCCGTGGCCGAACTGGCTGGCAATCGGCAATCGGCAGTCGGCGACCGGCAATCGGCAATCCTCACTCACAAAGTTTTCAACCGCTACCACAGCGAGACCGAGATGATGCGGTATCTCAAGCGACTGGAATCGCGCGATTTGTCGCTTACGGCTTCGATGATACCGCTGGGCTCGTGCACGATGAAGCTCAATGCGGCGTTTGAAATGCTGCCGATATCGTGGCCGGAATTTGCCGGCATTCACCCGTTTGCACCGTTACGACAGGCGCGCGGGTACCAAATCCTGTTTCAGAACTTGGAGGACTGGCTGGCGGAAATCACCGGGTTCGCCGGGATTTGCTTGCAGCCCAATGCCGGTTCGCAGGGTGAATACACCGGCCTGCTGGTTATTCGCGCCTATCACGAGTCGCGCGGCCAGGCGCAGCGGAAGGTGTGCCTGATTCCGACGTCCGCCCACGGCACCAATCCCGCCAGCGCCGCAATGGCCGGGTTAAGAGTCGTTGTCGTGGCGTGCGATAGCGATGGCAATATTGACGTGGCGGATTTGCGGAGCAAAGCCGAGGCGCACAAAGACGAATTGGCGTGCTTGATGGTCACGTATCCATCCACGCACGGAGTTTTTGAGGAAACGATCCGGGAGATTTGCGAAATCATCCACGCGCACGGCGGACAGGTCTATATGGATGGCGCGAACTTGAACGCGCAAGCGGGCTTGACCTCACCGGGGCGCATCGGCGCGGACGTATGCCATTTGAACCTGCACAAGACGTTTTGCATCCCGCATGGCGGCGGCGGGCCGGGCGTGGGGCCGATTGGCGTGGCGAAACACTTGGTCGAGTTCCTGCCGAGCCATCCGGTGTTCACAGGGCGGTTGGGCCCTAAGCATTCGAAGCAACACATCGGCGCGGTTGCCGGCGCGCCTTGGGGCAGCGCAGGCATCCTGCCGATTTCCTGGGCGTACATCGCCGCCATGGGAGCGGAGGGACTGACGGAGGCCACACGCTTCGCGATCTTGAACGCGAATTATATCGCCAAGCAGTTGGAGAAATATTTTCCCACGCTCTATCGCGGGCCCGGCGGGCTGGTGGCGCATGAGTGCATTTTGGAATTGCGCGGGTTCAAGCGGGTCACCGCCGAGGACGTGGCCAAGCGGCTGATGGATTACGGATTTCACGCGCCCACGTTGTCGTTTCCGGTGGCGGGCACGCTGATGGTGGAGCCGACCGAGAGCGAAGCAAAATGCGAATTGGACCGTTTTTGCGACGCGATGATCGCCATCCACGCCGAGATGACGGCGGTTGAATCCGGCGCGGCGGATGGGCAGAACAACGTGCTAAAAAACGCGCCGCACACGGCGGACGTGGTGACGGCGGACCATTGGGACCGGCCGTACCCGCGCGAGCAGGCGGCGTATCCGGTACCGGGCCTGCGCGAATACAAATTCTGGCCCATCGTGGGCCGCGTGGACAACGTCTATGGCGACCGTAATCCGGTGTGCACCTGCACGGGGTAAAGCAAAAGCCAAGAAAGGGTTGGTTGGCGGGGGGCAAAGGGGAGATGGTAGCGGGCAGACGAAGCAAAGTTCCTGACCATGAAAATTACAGAAATTTTGGTGGCCGAGCACGTGGTATTCCACAATTTATTCGACCACCTGGAGAAGACCGTGCCGCGGCTCAAGAGCCTGGCGGAAATCAAGGCGCTGGCCGCGGGGTTGGACGCGCTGATGCGTCCGCACGCCAACACCGAGGATGACCTGCTGGTGAAACCGCTGGAACATTGCCTGGAGCAAATCGGGCAGAGCGAGACCTTTCACGAGGAACACGAGGAAATTGACGCGCAACTGGCCGAGATCCAGAAGGCCCGCGGCCCGAAACAAGCGCGCGAACTGCTTTTAAAGGCCGTGTTGCGCTCGCGCGAGCACTTCGACAAGGAAGAACGCATTGTGTTTCCGCTGGCCGAAGAGGTGTTGAAGGCCAAGACGCTGACGAGCATGGGGAGCGAATGGATGAAACGGCGCGACCCGGCCTGGACAAGGTAGGATAACTTAATGTCGGATACCAACACTCGCTATTTCGCGGGCGGGAGCGCGACGATCGTCATGCCATGACGCCGGAAGATCTCGCTCATCTTCGCCCGGTCGGGCGGGCCGCTGGCGGCAGCGCCGATTACTTCGGCCGCTTCGCGGAAATAGGCAGGACCCATGACCGCCGGGCTGATGAGGCAGAGTTGTTTCACATCCTCGCTGCCGAAGTTATCGAACCGGTGCACCGCGCCCCGGGGGATGCACAGCGCCTGTCCGGGACCAACCTCGATGGGTGCGCCATCGACCGTCCAGGTCAGAACGCCCTTGATGCCGTAGAGGACCTCCTCGTAGGCGTCGTTCTTGTGGGCCGGTGCCGGTATCTTCTGCCCGGCGGGGACGCGAACCTCGAACACGGACATGCTGCCGTTGGTGTCCTCCCGCGTCAGGAGAAACCGTATCCCTATCCCTGTCGCGCCCATCTTGATGGCCTCTTCCGAAGGATTCACTCTAGTCGTATGTGTAGGCATGTTTTCTTACCTTTCTGGTGTGAGCAGAACATCCCCAGCGCCGAGTCGCTGCTCTTGGTCCTGGATCCTCACGCGAAATTCGCCCTCCAAGACGTGGAAGACCTCATCTTCGGTGCGATGAAGATGTAAGGGCGGTGAAAAGCCATACGGCACAAGATGCTCAAGGATTGAAATGCCATCTTGGCCATCCGACGTGGACACCCGGATTGTGACGAGTGCGTCTTGAAACCATAATTGATGTGTGCTCATAGACGTCATGACAATCGTTCTGATTGTCTGGATGTCAATTCTCGGCAGCCGGTGGTGCCCAACGTTCCAATATAGGTTATCCGAAGTTGTTCACCGGCGGGGCGGTGGGCCGAAGGAAATCCCCCGCCGCGCCGACGATGAGCTGAGCCGCGGCCACCGGCGACCACGCTCCGAATGCAATTATGACATCCAATTTTCATCGCTCAACCCAAATCTCACTAGTCCCGCCATAGCTTCTAAGCGACGGCGGAAGGGGCAGTGGCCGTCGGTTCCAGCGTGTTAGGCGGCATTTGGTCGTCTTGCAAACCTAACTCTTGGGCAGAATGTTTCTCTTTGAGAATCTCCATAAACTCGCTGATCTCCTTGGCTGAGTAGCCAACCTGTGAAAACACCGACTGCTTCGAATCTGGCCAAAGGAACAACCAGTGCATCAGTGAACCAACTGTGAAACCGCCAGTGATGCCGAATTTGAAATACCAAATCACAGCCTCACGAGTCGCGCGCTGGCTGCTGCGAGCCTCGCGCAAATCGACCAAGGCTTTCGAAAGCAACGCAACTGGAACTTCTGCTTGTTGTTTGTTGTCGGACATTTTGGTGTGGAACGCTCGCTGCCGCCCCGGCTCGTTTTACCGTGCGAACTACATCACCAGCCAGCAAAAAATAATTTGGCGATTCCGCCCCAACCGCACGTCCGCAAAACACTGGAGCCCCGATGCGATCGGGGCAGCCGTCTTCGCGTTGAATGGATAGCGGATGGGTGAACTGCACAGTGTTTCTGGACCGGGACGCGGCGTTGGATCGCGTCCCTGGAAAGCGGGTCAACGAGTGCAAGGGATCAGGGAGCGCTTAGACCCACTCGATCGAGTCCGTATAGGCCTGTCCCGCCGTAGCTCCGAGCGAAGGCGGATGTTTAGTCAGACGCGCCGCGTCCGCAACTACGAACTGAAATTAAGTCGGCCTGCCTCGCCCTAGCCTTGGCGAAGGCGGGCCTGTCCGCCGTAGCCTCTGGGCGGAGGCGGAAGCGCCTCGTTGGTTGGTTGCTAAACGGAAGGAAACATCTTTCCGTCATAATTTCTTTTTCCCTGTTGACAGTCCGGGCTTAATAGGTGTTAGCCCACATGGTCATCGTCTCTCACCTTGCTGCTCTTGTGTAATCAGGCGCAACTCTGTGACGACCCGCTGGGCTGCCTCATACAAATCTGAACACTTGTCATTTCCATTCCTCAATGACTCCAAATCGCCATCAATCACTCGAACTCCATCGTAACCCACAAGGTAAATCGGTTTTCTCCGAACTGCTCGCGGCAACAGGTTGGGAAGGTGACGCCGTGCAGATGAAAGGTTTGGGTCTGAAACCACCGGTTTTTGCCATAATCCAGACGTATAAATTGATTTTCTTAGATTGTTTGCGTGTGGAAAGATCATGGCACGGAACGGATGCGCCAGAAATTGTTCGTGGTGAGGTCCGGCGGGTTGGTGAACACCAGTGCCCCGAACGAACTGGCGGGATTGGTCGCTTGCGGAATCCAGTCGGGTGATGACAGGTTACTGGAACGCTCCAGCACATAATTCGCCCCGGCGATGCCCACAAAGGAGAATTGCATATTGGTGCCGCCCAAAAGCTGGCCGGAGATTTGATTGAAAGCCGCCAGAATCTGCTCGGGGCGGTTGGTAGTATTGTAAGTGCCATCGCCCAGTTCGCCACTTCCGTTGTCGCCCATGGCCCAGAGACTGCCGTTGCTCTTCAGAAACAAGCTGTGGTCCCATCCTGCGGCAATGGCAGTGACGTCGCCGGCCGCAATCTGCTCGGGGCGGTTGGTATTATTGTAAGTGCCGTCGCCCAACTGACCATATCCATTCCAGCCCATGGCCCATAAACTGCCATCATTCTTGAGAAACAGGCTGTGTTCGCCGCCCCCAGCAATGGCGGTTACCCCGCTAGGCACTATTTGTTCGGGGTGGTTGGCAGTGTTGTAAGTGCCGTCGCCTAACTGGCCATAATTGTTGTAACCCATGCCCCACAAACTGCCGTCGCTCTTGAGCAACAGGCTGTGGCTTCCTCCAGCGGCAATGGCGGTGACGTTGCTGGCAATCAGCTCGGGGTGGTTGATTTTGTTGTAAGTGCCATCGCCCAACTGCCCGTCACCGTTGAAACCCATGGCCCACACGCTGCTGTCGCTCTTGAGCAACAGGCTGTGCCACATTCCGGCGGCGATGGCCGTGACGTTGCTGGCCAAAATCTGAAGGGGCCGGTCTGGGTAGGGGAACGTATAAGCGCCGTTGCCCAACTGGCCATAATTGTCCTCGCCCATGGCCCACAGGCTGCCGTCGCTCTTGAGCAACAGGGTGTGATTTTCTCCCAAGGCAATAGCGGTGACGTTGGTGGCCAAAATCAATTCGGGACTATCCGTGGTGTTGTCGGTTCCGTCGCCCAACTCGCCATAACCGTTGTAACCCATTGCCCACAAGCTACCATCGTTCTTGAGGAACATGCTGCTGTCGCCTTCTCCTGCGGCGATGGCCGTGACGTTGGTAGCCACAATCTGCTCGGGGTAGTTGGTTCCATAGTCAGGGGCAGAGCCGTAAGTGCCGTCGCCCAACTCGCCATAATAGTTATCGCCCACGGCCCACAGGCTGCCATCGCCCTTGAGCAATAGAGTGTAATATTCTCCAGCGGAAACCTTCGTCACAGGTTGTGCTCCGCTGGTGTCCGCTTGCAGCATCGTGCAACCAAGCAGACAGATGTGAATCACGTTTTTAATGTTCATGGTTTTCCTTGTCAGGTTTATATTTTTTAAAGTTATCCGTATAGTGGCACTTCCGTGCAGTTTGCCCATGCAAGGACATTTCACGCGAAAGAAGCGCTGCGGCGGATTGGTGCGCGGGTTGATCCAGCGCAAGCCGGCAGGCGATGGCATTTTTCAATACATCTCGAAAGCGCTCGATAGGCATCCGGTACGTCCCGCCTGGACGTATAATACTGTAATATCCATTCGGGAAACCATGCTAGACAGGCACATCATCCATCTTGCCATTATCGTATCGAATTGCAAATGTGCCCATCTCCTTTTCGCTCCCAAAGACCCAGTTGGCCTGACGACATTCCTGCAAGACAGCGTCACACGCGGCACGATCTGTTATACTAGCTCTGTATTCGTTTGTGCCAGTAACATAACCGAATACCGTCACATCTATAGCTATCGGAGAGGAACCGCTAAAATGAGGCCGTTGTTCAACTAAATACACACAACCACCAATCAGCAGCAGTACCAATATCGCAAGGAAGCGCATAGTAGGTTAACTTTTCAACGCCGACCCGCGGCCACCGGCGGCCAGGCTCCGAGTGCAATTATGACATCCAATCTTCATCGCTCAACCCAAATCTCACGTGTCCCGCCGTAGCGCCTTGCCGCGTCGAAGCGAAACGATGGCAGGAGCGAAGGCGGAAGGGCCAGTGGCCGTCGGTTCCGGCGCGTTGATACTCCACTCGTCCTGCAAATCACTTCGACAGGCTTGGCTGTCCCTCATTGACTTCCTTAATACCGCCGTCACCGAACTGGACGCTCACCAGCCGCGATACCGGAATCACCTGCTGACCCAAGTCTGGACGCTGCGGTCTCGTAATGACAAGAAACTCCGGCGTCAGCCGACCATAAGCGTCAATATTCCAAGAGCCGTTGCCGCCGGGAACTGCTTTCGCATTATTTAAGCGTGTGAATCCTTCTGTGCCTCCGCCTGGATTTTGATACTCCGCATCGCAAATGACGCCCTCTGCAACCGTGTCTGAACGGCTACAACCTGCGATGCCGGTCAGTGCGACTGCGCTGACAAGTCCGAATAATGCTAATCTTGTTTTCATAATGTGCATAGTGTTGAGTGGCCTAACGGCCAACTGAGCCGCGCCCAAGAGGGACGCAGCCAAAAGGAGAAAGGAACAAAATGACAAATATAATTCTGGCAACTGCCATCACAGTGGGCGTCGGCTCCGCCGCCTCGTTGGCGTCATAGATATATCTAAGGTCCTCGGTCAACTGGCAATCATGGGCCAACTGGGTTTTGGCTGGTGAATATCTGTAGATCAACGTGGTTGGTCGAACCGTCCATCGCAACCTCAACGGTCGCCTGGATGTCACCGAGCCCGAATCCCTGCTGTACGACCCAAAGCCAATGACCTGCCACAATCTGTGCAGGCTGGCCTGCTACAAAAGGCCGGGAATGATAAAGCGTGGCTGCATTGTCGTTGGCTAACCTCATGGCGAGTGTCTCGGCTTGGTCTGCGGTCAGCGACGCGCTCTGCCGCGAACTCTCGCAGCCGACAAAGACGAACGCCAAAACGAGTATGAGTGATGTTTTCATAAAGTGTGCGTCCGGCCTGAATTGAAAACCATCCCCCCCTTCGAGACCAGTGCCCTTCCCGGCCCTGAAGGCCTTGAGGGAACAACAAGCTGCCGCACGTGCACCCCGGCCCGCCAAAAGTGCATTAGCACATTCGCCTTAAATTGTCCCGGCACCTGCTTTCCGAGTGAAGCACCCCGTCGTTACGCGTTCAAGTTATATTTTCGTCGAAGTTAAACCGGCAGCAGGAAGACGAAAACATTGAACCTCGAACGCCGAACGTTCAACCCCAAAACTGAAGTTAGCATGGGGAGCGCGCCCGCCTCGGACGCCGTTCTCCGCGCCTCGCGGAAAACCTCGGAGGTACAGAAAATTTCCTACCGGCGATACTCTACGTGCCCACGGCTGGATACGAGGCATATGCAGCAACGCCCGGGGCGGGCGTGCTCCCCAACTTTGCTTTTCGGGTTCAAAGGGAGCGAAAGTTTTTCAAGGCGGCGTGGACGGCGGTGACGAGGGCATTCACGCGGACGGACAGAGGGAAATCAGACGGAGCTTCCAGGGTGTAACCCAGGCGGGACTTGCGCATGATCAGATAAAACGCCTCAGCCCATTGCGGGCGCGCGCGGGGGTCGAGGTTCGGGCGGATGATGCCGCCTTTGGCTTCACGCCCTTCAATCATTTCGGACTGCTCAATGGGACAGACCTTTTCAATGCCCTCAATCATTTTTTCCGCCAATGACGGACGGCCGTCGGGATTCTGTTCGTAGAGATAAAAGCCGTGCGTCTCCCAGTCCTCGTGGAGCAGGAGGTAGAGGTCGAAGGCCGGCTGCCGTTGCAACCAGGCAATGTGCGCCAGAATTTCCGGCGTCACGGGGTTGCGATAGCCGCGGTTGAGGTCAATGCCTTCGGCATTTTCGCGGGTGTTCCGGGTGAAGCCGGCGGGGTTCAGGCAGGGACAGAGCCACAATTCCGCGTTGTCGGGCCAGCGGTTGTCGTGCAGCAACCGCAAGGCGGCAAGGGGGCCGGCCGGTTCATCACCGTGGATGCCGGTTGAAATATAAATGCGGGCCGGCGGCGGCGGATGGCCCGTCGTCGGGTGGCGATGGAGCGCGGCCAGGTCGAATTCTCTGGTGCAGTGGAAAATTTCCGCCGTCCAGCCGTGCGTTTGCGCGGCGTCTGTGATGTCGCGCAGCACGGCGCGGATGTCAATGGTCTCGCCGCGATAGCCTCCATGGTTTTTACCCAGCCGTTCCACGCGAGGAATTTCCCGCAAAGGCGCGGCGACGGAAAGAAATTTCGACTTTGCACTCAATTCGGAAAGAACCTCTCCCCGTTGGGCGGGGAGAGATTTCCCCGATAACATCGCGCATTGAACCCCTGAACCTGACGGGAGTTCCTGGGGACGACCGGAATCCTGCTCTTTCATTGGATGTTCGATGTTCGATGTTCGATGTTCGATGTTCCCCGGTTCATGAGAGGGATAAATCCAGGCAGCGCGTCTGGTACGGCTTGGGACGGCTTTGGGACGGCTTTGGGACGGCTCGAAAATGAGCAAAGGCCCGTCATTTGAACCGCGGATGGCTGAAATGGAATCGTCCTTCTGCAAAAAGCAGTTGCGGGAGGAGCGGGGCAGGCATAGCATCGGCATGATCGTGCGGTAGACGCCTTACGAAATCAAAGTGTCATGAAATCCCTAATTCCCAAACTTCGCATCCTCACAGTTCGTGATCAGCGTGTCTTGCTGGATGTTGATCTTGCCCGGCTTTATGGCGTCGAAACGCGCGCCTTGAACCAAGCGGTGAAGCGCAACCTTGACCGTTTTCCGACGGAATTCAGCTTTACCCTCGCCCGGGATGAGATTTTGAGCATATCACAAACTGTGACATCCTTGCAGAACCTCAGGTTTTTCAAGAGCGTCCGTGTTTTCACAGAACACGGCGCATTGCAGGCCGCGAATGTTTTGAACGGCCCGCGGGCGGCACAAATGAGCCTATATGTTACCAGCCACGAATGAACCCGGCGTGGCAAGGGCGCAACCAAATGTTGAACCACGGCGGGATCAGCCGCAACAAGGCACAAGAGGCACAAAAATGGGCTTTTGCCAGGGGTCAACACGAAGGGACACGGATGACAAGCAAGAGCAGAATGTAAACCGCGGATGGACGCAGATGAACGTGGATGAAGAGCGGAAAAACAGGCGGGACAAGCTGACGATGGCGGCGCGGTTGCGCCGGGAGACGACGCTTTGGCTCAAAGCGATTACGGCTCGTGTGGGTTTAGGCAGGTCGGAAGAGCGCAAATGCTCGGCTGCACGAATGGATGCAACAAAACCAATCCGCGTGAAAAATGAACCATTCTATGGGTTGACACCTTTTTCGGCGTTTTCTCGGCCGTAGCATTCGTGGTCATCAACCTCATTCCCGCATTCGCTCGTCTCGTTGGCAATTGGCGTCTCAAGGCACTCAAGGCTGTCGCTGCTGCGAACCCCATTGAAAATCTCGAAATGATTTATCGTGACAAGATGAATGCACTCGCCGCATCCCGTGAAAATATTAATGCCACATATGCCATCCTTCAAGACCTATACAACCAAATCAAAGAGCACGATGCCACTTATCCTGGCAAGCCTTCTCAATGGCTTGATAAGTATAACAAGTTGAAGGCGTTGGTAGAACTGCGTGGCGAGAAATACAAAGCATCCAAGGTGAAGTTGCAGGACTTTAGCGCTATCATTGACGAGACGCGTTCCGATTGGAAGATTGCACAAACAATGGCACAGGCTAACACGCTCGCCAATGTAGGTGAAGCTTTTGAATCACAACTGATGCAGGATACTGCCCTCACCACGGTTCAAGATGGTCTTAATCTGGCCTTTGCAGAATTGGATACCGCACTGTTGGATGAAGCACCTACATCTGCCACTGTTGTTGCCGCTCCTGCTGCTCCAAAAGCAATTGCACAAACGTCTTCGGCGTGTTCCGTGTCCATGCCACAATTGGATTTGGAAGAACCCATCACAATTGACGCAGGTCCTGTGCCCCTTAAAACGTCTCGGCGCAATAGTTACTTACGCCCACATAACTATTAACTAATCAACCATTATGAAGTGTAGCATTATCGCAACCGTAATCGTCGTAGTGTTTCTCCTTATTCTAACATATTTGTTTGGCGGAAGGAACAATACAGATGACCACAATCACGATTATAACCCATCAACACAATCCACTTAATATCTACTATGAACTAACTAACACAACATCCAATACATTACTATGAAAAGTAAATCACTTCTATCTATTGCCCCTGCACTTATGGCAATTGCCTCTATTGCCACTGCACAAACCAATGCCAATACCAATTTATTCATCAGGGGAACGATGAATATCACGTATAACACGCACCAGAATCCCGCTGGCACGAAGCGTATCCAAGATGTCTATGAGATCAACCTCAACGTGGCAAATAGTGTGGTATTCCACGGCAAGATGACTGACAGCCCACAAATTATTGAGGGTATGTTCAGCAAGTCTGTCACTCAGCCCCGCACTCTGAAATATGACGTTGACTGTGATGTGGTTAATCCGGCTAATCCCTCACAAACCCGCAATATTGGCCGTATGTATGGCATTGTGCCAATCACGTCCGATGGTGTCTATGATTATGATAAGAGTTCACTTGTCATTGACATTCTCCCGATGGGTAGTGCAGGGGGATTCACCAGCAAGTTTAGCGGGCAAGCGGCAGGCAAACCACTCGTTCGCCCCGCCAATTGGACTGATACAATTCGTGAAACCGTAAATATCAATCGTCTTGTCAATGGAAAACCCATGACTGTCTCATTGAAAAGATATGATAAGATGGAATTTCACAACGTTGTCCTTGCAGAAGGACCAGTTCAAATCTATCAACCAGTTACCGTCAATGGTCAAATGCTGTATGATTATGATAAGAATTGTTGGTTCTTCAACAACTTCACTGTGCAATATGCCGATAACAGCGTGGTCAAAATTGACCGTGTAACTGGAACTATTCGCTGGGTAAAAAATGCTCAACGTAAAATCAATGGACTCGGGCAGTATGAATACGATATTCGTGTTAATGAACCTGCTCCCGATGCTTCTGGTGCATTTGCTGCACCAACGGACGAGTCGGCATTTTTCACAAGCAATACCTCTGTGCCAGGGTTAAATGGAACAATGAAGTATAAAGACACCATCAAGGACGATGGAACTGATGATGGACTCACTTTGTCATCCGCTGTGACTATTGACCTTGTGGGTAGTAACATTACAAAACAACAACTCATGGTTCTAAACAAGGTGGCCATCTTTGCTTCGGTTATTCCCATGAATTCTGACTAATTCCAACCATCAATAAACAAACAATTCAGGATAATCCTAAAGAGAAAAGAATAGTTCTTATCGTGACCGTGCTCATGCTTTTCGTGGCTGGTCTTAATTGTAAACGGCGGTTGAAAAGTGCCTCGAGGGATTGCCACCCATGGAACACCTTCGGCGCATTGTGGAAAAAACAAATGGACCGGCCAACATTGGCCATGCCGAGGCCGGCCAGCGCAGCGCCGTGATCTACTCAGTGCTGGGCAGTTGTCGGCGCTTGGGCATCAATCCTGCCGAATATCTCCAGGATGTCTTTGAGCGTTTGCCCAAGGCCAAGACCTCCGAAGTCAAATCCCTCACGCCTGCAGCCTGGCTCAGCGCAAAACGTAAAGCTGCCCGCCAGTCCTAATCCTCCTGCCATCAGCTCTTGTGCCATCCAGTCAGGGTAGTTCACCGGCCGCTTACAACTCATCCGCCTACGCTGCGCTTCGACGCGACGAGACATCCCAGCGCCTTCGGTCTTCGCCAAGGCTACGACCGGACAAGTGCCCGCCTCCGCCTTCGCGTCGAAGCTACGGCGCGACGAGTCGTGACGGTGGTTCTCCCGCCATAGCTTCATGCGGTGGCGGATACCACGGCAGAATCTCCCCAAGCCCAATAGAGTCTCGAGCGCTGCCGATTGGAAATCGGCGATACAGCAGGCTGGATGCCCGCGCTACGACGCAATGAGGCAAAACGCGCTGTGCCAACTTGGGTTTTCCGGCTGACCCTGAAATTCGGCGTGCCATGACACTGTGCCATTGGCTGCTTTTGCCATTGACGAATTCCAGATTTGCGCCAAATTGACACTCTGTTTTGCAGGTGCGTTTCGTTGATTTTTTGCAATGCCAGTGCCCAAATCCAGTTTTCTCGACAAAGTGCTTGGCCGGATCAGCCGGCTGGACACCGAAGGCCTCCAGACGGTGGTCCAGCGGCTGGCGCGCGAGCGCAGTTTCCTGGAGACGCTGTTCAATACCATCGAAGATGGCGTGCTGGTGGTGGACGAGAAGGGGGAGGTCATCTACTTCAATCAGGCCGTTACCCGGCTGATCGGACTGCAACCGGATGTGGAAGGCCGGCACATCTCGACGCTATTGCCGGAGATGGATTGGGAGAGAATTTCCCGGCCGGATGCCCGCGGCGGCCAGCGCGTGGTGCGCCACGAATTTGAAATTCACTATCCGCGTCCCCGTATCCTGCGGCTCTACGCGGCGCCGCTCGACGGCGAAGCGGCCGGCACCGCCGGCGTAGCGTTGATTTTTCAGGACGCCACGGAGGCGCGGCAGCAGACGTTTGCCGCCATCGAAAGCGAGCGCGTGCAGGCGCTCACACTGCTGGCGGCGAGCGTAGCGCATGAAATCGGCAATCCGCTCAACGCCCTGCATATTCACCTGCAGCTCATGGAACGCGAGTTGAAGAAGCTGACGGCGGGGCCGGCGCCGGCGATCTCCGGAAAGACCCGCGAACCCGACCGGCTGGAAGCCCGTTCCACGGCTGAATCCGCGCTCAAACTGTCGCGGTATCTCGAGGTGGCCAAAGGTGAAATTGCGCGGTTGGACTACATTGTTACCCAGTTCCTCGGCGCCATCCGGCCCGCCCCCCTGCAATTGAAGATCGCGTCGCTGAACGACGTGGTGGAAACCACGCTGGATTTGTTGCGGCCGGAAATTGAGAACCGCGATATTGCGGTGAAGACCCGGTTGGCGCGGCAATTGACGGCCACGCCGATAGACCCCACGCAGATGCAGCAGGTCCTGGTGAACCTGGTCAAAAACGCCCTGCACGCCATGACACGCGGCGGCACGCTGAGCTTGCAAACCGGCGAGACCGACGACGGCGTGTGGGTGAGCGTGGGCGACACCGGCGGTGGGATCCCACCGGAGCAAATCAGCCGTATTTTTGAGCCTTTCTACACCACCCGGAAGAAAGGCACCGGCCTGGGGTTGATGATTGTGCAACGGATCGTGCGCGCCCACGGCGGCCGCATTGAACTGGAAAGCCGCGTCGGTCGCGGCACCAGCTTCCGCATCTGGCTGCCTTTGCACGAGCGCAAACCCCGGTTGCTGGAAGCCTCCACCCATGACTGACCAATATCGCCCAATATCGCCCACTTGCGGCGGACAGGGGGGGGGCGCAGAGCGCACTGCCGCCGCACCCCAAAACCTCACCTCGCGTAAATCGCCCGTCCTGGGCAGTAGTCTGCCAGGGAGGGTGGATAAATTATAAATCGTAAATCGCCGATGAAGCCAACCTTGCTGATAGTGGACGACGAAAAACCGACGCGCGACGGACTGCGCGCGGCACTGGAGGACCGCTACGATGTCTATGTGGCCGACGACGCGAAGGCAGCCATGGAGCTGCTCGAAGGCGAAAACTTCGACGTGCTGCTCACGGATTTTCGGTTGCCCACCGAAGACGGCCTCAAACTCATAACGCGGGCGAAATCGCTGGCCCGGCCGCCCATTTGCATTCTGATGACCGCCTACGGCTCGGAGGAACTGGCGGTGGACGCGATGAAGCGCGGCGCGGATGATTACATCGCCAAGGGCCGGATGCAGATAGATGAATTGGAGATGCGCATCGCCCGCGCGTTGCGCCGGCAGAACCTGGAATCGGAAAATGTTTCGCTCCGCCAGCAACTGGATTCCCGGTTCGGTCTGAAAAACCTGATCGGCCAATCGCCGGCCATGCAGGAGTTGCTGGAGACAGTTCAGCAGGTGGCGCCGACGCGAGCGACGGTGTTGCTCACCGGCGAAAGCGGCACCGGCAAGGAGCTCGTGGCGCGGGCCATCCATCAACTCAGTCCCCGCGCCCGGCAGCCGCTGGTGGCGGTCCATTGCACCGCCCTGGCGCCGACCCTGCTGGAAAGCGAATTGTTCGGCCACGAAAAGGGCGCTTTTACCGGAGCGCACGAGCGGCGGATCGGGCGTTTCGAGCAGGCCGAGGGCGGCACGTTGTTTCTCGACGAAATTGGGGAAATTGACGCGGCACTGCAGGTGAAACTGCTGCGCTTTCTCGGCGAACGCACGTTTGAACGGGTCGGGTCGAACAAAACGCTGACGGCGGACGTGCGGGTGGTGACCGCCAGCAATCGCGATCTGGAAGCAGAGGTGAAGGCGGGCAGATTCCGTGAAGACCTGTTTTTCAGGTTGCGCGTCGTGGAAATCCACCTGCCGCCCTTGCGCGAGCGCACGGACGACATTCCGCTGCTGGCACAAAGTTTTTTGCGCGAGTTTGCGGACGAAAACCACAAGCCGGTGAAGGATTTTACCAGCGACGCGGTGGCGCGGCTCATGAATTACTCCTGGCCGGGCAATGTGCGCGAGCTGCGCACCGCCATCGAGCACGCGGTCGTGCTCTGCCGCGGCGACAAAATCACGGCGCGTGACCTGCCGCGACACCTGGCGGCGGAGCGGGTGGCCCCGGTGGCGCAAGCGCCCATGCTGCCGGCCAATGATTTGACCGTCAAAGACGCGGAAAAACAATTAATCATTCGCGCCTTGAAAGATACCGGCGGCAACCGCACACTGGCGGCGCAAAAAATCGGTATGAGCCGACGCACGTTCCATCGCAAATTACACGCGTATCATCTGGAAGACTTTTAAACTATGCATATCGGCGGATCGCTCCAGGAACTCATTAACCAACTCGAAACCGGGATGGGAGCGCGCGTCATGCGCGTGGCGCTGGTCATCCTGGCGGTTGTGGGCATGGGTTTGCTGTGGGACTTGCGCGCGCTGCGCGACTTCTCGGCGCCGGAAGCCATGGACGCGGCGCAAGTGGCCAGAAACCTGGCACAGGGAAAGGGTTACACGACGTTGTTCATCCGCCCGTTCAGCCTCTATCTGGTCCAGACCCATAATGAGGCCAGAAGCGCGGGCAGCCAGTCGGCTCCCGGCACGGACTTCGCACACATTCAGACCGGGCATCCGGACCTGGCCAACCCGCCGGTGTATCCCACGGTGCTGGCCGGCTTGATGAAGCTTCTGCCCTTCAATTTCAACGCGGAGACCTCCAAGCCCTTCTGGTCGGACAGCGGACGCTTCCAGCGTTACCAGCCGGAATTTCTCATGGATATCTTCAATGAACTGCTCTTGATGGTGGTCGTGGTCCTCACCTTCCTCCTGGCGCGAAAACTGTTTGACTCCACGGTTGCCTGGATCTCGACGGTGCTGGTGTTCGGCTGTGCCCAGCTTTGGCAGTTCAGCCTGTCCGGCCTCTCCACGATGATGCTGATCGTCCTTTTCCTGGGGCTGGCATGGTGCATCTGGAGAATCGAAGCCTTGGCGCGGGAAACGCCAGGTGGCGGGCGATTGCTTGGTTGGGTCGCGGCGGCCGGCGCGCTCACCGGCGTGGGCGCCCTCACCCGCTATTCGTTTGGCGGGTTGATCATTCCAGTCGTGGTGTTCCTGATTCTGTTCGGCGGGCCGCGGCGGGTGCCGCATGCCTTCGTTGCGTTGGCGGCATTTTTGTTGGTGCTGATGCCTTGGGTAATAAGAAATTTGGCGGTCAGCGGCACGCCGTTCGGCACGGCTGGCTATGCCATGGCTGCCGGCGCCACCTTCCCGGCGACCATCCTGGAACGTTCGGCACAGCCGAACCTGGCCTCGGTCTTTTCACCGGCGGCAGTTTTGCACAAGGGGCTCGTCAATATCCGCGACATTTTTGAAGGCGGCCTGCCCAAGCTGGGCGGGAACTGGGCCAGCATGTTGTTCCTCGCCGGTTTGCTGCTGGGGTTCCGCAGCATGGCGCCCAGGCGGATGCGCTACTTTTTGTTGATGAGCCTCGGCATGCTCATTATTTTTCAAGCCTTCGGCCGTACCGGGCCGGCGGATGAGGCCACGGACGTGAGCGCGGACAACCTGATCGTTTTGGCTGCGCCGCTGGTGTTCATATACGGCGTGGTTATCTTCCAGGTGTTCCTCGAGCAGATGAAGCTCCCGCTGGTGCAGTTGCATTACGCCGTCATCATTCTGTTCGTCGCGTTATGCTGGCTGCCCATGGTCTTTACGCTGTTGGTCAAGGCTTCCCCATTGGCCTTTCCACCGTATTACCCGCCGGACATCCAGCAGATTTCCGGGGCAATGGGTGAGAATGAACTGCTGATGAGCGACATCCCCTGGGCGGTGGCGTGGTATGGCCGCCATGAATGCGTCTGGCTCACCGCGAACGCCCAGGACGACTTCAACGCCCTCAGCGACACATACTTGAAACCGGTCCAGGGCCTTTACCTCACCACCAAAACCCTCGACAGCAAGTTCTATTCTGATATGGCCCTGGCCGCCCCCAACAGTTGGGGACGCTTTTTGCTGCAAGCCGGCGCATTGAACCATATTCCCCCCGGCTTCCCCCTCAAGAATACCACGGTGCTGCCCTCTCGTTCGGGAATGTTCCTGTCCGACCGCCAGCGCCAACTCTCGCCCTGACCCGCCGGAACAAAGGCAGAAGGCAGAAGGTAGGATGCAGAAATCCAAACGTTACGAATTTGTGCCGCGGGTGGACGGCGTCAGCCAGGGGGCGGGACAGAATGTGAGGGAGTCGGTCAATGGTATAATGCTATTTTTCATTGCGTCGGTTCCAGTACAGCAAATGCGCCAGGTAGGTCGGGGTTCCCATCCGTAGCCGTTCCGCTATCCAAGCCACTGTCACCGTCGTCTCGCGCCGCAATCGCCGCGCCATGGCCACCTTCTGGGCATCGCCTTTGCGCCGCGCAGCCAAGGTCGCTTCATCCCATTTCCGCCGGCCCATTTCTTGCCGGACCATACGCTCCGCCCTGGCCACCGACGACTCCTGCACCGCCTCCCCATAATGCCATCGGCCCGTCCGCTCCGACATTGCCGCCAGCAATTCCTGCTTCAACTCCGGGCTGCCGAAAAACCAGCCTCGCCGGATCGCTTTGAACGCGTCGCCAGCTTCCGCCCCACGGCGCTGTTCCAACGCCTCGGCCAGATGCCGCCGACCCGCCGCACTGTCCCGTGGCACGCGATATTCACCCAGCAACCGGTCCACGCGCAACCATGCCGGCCGCCGCCCCGGACGGTTTAGGTATTCGGGCCAACTGCTCCAGCGATACTCCCCCAGCGATTGTTCCGCCTTGAGCAACCGGGCTCGCACCGGGTTCAAATGCACATAATCACAGACGGTCTTCAGATAACCGCTGCCACTGCCATCCACAATCAATGCCTTGTAACGACCACTGAACAAATGGCCAAACAGTTTGTGCCGCCGGTTGAATCGGCTGGTGTAGGTCCCCAGAAACCATTTCATCCCCGCCGCCAGGTTCGCTTGGGGCGTCTCGACCACTAAATGAAAATGGTTGGGCATCAAGCAGAACGCATGAACCTGCCAGTCGGTTTTGGCACAGGCTTCGCCCAGGGTCGCCAGAAAACGGCGCCGGTCCTCGTCATCCTTGAAGATGGGTTCGCGCCGGTCCCCGCGGTTGATCACATGATAAATCGCCCCGCCATACTCCACTCGCAGCTTCCGCGCCATGGTTGTCATCCTGCAAAATTAATTCCCGATCGTCAATACTAAAATACTATATTACTATTGACCGACCCCTTCTCGTCGGCGCGGCGGGGGATTTCCTTCGGCCCACCGCCCCGCCGGTGAATAACTTCGGATTACCTATATTGGAACGTTAGGCAACAAGACACACGCAAAGTTAACCACAACACAAAAGGCAAGATATGATGATGTCAGGATTTATTTGGGTTTTATTCGTGCTTCTCATTTATGTCGGCATGATTGCTTTGGCGGTTTTTTTGGTCATTCTTTTGAGCCGGTTGGTCAAAGCATCGGAGCGGATAGCTGGCGCGGCAGAGGAGATTGCGCACAAGTTGCACGATGACCCCAAGCCATGAGGATTTGAGCTGTGACGATTTTGCTGCTAACAACATCGCGCTGCAGGCGAGAATCCATTGCACTTGGGTCATTTTCATGCGGGCAAAAGGAAGCGTTGTTTCCAGAGCGCGGGGCCGACGCGGTCGGCTTCGCGCTGGACCTGCTGGCGGATCTTGGCCTGCCAGTTGGGATTGGCGGCGAGCTTGGGATGGCCGGCCGCCAGTTCGTAAAGCTGTTCGAGGGTGGCTGTGCCGCCGCACTCGCGGAGGCGCCAGCGGATGAGCTGGCGCCAGGTGGTGCGAATGGCCGGCGTGAAAGCGATTTTGAGCGGGACAAATTTGCCATTCAATTTGGCGCGCGCGGCGAAGATGGCGCGCGCGTCGGCATCCGAGTAGGCGGCGAGCACACTGGCATTGGTGCCGGTGGCGCCCAGAGTGCCATCGGGCCGGAAGAATGTCGATCATTTCCGATTGCCGATTGCTGATTTGAATTAACACCCTCACCCGCCTTCGGCCTCCCTCTCTCCCATCCGAATGGGCGAGGGCATGGCAGGCGGGCAGCATTCATATTCGGAGGGTCGTGTGGCATCGGCAGGCTCAAAGTTCCAAATAGAATCAGGCTCCTCACCCCGGCCCTTTCCATGAACCGGGGGAACATCGAACATCCAATAGCCAATAGCCAATAGCCGATAGCCAATGAAGGCGGAACCCTCACCTCACCCTGACCCTCTCCCCTCCCATCAGAGTTAATACCCTCACCCTGTCCCTCTCCCATCAGAATGGGCGAGGGAATAGGAGAGGGGACAGCAGGTGGCCCGCGAACCTGGTTCGGCAGACTGGCAGCTTACGTCAGGTTCATGGTCCCAGTGCATGCGCAAAGGCGAAAGGAGGCTTTCCATGAACCGGGGGAACATTCGACATCCAATAGCCGATAGCCAATAGCCAATGAAGGCAGAAGACAGAAAACGACCCCTCACCCCGGCCCTCCCCGTTTGGCGGGGAGAGGGAGAAGTCCCTACTGGGTTCATGGTCCCAGTGCATGCGAAAGATCGAAAGGAGGCTCCCCATGAACCGGCTGGCCAGCCGCAGGTTTTTGGGAGTGCGCGGACGTGTCCGCGCTTTGTTTCGACGCGACACGTCGCGTCGAGGAAAGCGGCGACAAGTCGCCGCACTCCACTAGTTACCGGTCTTCAATTCGACGACGTCGTGGGGCGCGGCTTCGCGCTGGCCAGCGGGGCTGACGCGGATGTACCGGGCTTTCTCCTGAAGCTGGGCGAGATTGGCCGCGCCGAGATAACCCATGCCGCTTTGAATGCTCCCGATGAGCTGGGCCAGCACCCGGTCCACTGACCCGCAGGCTTCCTTGAGCGCCTCAATCCCCTCCGCCGCGACCTTTTGCGTAGCATGGGCCGGCTGGCCGTAACGCGCTGCCGAACCGGCCTTCATGGCCGCAAAACTGCCCATGCCGCGGTATTGTTTGTACAGTTTTCCACTAATTTCCACAACGTCCCCGGGCGCCTCGTTGCAGCCTGCAAAAATTCCGCCGCAGATCACCGCTTGCGACAGGGTGAGGGCCTTGACGATGTCGCCGGATTTGGTGATGCCGCCGTCGGCAAGGATGGCGACTTTCTTTCCGGCCGCGGCACGCGAGCACACATAGAGCGCCGTCATTTGGGGAATGCCGACGCCGGCGACCAGGCGGGTGGTGCAAATGGAACCGGGGCCCTGGCCCACCTTGATGGCGTTGGCGCCGCAATCGGCCAGAAATTCCACCCCGGCTGCGCTGGTGACATTGCCGGCGATGATCGGCAATTTGGGAAAGGCATCGCGCAACACTTTCACGGTGTTGCCTACGCCCCGGCTATGGCCGTGGGCGGTGGAAACAGCGACCACGTCCGCGCCGCGTTCGACCAGGGCGCCGGCGTGATTCAAAATGCGTTCGCGGTCCAGTTCGCCAAAGGCGTTGCGCGTGGCCGAAACCGCCGCGCCGCAGATGAGATGGAGGTGCGCATCGCGCGCCGGCTTGAATTGGGCCTTGCGCTCCTGCGTGATGCGCTCCACGTCGCTCATGGTAATGAGTCCGTGCAAATGGTCGTCGTCATCCACCACCAGCAATTTGTGGATGCCGATGTGTTCGGTGAAAAATTTATCGGCGCGGGCGATCGGGTCGCGGCCGAGTTCCTTTTTCGTGATGGTATGCACCTGGGCGCGTGGGGTGAGCGCCTCGGAGATCTTTTTGGCGGCGTAACGCGGCTTGACCACGTGGCCGGACAGGAGGCCGACCAGTTTGCCCTTTTCATCCACCACCGGGAAGGTGCTGAACGTGAATTTCCGCTCCTCAATGGTCTTCAACACGTCGCCGATTTGCTGGTGGGGGAAGACTTGAATGGGGTCCTGGATCAGGCCGTGGACGTGATTTTTTACGCGGCTGACCTCGGAGAGTTGCTGGCGCTCGGGCATGTTGTAGTGGATGAGGCCGAGGCCGCCGTTGAGGGCCATGGCGATGGCCATGCGCGATTCGGTGACCGTGTCCATGTCCGACGAGATGATGGGAATGTGCAAATGCAGGAGATCGGCCAGGGCCGTGTCGAGCTGGGTGTCGCGCGGGAGGATTTCGGAATAGAGCGTTGCCAGCGTGATGTCGTCGAACGTCAGGCCGATTTTGTTGTTGGCCGGGAAGAACTCATCCGCCGGCTGGTAAAACGGGTCGTCGAAAGTGGAATTGCGCGCAACTGCCATGTCAGAAAATGGAGACTGGCCGGCCGGTTTGGCAAGACAAATCAGAAGAAACACATTGTCGTTGTGTCTCAAGGAGTTGGCGCTATCCTGCGGCCCATGCATAAACCCAAGCATCCCCAGCCCGGCGACGCCTTGACGCGCCGCCGATTCCTTCAAACCTCCACCGCGGCGCTGGCCGGCGCTACCCTGCTCCCGCCGTTGGCGATGGCAGACGCGCAACCGGCCGACGCGGTGTTGCCGTCCCGCGAGAAGCTGACTTGGGGTGAGGAGCCCATCGAGGCGTCCACGACGAAACGCGGAGAGATTTGTTTGAATGGCATCTGGCAATTTGTGCCCATGCTGGACCGGGCGGAAACCGCGCCGCCAGGCGGGTTGGCTTACATCCACGTGCCTGGTTCGTGGCAGCCGCGCGAGGGGTTGCCCGGCTTGGCGTCCGGCCCAGGCCAAGGCCCAGCCTGGTCGAGCTACGGCAACGGCAGAGGGACTTGGTGCGCCTGGTATGTGCGCAAGATCAAAGTTCCGCAGGCGTGGGCCGGGCGTGCCGTGGTGCTCTCCCTGCAACGGGTAAGCACCGACGCGATCGTCTATGTCAACGGCAAGAAGTGCGGCGGGATCACCTGGCCCTCGGGCGAGGTGGACCTCACCAGCGCCGTGACCCCCGGCGGAGAAGATACGCTGTGGGTCGAGGTGGTGGCGTCCCGTCGCGGGCCTGCTTCCAGCTCCCTGGCTCCGAGCCAGGTGGATCCCATCGCCTTATACGGTCAAGGCAACGGCCAGGAGGACCGGGGGAACACGCGTGTGGATTCGAAAGGGTTAATCGGGGATGTGCTGCTTTGCAGCCGGCCGCAAGGGGCGCACATCAGAGACGTCTTTATCCAGCCCTCGACGCGCCAGAAGGAGTTGAAGGTGGAGGTGGAGTTGAGCGGCGTGGCCGCGGGCCCGGTGCGGTTCATCGCCCACTTGATGGACGAGCAGGGCAAGGAGGAGCAGACGTTCCAGGCCGATGTCACGGTGGCGGAAGGCGCGCCGCAAACGGTGACGCTCTCATGGCCGTGGGCCAATCCACGCCTGTGGGATGTCCAGCAGCCGAATTTGTACACGCTGAAGCTGGAGGCGAACGGCGGCGGGCTCGACGACGAGCTCGCCCAGACCTTCGGCTTCCGCGAGTTCTGGATCGAGGGGCGCGACTTCTTCATGAACGGCACCAAGATCCATTTGCGGCCAACCGGCTCCGGCCTGGAGGGCAGCGCGGGTGCGTCACGGTTTCTCGTAGATAATATCATCACGGGCTACCTGTGGGCCGGCTGGAACATGGTGTCGCATGGGCCCTACGAAGCGGGGCAGCGGGGGACGGTGGACTTTCCCCAGACGTGGGCCGAGAGCGCCGATCACCTTGGCTTCCTGCAATTCATTAATCTGCCGAACACACCCGGCAATTGGGACGCGGCCGGGAAGAAAGGATGGCAGGCGGCCATATCCGACGCGATGCGCCCGTACCGCAACCACCCCTCCGTCGTCATGTGGGCCACCAACCCAAACCGGTTCGGCATCGCGGGGATGGATTTGGATCCCCGGTACATGGGCCGTCAGCGCGGCATTCCTGATCCCGGCTTCAAGAAGGCCGAGGTCATGGTCCGTGAGGCTATGGCCATGCTCAAGGAACAGGACCCCACGCGCCCGGCCTTCAGTTACTCCGGGGACGTGCTGGGCGACCTGTACAGCATCAACTGCTACCTCAATTTCGAGCCGCTGCAGGAACGAGAAGACTGGCTCAGTGAATGGGCCAAGTCCGGCGATATGCCGCTGCAATGCGTGGAATTCGGCACCCCCTGGAGCGCCTCGCTGATGCGCGGGCGCTGGGGCCAATCCGCCAATACCGAGCCGCTGATGACCGAGTACTGCGCCATCTATTTTGGGCCGGAGGCCTACTCGCTGGAGACGGACCGCTACCGGGGGCTGATCGCGAATTCGTTCCGCGGTGGCCAGAGCTACTCGGGCTGGCCCCAGGAACCCGTCCTGGTGTACGCGCCCGCGCACCAGAAGCTTCAGTCGCTCTTCAATTGTAACACCTACCGGAGCTGGCGGATGTGGGGAATCAGCGGCGGCATGACCCCGTGGGATATGGGGTGGGGCTGGGACGAATACAACAACAAGCTGAACAGCGACAAAACACCCTATGGGGAGGCAACCGGGCTGCCCACCTTCAAGCCGGGCGACCGCGGCACCTTCCCGCAGAGCGGCATGCACGAGAACATGATCAAGCCCTACCAGCCAGGGGGCATGCTGATCCTCCCGGCCGGTGAGGCAATGATGGCGGCGGATGGACCGACGCTGGCCTATATCGCCGGCCCGGCGGAGGCCTTTACTGCAAAGGACCATAGCTTCCAGGCGGGGCAGATAATCCAGAAGCAAGTGGGGCTGCTCAACGACACCCGCGCCACCCAAAGTTACAGTTTTAGCTGGAAGGCCACGCGCGGCGCTGCCGAGATCGCGCATGGCGGGGGGCATGGGAAACTGGCGGCGGGCGAGATCAAGTTGATACCCTTCCAGTTCAAAGCTCCGGCCATTCCGGGGGCCAAGGCCGACTGCGTTCTTAGCCTGGACACCACCATGGGCACGTTGAAGAAGTCCGACAGCTTCGCCTTCCACATATTCGCCAAGCCCGCCTCGGCAGGGGTGGAGGCGGCCGTGTATGACCCGGTGGGCAAGACTACGAAGATGCTCCAGGCCATGGGTGTGACGGTTACGCCTTGGAACGGACAGGGCGCGGCGCCGGCCACGCTGATCATCGGCCGCGAGGCCTTTTTGGATAATCAGCCGGCTTTGCCCTTTGACCTGCAAGCGCTGGTGCGCAACGGCATGCGAGTCATGATCTGCGCGCAAGACCCGGGGTGGTTCCAGCACCTGGGCTTCCGCGTGGCCCAGCACCTCCCACGGCGGATCTACCCGGTCTCGGCGGATCATCCGGTGGTCCAGGGGCTGGATGCCGCCGATCTGTGCAACTGGACCGGCGAGAGCACCCTGGTGGACGCGTATCCGACTTACCCGGTGCAAAACCCCGCCTGGCGCTCACCGGAGATGGGCTGGCACTGGGGCAACCGGGGCGTGGTGTCCAGCGCGGCGCTGGAGAAACCGCATCTGAGCGGTTGGCGGCCGATTCTGGAGGGCGAGTTTGACCTGGCCTACTCGCCGCTCATGGAACTCGATTACGGCAAGGGCCGCTTGACCCTGTGCACGCTGGACCTGGAAGATCATTACACCGCCGATCCGGCCGCCGACCTGATCGGCCGGCAGCTTATCCAGTACGTCGCCTCGGCGCCGCTGGCTCCCAGGGCGGACAACAGCGTGGTCTATGTGGGCGGCGACGCCGGCGCGGCCTTGCTGGACCAGTTAGGCGTCGTCTTCACGAAGGGCACCGGTGTTGCACCGGACACCAAGCTGTTGGTGGTAGGCGCCGACGGCCAGGTGGGTGCGGACCAGGTCCGCGCGCTATGCCAGGATGGGGGGCACGCGATCTTCCTTGCCCGCCAAGACTCGGCTGGCCCGCTGGGCGTGACGCTGGAGAAGGTCTCCGGTTTCCACGGCTCGCTGAATCCGCCCACCTGGCCGGAGGCCCGCGGTCTTAGCGCCTCGGATCTGCGCTGGCGGGTGGACGGGGACGCCTGGGTGGTCAAGGATACGCCCCTGGGAACGGGTACACTGGAGGTGGGCGCGGACGGCCTGCTGGGCCGGGTCTCGTTTGGACCGGGCGGCGGCACAGCGGTCATCTGCCAGGCCGACCCGGCGGCTTTGAACGCGGACAAGCAGACCTACTTCCGCTTGACTCGCTGGCGGGAGACGCGGAGCCTGGCGCAGCTCCTGGCCAACTGCGGGGCCAGTTTCAAGGCGGACCATGACATGTTCGCTCCCGGCCAGGGCGCGCCCACGCCGGCGGCCCTCTACCATGCGGACTACCGGGGCTTCGTCCCTGGCACGTCGAATCAGAACACGGAGGCGTTCAATCTGAGCGACAACCCGTACCGTTTCTTCCGCTGGTAGAGGGAGGGCCGGAGAAATTGAACAATGGAAGCAACAAAGCAACGAAGGAAGAGAATGGACACTATTGCGTGATGCTTTGAAGCGGGAAAGGGCGAAGCGTGGGAAACATCGAACATCGAACATCGAAGGTCCAATGAAGCGGAGGGCAGAGGTTCGAGAACGAGGACCGGCCTGCGCTCCGGCCTGCGCTCCGCAGCTATGGCGGGCAGGGCATGTCTCCTACTATTGCGAATGATGGACGGGAGGGAGGGGAGAGCGGCATCACGAATGCGTTAAGATTGCTTTCTGTTTTTGCAAAATTGCGCGACTTGTTATTTTCATCCGGTTTGGTTATGATTTGGCAGAATGAAAAACGTCAAACGCGAAACGGAGCGCATTGAATTGGGCGAATACATCGTGGCCGACCCGGAGATTTGCCACGGCAAACCCACGTTCAAAGGCACGCGCATCATGGTCTGGCAGGTTTTGGAGGACGTGGCCGAAGGCCGGTCATGGGACTTTATCTGCAACCAGCGCTGGGGCGGGCGCATCCCGTTGAGCGCGATAGCCGAAGCCGTCCGGCTTGCGCAAGAAGCGTTACTCGAACGATACGGCCTTGCCGCGCGGCGGCCAGTGCGGAAACATTCCGAACCGGCTTTCGCTTGAATCTGCTGGACGAAAATTTTCCGAAAGACCAGTTGCCGCTATTGAAGGAGTGGCACATTCCCTTCCGGCGCATCGGCCAGGACATCGCGCGGCTCGGCGTGAAGGACCCTGACATCGTTCCGCTGTTGCACCAGCAACGCGGTGTGACATTCTTCACCATGGACTGGGATTTTTTTGACGCCGCGCTGTGTCACCCGGCCTATGGTTTGGTGTGGCTGGATGTGCGGTCGGATGATGCAGCGCATTTCGTCCGACGTTTTCTTAAGCATCCGCGTTTCAATACTCAAGCGCAACGTATGGGTGTCGTGGCTCGCGCGCATCATGAGGGGATTGAATTCTGGCAGCGCAACCGTGCCGTGGCCCAACGCGCGCGATGGATTCGCACAACGGGGGAATGATCGGCAGCGCCGCAAACGGACACCAAAACGGACACCAAACATCGAACGTCGAACATAGAATGAAAAGGAGCCCTCACCTCATCGGCCTACGCTCCCGCCTTCGCGCAGAAGCTATGGCGGGCAGGCAGAAGCTATGGCCCGACAGGCCCTGACCCTCTCCCCTCCCATCCGAGTTAATACCCTCACCCTGTCCCTCTCCCATCAGAATGGGCGAGGGAATAGGAGAGGGAACCGGCCTTCGCTCCGGCCTACGCTCAGCAGCTATGGCCCGGCACGCAGAAGCCATGGCCGGCAGGCCAGCCGTTGCTTAGAGCCTGTTGAAAAAATTGATTTTTCGTAGGAGAGGGGGTGACGAGTCTCAAATCTCCTGGGATTTTGAGAGACAAGTCAGAGACTCCTTACGTCGTCTCCTACTTTTTCAACTGGGGGGTTATGG
>JBEKMW010000008.1:0-73045 GCA_049523455.1 Verrucomicrobiota bacterium | reverse complement strand
GCCCCACTTCCGCTTTCCGCTTTAGCGACTTATCCTGCTGCGCGCGCAGCCGCTCCAAATGTTCGATGCGGTCTTCGATCGTTTCCACGTGGCCGAACATCATGGTGGCGCTGGAATACAGGCCGAGGCGGTGGGCCACGTCCATGACTTCCAGCCAGTCGTCGCTCATCGCTTTGAGCGGGGAAATCCGCTGACGCACCCGGTCCACCAGAATCTCCCCGCCGCCGCCGGGAATGGAACCCAGGCCGGCCGCCTGGAAATCGCCGATGATTTTTTCGAGCGGCTCGTTGAACACCTCACGGAAATGAACGAATTCGCTGGGACTGAAACCGTGGATGTTGAAACCGGGAAATTTGTTTTTGATGTGCGACAGCAGATCGAGATACCACTGCTTCGTGAGCTTCGGATGATGCCCGCCCTGCATGAGAATCTGCGTGCCGCCCAGCGCGATGGTCTCCTCGATCTTCCGGTCCATCTCATCGTAGGTGATCACATAGGCGTCCGCGTCCTTTTCCACCCGGTAGAAGGCGCAGAACTTGCAATAGACGTTGCAGACGTTGGTGTAATTCACGTTGCGATCAACGATGTAGGTGACCACCTCGTTGCCGCGTCCGCTGAAATCGCGCGCCTTGGCCAATTGCCGCCGGCGGTCGGCGAGCGCGCCCAATTCCTCCAGCGGCAGCGTGGAGAGCCGCAAAGCCTCGGCCGGGTTGATCCGCTGGCCGTCCCAGATTTTTTGCCGCAACTCGTCCAATGATGCGTCGTGAATCACCGGATTACCTTATCTGAATTTGGGATGAAAACAAGTCTCACCCGCCGCGCCGGAATTTCCCCGTCTCGATGGACGCCAGCTCCAAGGCGACGCCCCGGACGACTTCCGTTTTGCCGAGCGCCTTGGCGGCTGCGGCCTTGTGGAGCAGGGCCTCGACGAACTGCGGGTCCAGTGCCAGCGCGCGTTCGGCGAATTCCAGCGCCTTCTCATGCCGCCCCAAGCGCCCGACCATGCTGGCGAGATTCGACCAACCGAGCTTGTTGCGCGGCTCCAGTTTCAAGGCGCGCTCCAGGCAACGCAGGCCCTCGATGGCTTTGCCCCGCGAATCGAACAAGACCCCCGCGAGATTGTTCCACGTTTTGAAATCGTTCGGATCCAGTGCCAACGCGCTCCGGTAAGCGGTTTCCGCCTCCACGAACCGGCCCATCGCCGCCAGCGCGACGCCCTGATAAAATAACGGTTTCGCCGCGGCGGGGTTCTCCGCACCCCACCCCCGCGCAAACAACAGCGCTTCCGCCCACGCACCCCGGTCACATAACTTCCGCGCCTGGGCGATAGGGTCCGGCTCAGCCAACCTGGACGCTTCCACGCGGACACGGTAGAAGAAACCTTGTCCGTTTGAAACAACAAAGGCAGGCCCGGTAATGCTCCAGCCGGGGCTTACCAGAACTTCCATTCGAACGTAAACAAGACGTTACTTGCTTTCCGTCCGCGGGGTCCTGAACACCAACGACGCCCAGCCGGCCAAAAAGCTGATTCCGCCCAGCGGCGTCGCCGCGCCGAGCCAGCGGGCATTCGTGGCCGCCAGCAGGTAAAGCGATCCCGAAAAAAAGACGATGCCGATGAGGAAACTCCACCAGGCCACCGCCCGGAACGGTTTGCGCTCCGCCAACACGAACAGCATCACCGCGTGGATGAAGTGATAAAACACCGCCTTTTCCCAGATGGCCGCCGTGCCGTTCTGTGCGAGCAAATCCTTAAGCCCGTGCGCGCCGAATGCGCCCAGCGCCACGGCGAGCAAGCCGGCAATGGCGGCGATGCGGGTGGCCAGGGTCGAAGTCATGCCTTGATTAAATACCAAACCCGCTTGAAAGAAAATGGAATCCGGCTATGCTGTTGCCATGAAGTATCCGGTGATTCTCATCAAATCGGATGAAGGGTTTGCGGTTTCCTGCCCTGCATTGCCCGGCTGCTGGAGCCAGGGAAAAACGGAGCAGGACGCACTTGCCAGCATCCGCGAAGCCATCCAACTCTGGCTCGAGGTCGCCGAGGAAGACGCCCGTAATGAAGCCAGCCGCGAAGCCGGCACCCTCGCCGAAGTGACCGTCTGATACCATGCCGAAGCTTCCCGGCATTCGCCATCGCGACGCCGTACGCGTGTTTGAAAAGCTTGGCTACCGCATCGCCCGCGAAAGCGGGCATATCATCAAGACGCTGACGCGCGTTCGCCCGGTCCAGCACCGCAGGGCGGCTACAGAATTGTTTAAAATGCTCCAGCTCCCGCCGTTTCACACGAGAATGGCTTCTTCCTCGTAATCGGTCTCGGCAGCAGCAAGCGCATCTTCGGGATTAAATTCCAAGGATTCCTTCAAAGCCGAGCGGAGATTTTTCAGGAGTTCGGCGCGGGTTTTTCCCTGGGAATTGACGCCGGGAATTTCCTGCACCCAGCCAATCCACCAACCATCGTCCTGTTTGATGACGGCGTTAAAAGTGCGTTTCATGGTTTCAACTTAAATCCGTTGCTGTTTTCTTCAGAGTTTAATTTTCGCCGCCACCTGCGCCACGTCCTTGTCGCCGCGACCGGAGAGGTTGACGATGATGAGCGCGTCTTTCGGCATTTTCGGAGCGCGTTTTATTACTTCGGCAATGGCGTGGGCGCTTTCCAACGCGGGGATGATTCCTTCCAGCCGCGCCAATTTCATGAACGCTTCCAGCGCCGCGTCGTCCCTGGCATAGGTGTATTGCACACGGTTGTGGTCGTGCAGCCAGGCGTGTTCCGGCCCCACGGCGGCGTAATCCAGCCCGGCGCTGACGCTGTGAGTCTGTTGGATCTGGCCGTTTTTATCCTGCAAAATGTAGCTGCGCGTGCCCTGCAAAACGCCCTGCGACCCGCCGTGAAACCGCGCCGCGTGTTGGTTTGGCTTCAGGCTCCGGCCCCCGGCCTCCACGCCGATCATCTTCACGTAACCCGCAGGACAGGCATCCTGCCTGTCTCCGTTTCTTCCTTTTGGGGTTTGAGACAGGCTGGAAGCCTGTCCTACGTCATTGAGGAACGGATAGAACAGGCCCATGGCGTTCGAGCCGCCCCCGACGCACGCGATCAGCAGGTCCGGCAGGCGTTTCTCTTTTTCCAAAATCTGCGCGCGGGCCTCGTCGCCGATGACGCGCTGGAAATTGCGCACCATCACGGGATAGGGATGCGCGCCATAGACGGTGCCCAGGATGTAATGCGTGCTGCGCACGTTGGTCACCCAATCGCGCATGGCTTCGTTGACCGCCTCCTTGAGCGTCTTCTGGCCGGCGTGGACGGGCACGACTTCCGCGCCGAGCATTTTCATGCGATAAACGTTCAGTTCCTGCCGCTTGCAGTCCACGTCGCCCATGTAAACGACGCATTGGAGACCGAACATGGCCGCCACGGTGGCGGTGGCCACGCCGTGCTGGCCGGCGCCGGTCTCGGCGATGACGCGCGTCTTGCCCATGCGTTTGGCGATCAGGACCTGGCCGATGCAATTGTTGATTTTGTGCGCGCCAGTGTGGAGCAGGTCTTCGCGCTTGAGATAAATCTTGGCGCCGCCCAGTTCGCGCGTGAGGCGTTCGGCGAAGTAAAGCGGCGTGGGGCGGCCGCAAAATTCCCTGAGATAGTAGGAGAGTTCGCGCTGAAATTCCGGGTCGTGCTGGGCGCGGAAGTATTCGGCTTCCAATTCCTGCAATGGGTGCATGAGTGTCTCGGGCACAAAACGTCCGCCATAAGGGCCGAAATGGCCCCGGGCGTCGGGCAAGTTTTCCGCGGTAACAGAACTCATGGGAGTATTCTCACGCAAAGGCGCAGAGGGCGCAAAGGGAAATTCTTTGTGCAGGATCGGGGAGAGTCCTACGAAGAAGCCGAGGCTTGTAGATTACCCTTCCACTTCACTTCCGCGGGCGGCTGGAAGGATTCCAGGCGATTCAGCAGCGTTTCCGGGTCTTCTTCCACCATCACCAATTCGCGATGTTGGGGGCGGATGAAACCTTCGCGCGTGGCGTGGTCGAAAAACTCCAGGAAGCCGCGGTAGAAGCCCGCCACCTCGAGCAGACCAAAGGGCTTCTGGTGCCAGCCGAGCTGGCTCCAGGCCAGGATCTCGCAAAATTCTTCAAAGGTGCCGTAGCCGCCGGGCAGCGCGATGAAGGCATCGGACAACCCGGCGATGAGCGCCTTGCGTTCGTGCATGGTTTTCACCACGCGCAAGTCCGGCAGGCGTTCATGCACCACTTCCTTGATGACCAGCTTCTCCGGAATCACGCCGATGACATGGCCGCCGTTTTTCAGCGCGGCATCCGCCAGCGCACCCATCAAACCCACGCAACCGCCGCCATAGACCAGCTCGATTCCGCGCCGGGCCAGAACGGACCCGAGCGATTCCGCGGCCTGGGCGTAAGCGGGCCGGGCGCCCTTGTTTGAGCCACAATAGACAGCAACACGTTTCATTTTTTTTGCAGGGCAGGCGCGGCGCCTGCCCTGGGTTAAACCGGCGGCGGCTGCTCGCCGCGTTTGGCGAACCATGCTCGCAGAAAAAACAAATCGCCTGCATCCTTTTCCCGGTGCGTGACCGCCTTCATTCGCCAGAGCAGCCTCGGTGAAGCAAAAGGAATCGGCACGCCGTCCAGTTCCCGAATTACCACCCCTTTGGCGGCTTCGGCGTAATCAATCCCACCGGCTGAAACCATCAAGGCCACGAGAATTTCGTCGCCGACGCGGATGACGTTGTATTTTTGCAATTCGCCGGGTTGAAGTTCCCGCACGGCGTTGTCCGGCAGAGTAGCAAGCGCCGAAAAAACCTTCGCCTCGTTTTCCAGGTCGCTCGCCACGATTAAATCAACGTCCATCGTGGTGCGATTGTATTCAGCGGCGCGCATCGCAAAGCCACCGACGACGACGTACTTTGCGCCGCGTTGATTCAACTCGCGGCACAAATCCCGCAAATCCTCGACCGTCGGTTCGCGCGATGCTAACTCGTTGGCCGGGTAATCATCCGCCATAACCATAGATCGGCTTCTTCATGAGTCTTGAAGCGATGCACGCCACGCGGCACGCGCACGCCGCCAAAGGCTTTGCGCCACGCGATGGAATTGGCCTTGTTGCTGGTTGCGGTCGAGAGCGCGTCCGGCGATTGGGTGCGCCGGCCGACGAAGCGGTCAATTTTTTCTTCGACGTTGATGAACGGCTGTTTCACGCTGCGGAAGCGTAAGCCGCGCAGCGGGGCAAAGCAAGCCGTGCAAAATCAATTCGCCTTTACCGCCGCGACCAGCGCGTTCAGCGAAGCCTTGGCGTCGCCGAACAGCATGCGGGTGTTATCCTTGTAAAACAAGTGGTTCTCGATGCCGGCAAAACCCGCTGCCATCGAGCGTTTCATCACGATGACCGTTTTGGCGTGGTCGGCCTCGATGATGGGCATGCCGTAGATGGGGCTGCTCTTTTCCTCGCGCGCGGCCGGGTTCACCACGTCGTTGGCGCCGATGACCAGGCACACGTCCACGCGGTCCATCGTGGGATTGATGGCTTCCATTTCACAAAGCTGGTCGTAGGGCACGTTGGCCTCGGCCAGCAGCACGTTCATGTGGCCCGGCATGCGTCCGGCCACGGGATGAATGGCGAACTGCACCTCGACGCCGCGTTTGCCGAGTTCATCGGAAAGCTCGCGCACAGCATGTTGCGCCTGGGCAACGGCCATGCCGTAACCGGGAACTATCACGACGCGTTGGGCATAGGCGAGCAGCATGGCGACTTCGTCCACCTGAATGGGTTTGACCGTGCCGGCCACGCCACCGGCGGCGGCTTTGCTTCCGCCGGACGAGCCGAAGGCGCCGAACAAAACGTTGGTCACGGGGCGGTTCATGGCCTTGCACATAAGCAGGGTCAGCAGGGTGCCGGACGAACCGACCAGCGTCCCGGCCACGATCATCGAAAGATTGTTGATGGTGAAGCCGTCCGCGGCGACCGCCAGGCCGGTGAAGGAGTTGAGGAGCGAGATGACCACCGGCATGTCCGCGCCGCCGATGGGCATGACCATGGCGACACCAAAGAACAGCGCGAGCAAAAACATCACGACAAACGCCGTCGTGGAGTTGGCGGCGGACGCGTTGGGCGTGAGCCAGCCGCAGAGGCCCAGAATCACCAGCAAAATCAGGCCGTTCAGAAAGTTCTGGCCGGGGAAAGTGTGCGGTTTTTCAACTTTCCCTTCCAACTTCAGGAAGGCGATGATGCTGCCGGAGAACGAGAGGGAGCCGATGAGCGTGGCAAACAGCATCGTCACCGCGAAAAAGGGCGTGATGCCCTCGGTGCTGTGCGCGCGCCGCAGAAATTCCAGGCTCGCCACCAGCGCCGCCGAGCCGCCGCCCAAGCCGTTGAACGCCGCGACCATCTGCGGCATGGCGGTCATCTTCACCGAATACGCGCCGGCCGCGCCGAGCGCCAGGCCGATCAAAATGCCGATTACCAGCAGGATGCAATTGACCTTTCCGTGGTCCTCCGACAGTTGCATCAGCGGAATCGTCGCCAGGAACGCGACCAACATGCCGGCGGCGGCGACCAAGTTGCCGTAGCGCGCCGTTTTCGGCGAACTCAAGAACTTCATCCCCAGGATGAAAAGAACGGCGACACCAATGAAAATGAGGGCAAACGTGGAACTCATGCTATTTCTTTTTCTTGAACATTTGCAACATCCGGTCGGTGACCATGAACCCGCCGAAGACGTTGGCCGAACCAAAAATCACCGCAACAAAACCCAGCGCCTGGCGCAACGGGTCATCCGCGCTGGCGAGCACCAACATGCCGCCCAGCAGGATGATGCCGTGAATGGCGTTGGTGCCGGACATCAAAGGCGTGTGGAGCATGGAAGGCACCTTGGATATGACTTCAAAGCCCACGAAAATCGCGAGGATGAAGACGAACAGGACCAGAATTTCTACGCTCATAAAATTTTACTTTATTGGGGCGGCGAGTTTCTCATTCACGATCCTGCCCCCGTGGGTGACCAGGCAACCCTTGATAATTTCGTCATCGAGCTTCAGGACAAAGGTTTTCTCCTTTTTGTCCCAGAATTCCTCGATGAGATTCACGAGGTTCGCCGAATAAACCTGGCTGGCGTGCAGCGGCACCCGGCCCGGCAGGTTGGCGATGCCGACGATCTTCACCCCGTTGCGGTCGGTCACCTGGTCGTAAACGACGCCTTCGACGTTGCCGCCGGTCTCGACGGCGAGGTCCACCACCACACTGCCGGGTTTCATGGCGTTGAGCATATCGGCGGTCACCAGCACCGGGGCGCGCCGGCCAAACACCTGTGCGGCGGTGATGACAACGTCGGAGTCGCCGCACGACTTGTTCATGGCTTCGCGCTGCTTCTTGATTTGCTCCTCGGTCAGCGCTTTGGCATAGCCCTCCTTGGTCTGCCCGGTTTCGCCCAGGTCAATCTTCAAAAATTGGGCGCCCAGGGATTTGACCTGTTCCTCGACGACCGGCCGGGTGTCGTATGCGGTGACCTTGGCGCCGAGCCGCTTGGCGGTGGCAATCGCCTGCAGGCCCGCCACGCCGACCCCGATGATAAAGACCTTGCATGGCAGGATGGTGCCGGCGGCGGTGGTCATCATCGGGAAAACCTTGTTGGCATACCGTGCCGCCAGAATCACCGCCTCGTAACCGCCGAGGTTGGCCTGCGACGACAGCACGTCCATCTTCTGCGCGCGGGTGCTGCGAGGTATGAATTCCATGCTGATGGCGCTGACGCCGCGTTCGGCCAGTTTTTGGACCAGCTCCTTTTCGTTGAAAGGATCCAGCAGGCTGGCATGAACGCAGCCGCTCTTGAGCAGGCTGACTTCCGCGACCGGCGGCTTGCGCAGGCGCAACACGATGTCGCCGGATTTAAGCAGCGCCTGGCGGTCGGATGAAATCGTCGCCCCGGCCTTGGTGTACGCGTCGTCGCTAAAGCCCGCAGCCAGGCCGAGGCCGGCCTCGACTTCCACCTGCGCGCCGAGTTTGACGAGTTTGCCCGCGCTGTCCGGCGTCAACGGCGCGCGGGTCTCGCCCGGATGCGTTTCCCTGGGTACGGAAATTTTCATTGCTTAAAATTCGTGGCGCGCAGTGTATCAGGGACCGCCGCCGGAGAAACTCAAAAGTTGCACTTTTCCCAACCTGAATTGCCACGGCTAATCCCCCGGATAAATAAACCTCCTCCATGTCAGCCGGCCGCCGTTTTAACGGCCTTAATGAAAGCCGCCACTTTCGCCCGGGCTTTCCGCCCCGGCGAAATTTCCACGCCGCTGGACACATCCACGCCAAAGGGCTGCACCCGGCGCACGGCGTCGGCCACATTTTCCGGCGTCAGCCCGCCGGCCAGGAAAATCGGCTTGCCGCCTTTCCGCGCCTCCACCGCCAGGTCCCAATTAAATTTCTCACCCGAGCCCCCGACCACGTCGGGGACCCAGGCATCCAACAGCCAGGCGTCCGTTTGATATTTCGGCAGCTCCCTGAGCGTTCCGGCGTCGCGCATGCGAAAGGCTTTCATGCTCATCAGGCCGAATTGCGTGCAAAATTCGGGCGGCTCGTCCCCGTGAAACTGCAGCAGGCTCAGGCCGGCCCCCGTTATCGCGCGGGTGACAAATTCCGCCGGGGCGTTCACAAAAACACCCACGCGCAGGACGGCCGGCGGCAGCCGGCGCGTGATGTCCGCCACCGCGGGGATCGTCATCCGGCGCGGACTTTGGTCGTAAAAGACAAAGCCCAAGGCGTCCGCCCCGGCCTCGACCGCGTCTTGCGCGTCGGCCAGGTTCGTGATGCCGCAGATTTTGACCCGCGTTGTCATTTGCGTTTCCCGGTTTTCCATTTACGCTGATGTAAAACGTGATGAGCCAAACGAAAAACGTCAATCAGTATAATTCACCTTTCACGTTTTTGCCGTTGGCAGCCCATGCCGCGCACCATTTATCTCGACTATAACGCCACGACCCCGCTGGATCCGGCGGTGCGCGACGCCATGTTGCCGTTTCTCGACGGCCTCTGGGGCAATCCGTCCTCCATCCATTCCGTCGGGCGGCAGGCACGGGCGGCGTTGGACGACGCGCGGGAGCGCGCGGCCGGATTCCTCGGCACCAAAGCGGGCGAAATCGTATTCACGAGCGGCGGAACGGAGAGCAACAATCTGGCAATTTTCGGCACGGCGCGCCGGCTCAAAGCCAGGGGGCGGCATCTCATCACTTCAACCGTCGAGCATCATGCGGTATTGCAGTGCTTCGATTACCTGGAAGCCAAGGAAGGTTTTGCCGTCACGCGCCTGCCGGTGGATTCCGAAGGGGGGGTGTCCCCGGAAGCGCTCAAGCAAGCACTCCGCCCGGACACGGTGCTGGTCTCCATCATGGCCGCGAACAATGAAATCGGCACACTGCAACCGGTGGCCGAGTTGGGGGCCCTGTGCCGCGAGCGTGAAATTGTGTTTCACACCGACGCCGTCCAATGGTTCGGGAAGGAACGGTTTGAAAATATCGGTCAATTCAACGCGGATTTGGTCTCCGTCTGCGCGCACAAGTTTCACGGCCCGAAGGGTGCCGGCCTGCTCTATATCCGGTCGCCGCTGCATCCCGATCCCATCCTCTTGGGCGGCGCGCATGAGCAGGAACGGCGCGCCGGCACCGAAAACGTCGCCACCATCGTCGGTTTGGTCGAGGCGATGGAACGATTCGTACGGCCACCCGTTTTCGAACGCGCTTTTCTGGGCGTGCTGACGCGCGAATTGATTGGTCTGCTCGCCAAAACGGATGGCGTGGAGTTCGTCGGTTCGCCGAAGAACCGGCTCGCCAACACAGCCGCTTTTGTCGTGCGAGGAGCGGACAGCATCGCTTTGCTTGCTGGTTTGGACCTTGTGGGCATTTGCGCCTCGAGTGGCTCTGCCTGTTCCGCCGGTTCGTTGGAGCCGTCGCACGTAATCGCAGCGATTGGGCTGCCGCAAATGGCCCACTCGCTGGTGCGATTTTCACTGGGGCGCGAGTCCTCCCGGGAAGAGGTGCCGTTTGCCGCTGCTGCGTTCAAGGAAGTCGTTTCCCGCGCACAACATGGCCAATAAGCCACCGCTTGATTGTGAATGAACTGTGAAAACTGTTAAAAACCCGGACTTTTCGGCTTCTCTCATTTTTTTCGTGGAGGAAATCCACCTGTACGACTTGAGAAAATCCTTTGGAACCCTTGACACAAAAGGTTGTTTGCCTTATTCACCACCCATAATATTAAGAGAGTTTTGTAAGAAAAGAATACTATTAACCGCCCATGAACCTTACCATTGACAAGGAACAGATTCTGAACGGCCTGCAAGCCGTGCAAAACGTCGTCAGTTCCCGCACCACGCTGCCGATTCTCTCCAACGTGCTGCTGCGGGCGGAAACGGGCCGCCTGGAGTTTACGGCGACGGACCTGGATGTCACCGTAGCGTGCTCCGTGGAAGCGAAGGTGAAGAAAAACGGGGCAGCTACGGTGCCGGTGAAAAAGCTCTTTGGAATCGTGAGAGAACTAAACGGCAGCGAGATAGACATCGAAGTTGACGAAAAGAACATCTGCGCCATCCGGTGTGGCTCCTCGTTTTATCGCATCCACGGTCTGGCGGCCGAGGAATTTCCACCGCTGCCGAAGTTCAAGGACGACAAGAAAGTCTCGCTTTCGCAGGAAAACGTGAAGGCGATGTTGCGAAAGACGTCGTTCGCCGTGTCCACCGACGAGTCGCGGTACGTGCTGAACGGCATTTTCATCAGCTTGAAGGACCACAAAATGACGGTCGTGGCCACGGACGGCCGGCGGCTGGCGTTGGTGGACGAGGAAGTGGACATCTCGGAGAAAAGCCAGGGCGAATTTATCGTACCGGCCAAGGCGGTTGACGAGTTGAATCGTTTGCTTCAGGACAAAGGGGAAGTGGTCATTAAATTTGGTGAAAATCAAGCTTCGTTCGACCTCAAGGACGACAAGGGTTTTTCGGTGCTGGTCATCAGCAAGCTCATCGAGGGCAACTACCCCAACTACCGCCAAGTCATACCGTCGGAGGTCAGGGAACGGGTGCCGTTGGTGCGGGAAGAATTCCTCCATGCGTTGCGCCGCGCCGAAATCATGACGAGCGAAAAGGCCAATTCGGTCAAGCTGACGTTCAGCAAGAACAACCTCGCGATAACCGCGAATTCGCCGGAGGTCGGTGAGGCGCGGGAGAGCCTGGCGGTCAACTACAAGGGCAAGGAGCTGGCGGTCGCGTTCAATCCGAAATACCTCATTGACCCGCTCAACGCGCTGGCCGAGGACGAAGTGTTTTTCGAACTGATTGACGAGCTCAGCCCCGGCGTGCTGAAAATCAACGGCCCGTTTCTTTACGTGGTGATGCCCATGCGGTTGAGCTAGCGTTACATCAGTTCGACGGCTTCAATTTCTAGAACGGCCAGGCCGTATTTCGGACCCTGAGGCGGGCAAAGCGCAAAAAACTTGCTTTACGCAGAGCTCTTTGGGGAAATCCTACAATGATAACGGTTCGAGTTGACGACAAGAAACGCATTTGGATTCCGGCGGTCCGGCCCGGTGATGTTTATCACCTGGAAACCATGACGCGCGACTTGATTGTTTTGCGCCGCATTCAGGCGCCTCAACCGAAAGCACATAAGCGCATGACGCGCGAGGAAGTTTTGCGCGCAATCGAAAACAGTCCGCTAAGGGTCACAAAATCCTGGGACGAACTGAAGGCTGAAATCCGATGACGCTTTTCGACACGAGCGTGGTGATTGACGCGCGGGACACCGACAGCCCGTGGCACGAATGGGCGAAGGAGCAAATCGCCGCAGCCAACGTCACTGACGAGGCCGTGGTTAACCCGGTTGTCATCGCGGAGTCCGCCGGCGGGTTTGAGCAGCGCGACGACATCCCGGAACTTCTACAGCGGATGGGTTTTACACTTTCGCCGCTGCCCGTTTCGGCGGCGATTCGAGCCGCCAAAGCGTTTGCGATCTATCGCAAGCGCCCGGCTTCGCAGGGCAAACAGCCGGCGTCTAGAATACCGTTGGGCGATTTTTTTATCGGCGCACACGCGGAGGCGGAAGGCTTGAAATTGGTCACGCGCGACCCGGAGCGGGTCAAAACTTATTTCCCGGCCGTGAAATTGATAGTTCCCAAAAACAGAGGCGGAATTTTCACATCTGCTCGACGACTTCAATCCCCAGAACGGCCAGTCCTTGCTTCAACACGAGGGCAGTTAAATCGCAAAGCGCCAGCCGCGATTGGCGGGTTGTTGCCTCGGCCTTCAGCACCGGGCAATTTTCATAGAACGCCGTGAACTTGCCGGCCAACTCGTAAAGGTAGTTGCAGAGGAAATTCGGCCGGTATTCCCCGGCCACGGCTTCCAGCGTCAGGCCGAAATTCAACAGGTGCTTGGCCAGCGCGATTTCTTCCGGCGCGGTCAGTTCGAGGTTCGAGGCCTGCCCCGACATCCGATGTCGGGGTTCAGGTTCAGTATTCGACGAGTCCTCCGCCTTCCGAAAGATGCTTCGGATTCGCGCATAGGCATATTGCAGATAGGGCGCGGTATTGCCTTGCAGGGCCAGCATCTTGTCCCAACTGAAGACGTAATCACTCTGGCGATTTGGCAGCAGGTCGGCATATTTCACGGCTCCAAGACCGACGACCCGGGCGATCTCTTTGCGCTGCGCTGCGGGCAGGTCAGGGTTTTTCGCGGAAACGATTTTGAAAGCGCGCTCCCCGGCTTCGTCGAGCAAATCGGCGAGTTTCACGGTTTCGCCACTGCGCGTTTTGAAGGGCCGGCCGTCTTCGCCGAGGATGGAACCGAACCAAACGTGAGCCAATTTTGGGGCGCGGAGCATTGCTCTTGGTTTCTGCCACTTCTGGAACGCCGCGAAAAGTTGCTGGAAGTGCAACTGTTGCCGGCCATCGGTGACGTAGATGATTTCGTCCGGCTCCCAGGTTTTCAGGCGATATTCCAGCGTGGCCAGATCGGTGGTCGTGTAATTGAACCCGCCGTCGCTTTTGCGAACAAGCGCAGGATGCGCTTTGAGCGGCGGCAGGTCGTCAAAGAAAATCACCATGGCGCCTTCGCTTTCGCGGGCGATGCCTTGGGCGGCCAATTCGTCCACCAAGGACTTAAGGCGCCCGTTGTAAAAGCTTTCGCCCAGCATTTGGTCAAACTTCACGCCGAGGCGGGCATAAATTTCGTCGAATTGTTTTTCCGACAGGGCGATCATTTCGCGCCAGATTTTCCGGTTTTCGGTATCGCCGCATTGAAGCTTCACGAGTTCCTGCCGGGCGGCCTCCCGAACGGATTCGGTCTTTTCACTCTCGGCGGTGATCAGCTTGTAGATCCGCTCCATTTCGGCGAGAGGATCGGCTTTCAAAGCGTCCGGGTCGAGATGACGTTTCCAGCCGAGCAGCAACAGGCCAAACTGTGTGCCCCAGTCGCCAATGTGGTTGTCGGTAATGACGCGGTGGCCGAGCAACTGCAGGGTGCGTGCCAGGCAGTCGCCAAGAATCGTGGAGCGGATATGCCCCACGTGCATCGGCTTGGCAACGTTGGGCGAACTGAAGTCAACGATGACGGTCCTGGGCGCGGCGGCCTTTTCGAAAAACAAGTGTTCGCCGCGGGTTGCGGCCGCCAGCGTTTCCGTGAGCGCGGAGAGCGTCAGCCGAAAATTCAGGAATCCGGCGCCGGCGATTTCCACCGGTTCGCACCATCCGGAAACATCGAGTTTTGAGAGAACGTCACTGGCGAGCTGCCGGGGATTTAATTTGTGGACCTTGGCCAGAGGCATCAGCGCGTTGGCCTGGTAGTCGCCAAATTTCGGGTCAGGACAAGGCCGGACGAGAACGGCGGAAACGTCGGCGTCCGGCAGGACGGCCGAGACGGCGCGCCGGAGGCGGAGTTCGATATGTTTATGCGGCAGCATGAAAGCCGGTGAACAGTTAAAACGTTTAACGATGGAAGCGAAAAGCAAAAATGCGGGACGACCGCTTCACACATGAACGCTGCAACGCCTTAACGAATCACCTTTTTCCGTAATCCCTGATGATGGAGAGCATGGCCGCGGCATCGGGCGCGGCTTCGAGCGCCTGGCGGAAATCGGCCTTGTGCAGGAGCTTGGCGATATTGGCCAGCGTGTGCAGGTGCTTTTGAAACTGGCCCTGCGGGACGAGAAAGAGCATCACGAGCTTGACCGGCTGGTTGTCCAGCGCGTCAAAATTGACGCCGTTGCGCGAGCGGCCCAGCGCGCCGACGACCTCGTAAATCAAATCCGTTGAGGCATGCGGAATGCCAATGCCAAAGCCGATGCCGGTGCTCATGGAAGTCTCGCGCTTTTTGACGGCGGCGGTAATGGGGTCGCGATTTTCGGCCGTGATTTTGCCCGTGGTCACGAGAAGGCCGATCAACTCGTCAATGGCTTCCCAGCGATTGGTCGCGCGCAAATCCGTGAGAATTTGCTCCCGGCTCAAGATATCAACTAAGTCCATACGGTGCGTTGGCAAGAGAAATGAACCAAACGACGCGACATTTCAAGACAGAATTATTGACAAAAGCGGGGCCCAAAGACCGCGAGCCCGGTCAGAACCACTGCGCCAGCCAGAGGCATGCTTGAACGGTGCCCGTGAGCCACCAACGCAGGACGTCCGGCAGGCTGGCCATGGAGGTCAACAAGGGCAGGCCCACCAGCAGCACCCCGGCGTTGCCCAGGAAAATAATTACCGCCGAAAACAGATAACCCTGTGAGGTGACGTCCGATTGACGCGTGCGCAGGGCGTGAAAGGTCAACGTCACGTGGAACGCATAGGCAGCGCCCAGCAGCAGGTGGAACCAAACGAGAAAGGCCCGCCAGTTCCAGATGAGATTACCCAGGGCGAACGCGCCGATCAGGAGGGCGGCGTACAGGGGGAAGAAATAAGGAGCGAGCACAATCAGAAAATTGGTTTTGGAAAGGACCACCTGGCCACCGTTCGACGTCACCTTGATCCGCTTGAGCTGAGCGCCAAACAACCACGCCCAGAGAGCGTGAGTCAGTTCGTGTCCGAACACGTAGATCCACATCGGTTTGGGGAGGAGAAGGAAAATGACCAGCCAACAGGCGGCGCCCGCCAGGAGTGGCACCCAAACGACGGTCGCGCCGCTGCCGGCACCGAGCAGGCGCCAGAGGGCCTTCGCCGCCCCGAAGCAGACGGGCAGCAACAGAATGGCGACGACGAACTTGAGCCACTTTGGCACGCGGCCAGAAGAGCGAATCCGGAATTCAGAAGCCAGAAGAAAGACGCGTCTGGCCGGCAGGTCATCTCAGGTGATCCGGCGCATTTTCGGGCGCATCGCCCGGGAACACCCTTTTTGAGGCAAAGCGGCCACGTCGGGCGCATCGTGACATTGCTCCCGATTACGCCTATGCGCGGAGCGCGGCGTTTAACGCCGCTTCATCGTTCGAGAGCCCACAGCCCAATCGCTTGTTGATTCCCGCTTGGACACTGAAGCGGCCTGAAGGCCGCGCGCCGGGGGCAGTGGGCGATGCGCCCGGTCACGGGCGAAAAATCCCCCTTGTCATCGCGGGTTTTCCTGATATATTTTAGCCCCTTTTTTATGAAGACGGACATTCATCCGAAATACATGGATGCGGAAATTCGTTGCGCGTGCGGCAACGTGATCAAGACGCGCTCCACCCGCCCCACCATCATCGTGGGTATCTGCAACGTCTGCCATCCCTTTTACACCGGGCAGCAGAAGTTTGTGGACACGGCCGGCCGGGTGGACAAGTTCCAGCAGCGCCTGGCCAAGACGCAGGCGGCCCAAGCCGCCGCGGCGACCAAGAAAAAGAAAAAGGTGTAGCACCCGCCCGCTTTACCGCCTGCACACTGCTTCAGCAGAACCAGGCGGTTTTTCTTTTTCCCAAAAGGTTCGAGGAATTTGCGAAATGCGATTTACGATGGACATGGAGTTCGGAGGATGGGTCTAAGTCAAAAATGAATTTGCTGCCGCACATCGAAAAGTTTCGCGCGCGCTTCGCCGAATTGGAATCGGCGTTAAGCGATCCCAGGGTGTTTAACAACGCGCCGCGGGCGCAGGAATTGTCGCGCGAGTATGCGCGGCTCAAGGAATTGATCGCGGCCGGCGAGGGCTACCGGAAAACGCTGGCCGACCTGGAAGAGAACCGCTCACTGCTCAAAGACGAGCCGCCGGAATCGGAGATGGCGCAGATGGCCAGGGAGGAAATCGCGCGGCTGGAAGCGGACGAAAAGCGGCAGGCGCAACAGATTCAATTGGGACTGGTGCCGCCCGACCCGAGCGATTCGCGCAACACCATCATCGAAATCCGGGCCGGGGCGGGAGGGCAGGAATCGGCGCTGTTTGCGGCCGACCTTTATCGCATGTATTGCCGATATGCCGAGGCGCGCGGCTGGAAGGTGGAGACGCTGGATTCCAACCCGTCCGACCTCGGCGGATTCAAGGAAATTGTCTTCCAAATCAACGGCACGGACGTTTTCAAGCGATTGAAATACGAGAGCGGGGGGCACCGGGTCCAGCGCGTGCCGGCGACCGAGGCACAGGGCCGCATCCACACCAGCACGAGCACTGTGGCGGTGTTGCCCGAGGCGCAGGAAGTGGACATTGAAATCAAGCCGGAAGATATCGAAGTAAACGTGTGCCGAGCGTCCGGCAAGGGCGGCCAGGGCGTGAATACGACCGACTCCGCGGTGCAAATCCAGCACAAGCCCAGCGGTCTGATCGTGCGTTGTGCCGACGAGCGGTCGCAGCAAAAGAACAAGGCCAAGGCGCTGACGGTGCTCCGGTCACGCCTGCTCGAGGCAAAAATCGCCGAGGAAAACGCGAAATACGCGGCGAATCGCAAGCAACAGGTCGGCACCGGCGAACGCAACGAAAAGATCCGCACCTACAACTTCCCCCAGAACCGCGTTACCGATCACCGCATTGAAGTGACACTCTACAACCTGGCAAACTTCATAGACGGCGACCTGGACCCGCTGATTGATCCGCTGATGGTGCAGGCCATGGAGGACAAGTTGGCCGCGCTGAAAACATAATTGCTTTCTGCCAGAAACAGATTTGATGATTGGATGAAAGAAATCAAAGGCCTCATTTTCGACTGTGACGGGACGCTGGCCGACACCATGCCGTTGCATTGGCGCGCGTGGCAACTGGTCACCCAGCGGCACAGAATTCACTTTCCCGAAGACCGTTTTTATTCGCTGGGCGGGGTTCCGTCGCGCGACATTCTCAAGCTGCTGGGACAAGAACAGGGGCACTCGTTCGACCATATCGCCGTGGCGCACGAGAAAGAGGAGGCCTACCTGCCGCTGATGGCGCAGATCGAGCCCGTTCATGCCGTGGTGGAAATCGCGAAGGCCAATCACGGAAGGATTCCAATGGCGGTGGCATCCGGCGGCACGCAAACGATCATCTGCCGGGTGCTGGACCAACTGAAGATCCGGCATTTGTTCAATGCGGTGGTGACGAGTGAAATGGTGAAGCGCCAAAAACCGGCGCCGGACATTTTTCTGGAAGCGGCGCGGCAGATTGGCGTGGAGCCGAAGTTCTGTCGTGCATACGAGGACACCGAGTTGGGCTTGCAGGCCATCCGTGCGGCCGGCATGGAGGCGGTGGACGTGCGGGAGATGCGGCGTCGTTCACAGCCGCGTTGACGCCAAGTCGCCCAACCCTTGTCGAATTCGACCCTCCGGCGTGAGATTTTTCTGTCAGGTGCGGTGTGATTGGCTTAAAAGGAGTCCAGTCCACCATGACCGTTGTTAAAAAGTTCGCGGCGAACCTGCTTTGCTTTTTGGCCGCGCTCGCCGGCGGTTGGGCTTACGTCACGCTCGCGTTCCGGCGCGGCGAACCCATCAATTCCGCCCATCTGCTCATTGCCGCGGTTTGCACGTACGTCATCGGTTACCGGTTTTACTCCAAATGGATCGCCGCGCGCATCTTGGCGCTCAATGACCGGCGGGCCACGCCGTGCGTAGTACACGATGACGGCCGGGATTTTGTGAAGACGAACAAGTTTATCGTCTTCGGCCATCATTTCGCGGCGATTGCCGGGCCGGGACCGCTGGTGGGGCCAGTGCTCGCTGCGCAGTTCGGTTATCTGCCGGGCGCATTGTGGATTCTGATCGGCGTCGTGCTGGGCGGCGCGGTGCAGGATTTCATCATCCTGTTCTGCTCGATGCGGCGGGATGGCAAGTCGCTGGCGGAAATGGTCAAGGAGGAATTGAACATGCCCGCCGGGGTGGCGGCGACGCTGGCGATTTTGGCGATCTTGGAGATAATGCTCGCCGTGCTGGCGCTGGTGGTGGTGAAGGCTCTCGCGGAAAGTCCGTGGGGCATTTTCACCGTCGGGGCAACCATTCCCATTGCGCTGACCATGGGCTGTTACTTGCGGTTCGTGCGGGTGGGCAGGATCTTAGAAGCCTCGGGCTTCGGCGTAGCGCTGTTACTACTGGCGGTGTGGGGCGGCAAACTCGTCTATCAGAGCCCGCACTGGTCGCTGATCTTTGGCCTGCATGGTCTTACCGCCGCCTGGATCATCATCGGTTACGGGGTCATTTCCAGCAGCCTGCCGGTGTGGCTGCTGCTGGCGCCGCGCGATTATCTGAGCACGTTTATGAAGCTGGGCACGATTCTGGCGCTGGCCGTTGGCATTCTGCTCGTTTTGCCGATATTGCAATTGCCTGCGGTCACCCCGTTCGCCGACGGTTCGGGCTTGGTGGTGGCCGGGAAAATCTTTCCGTTCTGTTTTATCACCATCGCCTGCGGGGCCATTTCGGGATTTCACACCCTCATTGCGAGCGGCACGACGCCCAAAATGATCACCCGGGAGAGTTACGCCCGGCATATCGGCTACGGCGCCATGTGCTGCGAATCCTTCGTGGCGATTATGGCGCTCATTGCGGCGTGCGCGCTCGATCCGGGCGTCTATTTCAGCATGAACATCAAGGGCGACCCGGCGGCGACGGCCGCTCAACTCACGGCCTCCGGCTTTCCGGTGACCGTTGAGCAGATGAATTCACTCGCTCATGAACTTGGCGAACAAACCTTGTTTGGCCGCACGGGCGGCGGAGCCACGCTGGCGGTGGGCATGGCGCACATTTTTTCCAAGGCCGTCAACGGGCGCGGGCTCGACCTCTGGTATCACTTTGCCATCATGTTCGAGGCGCTTTTCATCCTCACGATGGTTGACGCCGGTACGCGGGTGGGACGTTACCTGATTCAAAGCATTCTGGGCCGCGTGTGGCGACCGCTGGGCGAGCCAAAAAAATTTTTGGCCACCGCGGCGGCGGCGGCGCTGGTGGTTGGGGCCTGGGGTTGGTTTTTGATCCAAGGCGTGCGCGACCCATTGGGGGGCATCAATTCACTCTGGCCGCTGTTTGGGATCGCCAATCAGATGCTGGCGGCTATCGCGCTGTGTCTGGGCACGACGGTGATTTTGAAGATGGCGCTGCAGCGGACGCCAGGCGCCACGGTTGTCGGTAATTTGAAAAAGGGCGCGCCAAGCGCGGAAATGGAATTGGAGACAGGCGCGACGCCAGTCCTACGCTCGCCCTGGTTCGCGCTCATCACATTGATCCCACTGGTTTGGCTGGTCGCGGTGACCTTTACGGCAGGTTTCGAAAAAATCTGGCATCCCAATCCACGGATAGGATTTTTGGCGGAGGCGCGGGCGCTGGCCGGGCAAAACTCAACCCTGGAGGACACGCTGGCCGCCGCGAGGGCATCCGGCAACGCGACGGCGATTGGCGCCGCCCAGGGCGCGTTGGAAGAAAACCACACGTTGCAGTTCAACAATGTCCTGGACGCAGTAGTCGCTGGAATGTTTCTTGCTTTTGTCGGCGCGGTTATTTTGCTAAGTTTGTGGGAGTGGCTTCGGCTGCTGACGCGGCGAAAACCGGCGGTATTGCACGAGACCGAACCCGTCTGGTTGCCGGATTACGCGGCGCTGGAAAGCCGGACAGGGAAGATGAGAGGCGTGGCTGGCGCGGCGGCGATCGCGTTCGCACTGGCCAAGGAGCTGTCCGGCGAGGCGCATTGGGAACGCGCCCAACAGCAGGCGGCGACCGGCCAAGGTGACCCGGCGAACGCGCAGGCGGTTTATGTGGCGGCAACGGAGCAACGGTTTGACGGGGTCAGGAGATGTTGTTGAGCAACAGGAATGAGGGAGCGGTGGAGCGTTGAGTGCAAAGGCCGGCGGCAAGCCCAGGCCTCCGCCACTTTAAATTGGTCACGCGCTCCGATTTGCGACATGAAAATTGGTTTATTTGGCGGTTCGTTTGACCCGGTCCACTTGGGCCACTTGCTCGTGGCGCAAGCGGCGGTGGAGGAGCTGGCGCTGGACCGGTTGTTTTTCATTCTGGCGGCGCGGTCCCCGTTCAAGCCGGATAATAATCCGGCATCGGCTGCTCACCGGCTGCAACTGCTACGCCTGGCGCTGGCGGGCTGGACGAATTGCGAGATTGACGAGGAGGAAGTTCAGCGCGGCGGGGTCTCTTACACCATCGATACGGTGCGTGGCTATGTCAAACGCTTCCCGGATGCCCAGTTGTTTTACCTCATCGGGGCGGATAACGTGGCAAAACTCAACGAATGGCGGGATGCCGCCGAATTGGCCCGGCTCGCGGAATTTGTGGCCATCCCCCGGCCCGGCGGCGGCGGCACCAGTTTTCCGCCGGCTTTTCGCGGGCGGACGCTGAGAGGATTTCCCCTGGGTGTGTCGTCATCGCAAATCCGGGCACGGGTGAGAGAAGGCTTGCCGATTGAGCCGCTGGTGCCGGGCGCGGTGGCGGAAGCGATTCGCGCTGCCAGACTTTACCTCTGATTTGTGCAAGCACAGAATAGCAGGGCACACGGAGAGAGGCACCCCACCGTCAAAAAATCCGTGTCAACGGCGCCCGCGGCGGTTACTCTTTTGGTGGCAACTATGGATTCCCGTAAACTGGCCCGGCTGTGCCGCGAATTCGCGGAAAACAAAAAGGCGGAAGACCTCGTTATCCTCGACGTTCGCAAATTATCGTCGGTGACGGACTATTTTGTAATCGCCTCGGGCACGAGCGAGCCGCACCTGCGGGCCGTGGTGGAGGAAATATCAACGCAATTACGCGAGCAACACGACGTGCGGCCGCGGGCGGTGGACGGCACGGTGCATGGGGCGTGGGTGGTGCTGGATTTCTTTGATGTGATTGTCCACGTGATGAGGCAGGACGTGCGCGAGCGATACGATTTGGAAGGGTTGTGGGGCGACGCGCCGCGGGTAAGGACAAACGTTAAGGCGTTGAAACGTTGAAGCGTTAAAGCGGCAGGTCCCGTCTGGCTCAGCAGGCGAAATGTCGCTGAAAGAACTCGTCAGTGATTTGGATGCTTGCATCTCGCCTAAACGAACCGACCACCTAGGGAGACTCAAGTATTCTGCGTCTGAAGTCGAGCCTGCCATTTTGCAACCCACTGCGGTTGCGGCAATGTGTAATAGTCGTCCACAATCTCCACCGTATCACGATGGGCCAACGTTTCTTCGTAGATACGCTTAAAACGGTCAATCGCTTCGTCGTATTGGCCATGGAAGAAGAGCTCCCGCCCCTCCGCGTAAATTCGCTCGTGCTGAAACCGTTTCATTGCTGCGCCCTTCAGAGTTCCACCGGATCACGCTTCGAAGTCTCACGCCTGCTTGGCGGGAATCTCCGTGGCAGCCTTTAACATTTCGTCCACCAGCTTCTTGAACTGCTCCAAGCCGGGGGCAGGAACGATGATGTTGTCGCGGCGGCCGCCGACGTCTTCGGTGATGCGCAGGAAACGGCCGCGGGGATTTTCCTTGAGGGTGAAGATGAAGGTTTTGCGTTCAATTTGGACCTGGCCGGTTCTCAGTGTTTCCTCGTTGGCCGGCGGCCGGGGCTGCCCATATGGCCGTCCTCCGTACGGTGATGGTCGCTCATTTGAGATCATAATCTCCCGTTGAATTCGCCCATGCTGACACGCATTCCCGCTTTGCCGAAACGTCCGGCGGCAATGGCAATTTGTCAACTGCTAAAAGGCATTTTGCGGGACGGGGGAACGGAGGTCGCCCCGGTCCACTACGATTGAATTATCGCCTTGGGGCGGCATGCCAATTCTGCCGGCGGGGGCCGCCGGCGGCTCAAGCGCTTAAGCATGGGAACAGGCGCGCGGCCCAACCTCCTACAAAATGTTTGCGGCCAGTTCGGCCAGTTCGGAGCGCTCGCCCTTTTGCAGTTCGATGTGGGCGGCGATGGCCTGGTCGCGGAAGCGGCTGACAATATAATTGAATCCGTTGGAAGACGAATCCACATAGGGATTGTCAATCTGATAGGGGTCGCCGGTGAACACGACCTTGGTGCCGGTGCCAACGCGGGTGATGATGGTTTTGGCCTCCAGTGGCGTGAGGTTTTGCGCCTCGTCAACGATCATGAACTGGTTGGCAATGCTGCGTCCGCGAATGTAGCTCAGGGCCTCGACCACGATGCAGCCCGACCGCATGAGGTCGGCGCTACGGCGGTGGTCGTGGCCCATGTTCAGGTCGCTTAACATTTCGAGCGCGTCGTGAATGGGCTGCATCCAAGGGGCGAGTTTCTCCTCCAGGGAGCCGGGCAGGAAGCCGAGTTCCTTGCCCATGGAAATGGTGGGGCGGGCCACGACGAGCCGGCGAAATTCGCGGTCGTTCACCGTGCGCTTCAGGCCCGCGGCCATGGCCAGCAGCGTTTTGCCGGTGCCAGCCTTGCCCATGAGCGTGACCAGTTTGACGCGGTCGTCCAGCAGCGCGTCGAAGGCGAAATGCTGTTCGCGGTTGCGGGGCTTGATGCCCCAAACGCCGTCGCGGCTGTCAACGATGGGAACGAGCTTGGTTCCGGTCGCATCCACCTTGGCCAGGGCCGCCTTCTTGACATTCGCTTCATCGGTGAGCGTGCAGTACTCGTTGGGGAAATAGGTTTTGCCGCTGTTCAGTTCGAGTTCCCCTTTGACCCGAAAAGCAGCCACCCGGTCCGCGCCCACCGCCAATTCGATCATGCCGGTGTAAAGGTCGGTGATGAACACGCGGTCGGTCTCGTAATCCTCGGCCAGCAAACCCAGGGCGTCGGCCTTGATGCGAAGGTTGATGTCCTTGGAAACGAGGATGGTCGCGTTCCGCGGTTGGGCCTTCTGGATGGCAGCCGCGAGCAGAAGAATCCGGTTGTCCGCGGTGTTGCCACGGACGTCGGCCTCGCCATTGAGATGGCCGTTTTTTTGAAAGACGATCTTCAATTTGCCGCCGTTGGGCAGTTTTACGCCCTCGCTGAGGCTGCCGGTACCGCGGAAGCCGTCGAGCATCCGCGAAACCGCGCGCGCGTTCTGGCCCAGTTCGGAGGATTCGCGTTTGAAACGGTCAATCTCCTCGATGACCTCGATGGGGATCAAAACGTGATTGTCTTCGAAACTCAAGAGCGACTGCGGGTCGTGCAGGAGGACGTTGGTGTCAAGGATGTAATTCTTCACTGGATGAAATAATAGCGGTGGCGCCGGCCGGCCGGCCAGCCGCCGATTGCAACAAGGAGGTAACTTTTCTCATTTCCTGCCCCCGGCCTTGATCCGGGCCATGCGCTGGTGCCACTGTTTGATTTCCTTCTGGCGCCGCGGCAGTTCGTAATGGCCGGAGTAAAGGAAGTTTCCGAGCATGCCGAACAGGTCAAAATCCACGAAGCGTGGCCGCTCATCCAGAATGAACGGCAGGTGGGTCAGCATCATTTCGAAGGGAACGAGGCGGTCCGCCAGTTGTTTGAGCCAGTATTTCTGATCTTTGCGCCATTGGTCGAGACAGCCGCGGCCGAATTTGCGCTCCTTGAAGCGAAGGAATTGGAGTTGCTCGGCCGGCGGAACGACTTCCTTCCAGTAAATATCATTGAGCCGGAAGGCGGCGCCTTCGATTTCGTTCTCGATGTTGCGCCAGAGGATGGACTGCACGTCGCACCAGCGGTCGGAAAACAGGCCCAGCTTGAATTTATTGTCGAGATATTTGGCGATGACCTGGGAATCGTCGCTGACTTCGAAGATGACATCCTTGCCATCGCGGATGATGGGCACGGCGTAATAGCGGTGGCGGGTGAGTTTCCAGACCAGGGAACGGTCCTGATTGGGGATGTTGATGATTTTGAAAGGGGCGCCGGCAAATTCCAAGATGCGCCGCTGGACGATGCAGAACGGACTCCACGGAAATTGAATCAACTCAATCATTTCAAAATTTACCGCTCCTCGAACCCCCTCACTCTAGAACCGCTGGCGGAGGGTGACAAGTGGAAATCTCGGGTGGTTCGCTCAGATTTTGCTTTCAAAGAGGCTGGGCGCGATTTCGCGGGCCAACGTCTGGCAGCGGTTGAGCGTTTCCGCGGGCGAGCTGCTTTGCAACGCAAACGCGGCCAGCGCCCGCGCTTCCTCGAGCTTGAGCCGGCGGATGAGGTATTTGACCGGCGCGATCCCGGTTGGCGCGGTGCTTAATTCGTCCACGCCCAAGCCGAGCAACAAGGGCACCAGCACCGGGTCGCCGGCCATTTCGCCGCAGACGGCGGCGTGAATGCCATGTTCGTGCGCGGCGTCCACCGTCATTTTGATGAGCCGGACGATGGCCGGATGGGTTGGCTCGTAGAGGTGTGAAACCTTTTCGTTGGTGCGATCAGCGGCCAAGGCATATTGGATGAGGTCGTTGCTGCCGATGCTGAAAAACTTCGCCGGCCCGGCCAGCGAATTGGCCACCAGGACGGCGGACGGAATTTCGATCATCACGCCGATCTCCATTTTATCATCGAAGGGTTTGCCCTCGGCGCGCAACTCGGCGCGGTATTGGCCGACCAGCGCGTTGGCCTGGTTCAACTCGTCCAGGCCGGAAATCATGGGATACATCATCTTGACGTTGCCTTCGGCGCTGGCGCGGAGGATGGCGCGCAGTTGCCGGCGAAACATTTCGGGTTGCTGGAGGCAGAAACGGATGGCGCGCCAGCCGAGAAAGGGATTGAGTTCCTGCGCCAGTTGCAGATGGGAGGCGAACTTGTCGCCGCCCAAGTCCAGCGTGCGAATGACCACGGGATGGGGCTTCAACGCGGCGGCGACTTCATGGTAAGCACGGTATTGCTCCTCCTCGTCCGGCAGTTGGGCGCGGTTCAAAAAAAGAAACTCGGTCCGGAACAGGCCAACGCCTTCGGCGCCGTGGGTGCGCACGGCTTCAATGTCGCCCGGATTTTCGATATTGGCGGAGAGACGGATGGGGGTTCCGTCCAGGGTGATGGCGGGCTGGGTTTCGATTTCATGCAGTTTTTCGTCGAGCGACGCCCGGCGCTTCAACAATTGGCCGTATTCAAACAGCGTCTGGTCGGTCGGGTTGACGATGACGACGCCGTTGTAGCCGTCCAGCAGCGCATAGTCGTCGCTATCCAGCTCATGGCTGATGTCGTGCAAGCCTACGACGGCGGGAATGCCCAAAGACCGCGCCATGATGGCGGTGTGCGAGGTCTGGCCGCCGATGTCGGTGGCAAAGCCGAGCGTGAGCTTGCGGTCCAATTGCGCGGTGGTGGAGGGGCTTAAATCGTGGCTGATGAGGATGCGCGGCTCGGCCAGATGGCGCAGGTCAAACTGGTCTTTGACGTCGAGCAAATTGTCCAGCACGCGCACGGTCAAATCGCGCAGATCGGCGGTGCGTTCGCGCAAGTATTCGTCGTTGGCGCCGGCGATGGCTTCAGCGTAGCGCTCAGCCACGGAATGAAAAACGTAGTCGGCGTTGAGTTTTTGTTCGCGCACGGCACGAATGACCTCGCCCACCAGCACCTGGTCTTCGAGCATCAGCAAGTGGGCATCGAAGATATTCGCTTCGTTGGCGCCCAATTCCTTCATTACCTTGCGCTGCAGTTCCAAAATTTGATGGCGGGTGCGAACGAGCGCCTGCTCGAAACGCTGCACTTCGCCGGGCACTTCGGCCTCGGTGAGTTCCCGCCGGCCGATGACGTGCCGGGTGCGATGCAACACCAGGATTTTGCCGCGGCAAACGCCGGCGGAGACGGCAATGCCCCGGAAGATTCGTTCTCCTTTTGGTTGGCGTCCGGCCATGAAGGGAAAATAGGCGAAACCGTCCGCGTTGGAAAGCCTTAGGTGGAGAAATGGGAAAACCGGATCGGGAGGCCCGGGACCACTAGGCGCGTTCCATGTATTTGCCGGTGCGCGTGTCCACCTTGATCTTCTCGCCGGTCTTGATAAACAGCGGGGCCTGAATGCTGATGCCGGTTTCCAGCTTGATGGACTTCTGCACGTTGTTGGCCGAATCGCCGCGGATGCCTTCGGGCGCATCCGTCACGGTCAACACCACACTGGAAGGCAATTCGATGGAGACGGCCTTGCCTTCGACAAAGGTCACCGTGACCACACCGTTCTCCACGAGGTAGTTTTTCGTATCACCGACCAATTCGGCCGCCAGGTTGACGGTTTCGTAAGTCTCCGGGTCGGTGAAAACGTAGTCTTCGCCGTCCTTGTAGCTGAACTCCATGCGCGTGGTGATCATGGGAACCGGTTCGATGCGCTCGGTGGAACTAAAGCGCACGTCGGAAGACTTGCCGGTGCGGATGCTGCGGAGGGTGGCCTGCACAAACGCGCGCAGATTACCCGGGGTGCGGTGCTGCATGTCCAGCACCACACTGATGTCGCCGTTGTAATTAATCGCCATTCCGCGGCGGAGATCATTTGCTGTCGCCATAATCAAAAGTCACGTTGATATTCGTCTTGCCCGATTTAGCGGGAGTCGAAGAGAATAATCGAAACCTGAGTGAACGCAAGCGCGGTCTTTTGGCGCGGTCTTTTGGCGGCAGTGCCCCGATTTGTTTTCGGAGCGCGGGTCTGCGACGCGCAGCGGCTTGGATTGCACGAGGATGTGCTGCGGCTCATAGAGCCGCGCTCCTGAGTTTAAGACGCTGCCCTTTTGGCGGTAGTGTCTAATTTGCGGTGGAGCGCGAGATTTGGGCGAGTTCGCGGCATAAAAACATGGGGACATCGAAGCGGCATAAATGCCGCGCGCCGAAAATTCGGACACTACCGTTTTGGCAGGGCCGATCGAGGTAAAAATTGGTGAATAACTTGGGGGGCTGATTTCCTTGACACCACAAAGCGTGGTATGGTACAAATCACTGACCACAATTAGGTGTAGTGCTATGCGCTGTCCGAAATGCGGCTGTCAGGACGACAAGGTCATTGATTCGCGGGCCTCGCGCGAAGGTGCGACGATTCGGCGGCGCCGGGAATGCGCGCGGTGCGCCCATCGTTTCACAACTTACGAGGAAATTGAGCGGGAAGGGCTGCTGGTGCTCAAGCGCGACGGGCGGCGCGAGGAGTTTTCGCGCGAAAAACTGTTGTCGGGCGTCCGGAAAGCCTGCCAAAAGCGGCCGATCAGCCCGCAAGCGATGGAAAATCTGGTGGACCACATCGGGGCGGCGGTGAGCGACAAATACGAAAGCGAAGTGCCGGCCGAATTCATCGGCAAGATGGTCATGGAGGGGCTGCGCGACCTCGATCAGGTGGCCTATGTGCGGTTCGCGAGCGTCTATCGCCGTTTTCAGGAGGCCACGGACTTCGTGCAAGAGGTAAAGAAACTGGAGGCCATGCAATGATTGCGCTTTCATCGGAGTGTCTGCTCTTTCAATTTGCCAATGGGGAAAGCATGCCGCTATCGGCGGACATGATTTCGATTGAACTGACCGGCGACCACCAGGGACAACTGGACGCCGAAATGCTGCGGCACGCCACAGCGTCCATTTTCCATTATTTCAAGAGCGAGCAGGGGCGGGAGATGGTGACGCTGGGCGAGTTTGCGGGCGCGCTGGAAAAGGTGTTGCGCGGTCTTGGTTTCGAGGTCCGTTCCGACGAGGCGGCCAGCCCATTGCCGGACCGGGAAACAGCCGCGGCGGACCTGCTGGGGTTGGCGCGGGAATCGGGCGAAAGCCGCGAACTGTTCTTCTTTCCCCGCTTGCGGGGGGAACTGCGCGCGCAATTGCGGCGGACGCCGCGGTTGGTGCGGTTTCATGGACTGCGCGGCTGCGTCAAACAGCTTGCCGGGGCGCGGCGCTGGAGCTTTCGTTGCGAGCAATTGCAGGATCAGATTGTGGAATACCTGCGCGGGTGTTTGACGGCGGAGCCGGGGCAGGCCGAATGCTCGCTGGTGGTGGATTGATTCGTTTGGAGTTCCGCCTTCAGGCGGTTCACAAAACCAGGAAGGAGTCCGAAGTATGAGCAAGACACTATTCGAAAAGATCGTTGCCCGCGAGATTCCGGCCACGATCGTCTATGAGGACGACCTGGTGCTGGCGTTCCGGGACATCAAGCCGCAAGCGCCGACGCACGTGCTGCTCATTCCCAAGCAGCCCATACCGCGGCTGGCCGAGGCCAAGCCGGAGGACCACAAGGTGCTGGGCCATTTGCTGCTGAAGGCGGCGCAAATCGCGGACCAGCTAGGTTTGAAGCAACGCGGCTACCGGCTGGTGATCAACAACGGGCCGGACGCCGGCGAGGCGGTGCCGCATTTGCACGTGCATATCCTCGGCGGGCGGGCGATGGCCTGGCCGCCGGGGTGAAGGTGGGACGCGGCCGGAGAAGGCGGAGGAGAGGGGTCGGCGGCGCTCTGCCGAGACGCCGCTACGGGGGGCGCAACTTCACACCACCACCAAAGAACCGGCCTGCTGACGGAACGCGGCTCTGTAAGCCGCAGCAGGGCCACCGTTTCAAGGTCTTTTGATCCCATTCGTTCGCGTTTCGCTTCGTCCACACGGCTGCGGGTCACAGACCCGCGCTCCGGTGGCAGTATCGAGTTGCGCCCCGCTACGGGCAGGGCGCAAGATTTGGGCTTTTCGGGGGAGGGGGCTTTGTGAGAGACTGGGCAGCGAACACAATGAATGGCTGGCGCGAATGCCAGCATTGCCAATAAACACCATGTTCGAGATACCCTTTCCCCAATTGGGTGGGGAACGAGGGCAACGCCCTCGGCACCGATTCGTTCGGATTTGCGCCCGGCAAGGGCGAGCTCAAAAGTGGATGGTCTGCCGGCCATTTTGGATTGCCCTTTCAGGGCAAAGAGTGTTTTCCGATTTTTCCGAGGGCGTTGCCCCCGGCTACGGTGGTTCAGGCCTTTGGCCTGTGACCATTTTAGCCACCATAAACGTCGAAGAACCAACGATATGAAAAACTGCTCCCTCAGGACCGCGGCGGTTGCGTTTGCGTCGTCGAAGGGCCGGTCATGCGCGGCTACGCTGGTTCGCTTGGCGGCCAGTCTCGGCTTGATGATGGGGCACAGCGCCGAGGCCCAGGCTCCAGCGGGCGGCAGCCAAGGGGCCTGGCCGCCGGGTTGGTCAACCATCGGAGTCATGGCCTCACCCACGTGGGACGGCAAGACACTTTCGTTCCAGAGCCCGCAGGGCGCACTGGCCATCACTCCGCTGTCGGATGACGTGGTGCGCGTCCGTTTCACCACGGCACAGGCTTTTGGCCGCGACCATTCGTATGCGGTGGTGAACCGCGACCTGGCAACCCCGACGGTGAAGGCGGACATTGGCCCGGCGGCGGCGACGCTGACCACGGCGTCGCTCAAAGTGACGGTGCAATATGCGCCGATGCGGATATCGTTCGCCAATGCGGCGGGGGAAGTGCTGGACGCGGATGACGCCGCGCGGGGCATTTCGGTGGCGGGCACGGAGTTTCGCGTGGCCAAACAATTGCATGATGACGAACAGGTGTATGGCTTCGGCGAAAAGAACGGAACACTCAGCAAACGGGGATGGAAGCTGGGGGGCTACAATTACGTGATGTGGAACTCCGACACGCCGGCTTATGATTCGAGCACGGACCCGCTGTACGTGGACGTGCCGTTTTTCATGGTGGTGCGCCGGGGGCAGGCGCACGGGATTTTCCTCGACAACACCTGGCGCAGCTTTTTCGACGTCGGCCGGGAGCAGGCCGACCTGCTGACGTTCGGCGCGGATGGCGGCGATTTGGATTACTACTTCATCGCCGGGCCGGACCCGAAGAAGGTGGTGGAGAGGTACACGGCATTGACGGGGCGGATGCCGCTGCCGCCGTTGTGGTCGCTGGGCTACAACCAATGCCGGTGGAGTTATTACCCGGAAGCGCGCGTGCGCTGGGTGGCCGACACGTTTCGCGAGAAGAAAATTCCCGCGGACGTGATCTGGCTGGATATCCATCACTTGAACGGCTACAAGCCGTTTACGTGGGACCCGCAGCGATTTCCCAATCCGCAGAAGATGATATCGGATTTGCGCGCGCAGGGGTTTCACCTGGTAACGATTCTGGACGGTCATCCGCCGGCGTTGAGAGGCTATGCGCCATACGACTCGGGCATGGCGGGCGATGATTTCGTGAAATGGCCGGACGGCAGGGTTTATGAGGGGCCGGTATGGCCGTCACAGGCGGCGAAGAACCCGGCACCGAGCGTGTTCCCGGATTTCAGCCGACCGGCGACGCGGCTGTGGTGGGGGAATCTGTACAGCAGCTTGCTCGACGTGGGGGTGGCCGGCATCTGGAACGACATGGATGAGCCGTCGGTCTTCGACACGCCGAACGGGACGATGCCGCTGGAGGTGGTGTTCAACAACGACGGCCAGCCGACGACACACCGGGAAATTCACAATGTCTTTGGCCAGCTCATGAGCCGCTCGACGTTTGAGGGATTGAGCCGGTTGCGGCCGGACGAGCGGGCGTTTGTGCTGACGCGTTCGAGTTTTGCCGGCGGCCAGCGATACGCGGCGGTGTGGACGGGCGACGCGACGGCGGATTGGTCGTCGTTGCGGCAATCGGTTTCGATGCTGCAGGGCCTGGGCATATCGGGATTTCCGTTTGTGGGCGGCGACATTGGGGGGTTTGTGCGGATGCCGTCGGCGGAATTATGCACGCGGTGGCTGCAAGCGGGCGTTTTTTATCCTTTCATGCGGATGCACACGGCCATAGACACGCCATACAAGGAGCCGTGGTCGTTTGGCTGGCGCTACGAGGACATCAACAAACGGGCGATCGAATTACGCTACGAGCTGCTGCCGTATATTTACAACGTCATGCAACAGGCGAGCGAGACGGGGGTGCCGGCGCTGCGGCCGGTGTTTATGGATTTTCCGGATGACGCGAACACGGCCACGTTGGACTACGAATTCCTGTTCGGCTCGGCCCTGCTGGTGGCGCCGGTGTTGTGGGAGGGTGTGGACACGCGGGAGGTGTATCTGCCGGCGGGCGATTGGTTCGATTATTGGACGGGCGAGAAATACGCGGGGCCGGCGACGATCCACGTGCCGGTGACGCTGGACAGCATTCCGCTGTTTGTGCGCGGCGGCAGTTTCATTTTCGGCCAGCCGGTGGTGCAATGGACGGGGGAGATGCCGGGCAATCCGTTGCGCGTGCTGATCGCGCCCGCCGGGAAATCGGAATCGTCGCTCTACGAGGACGACGGGGAGAGCCTGGCTTACCGCAACGGCGGCTTTATGAAACGGGAATTTCAGCAAACACGTGACGCGAGCCAAATGACGGTTGAAATTGCCGCCCCCACGGGCTCATATCGCCCGGCGAAGCGCGATTTGATTTTGCAAACCTGGATGGAACACGAACCCAAGACGGTGAGCGAGCAGTCCGGCGGTGGCATGGAGGGAGGGGAGACGTTGCCCCGAATGGCGGCGGCGGCGTTGGCCGGGGCAGTACGCGGTTGGTCGTATGCCAACGGACTTCTCACCGTGAAAGAAAATGACGGTTTTGACGCGGTGCGCTTCGTGATTAAGAATTGATCCGGCGCGATTGCAATGGGGAAGCGCGGACTGCGCTCAAGACTGTCTCACCGGCCCGATACGCGAGGCATCGCGTTCCGGGGCGAATGCTGCTGGCCGGCGGTCAATTCGGCTACCATCTTTTCAACGCGCCGGCCATACTCGACGAAGTTCCGGCGCTTGGCCGCTTCATCGCCGATGCCCATCAATTTCATATAATCATTTCCGGGCCGAACTCGAGATGTCGGCCGCGGCCACGGTCCTTTTCCGGGTTAGTTTGCTCCTGGAGCCGGGGATTTCAAACCGATTTGTCAGATGCACACGGCCGAAAAGCGGCAGAGTTTGCCGGTTGACATCGCCGCCCCGCCCGGCCATCATCCCACGATGTTCAGCGGGTGCAAAAACCGATTCTCCGCAGCGCTAGTACATCGGGGCGCGCAAACGCAAATTCCCATCAGTATCAGCACTTTCAGACGACAACAAAAATGAAAGCGATGACAGCTTCAAAGGACTCCCGGTCGGATCAGCCGGTAATGGTGGCGAAGACAGACCTCCGGGCCGGCGCCTTGCGGCTGCCAGGGCTGTTAATGCAATGCCTTACCCACATGGCGCCAGCGACTGCCTTGCTGTTCACCATTCAAGTGACTACCAAAAACGTGGGTCTCGCCGCTCCGGTGGCGTATCTTTTTGCCTTTCCCATCGTCCTCGTGCTGGGCGTTTGCCTGATGCAACTGGCCAGATGTCTGCCCTCCGCCGGCGGTTACTATACGTACATCAGCCGGACCGTGCATCCGCGGGTCGGGTTTCTGGCTTCCTGGCTCTATTTCTTGTACGATCCGATCCTGGCCGGCTTTATCCTGGCTTTCATGGGCTCGGTGCTGGAAAAAGCCTTGAAAGCGGCCTATAACGTCACCTTCCCCTGGTGGGCCTTTTTGCTGGTGGCGGGGAGCTTTGTCGGTTGGGTGACCTACCGAGGCGTTCGGGTTTCGGCGAAATCCATGGTCGTGTTTGGAGCGGCGGGAGTAGCCATCGCGCTGGCTCTCAGCCTGTGGGGATTCTTCCTGCCGGGGCCGGGAGGAATCACTTTTTCGCCCTTCAACCCGGCCAACGCGTCCAGCCGCAATGGCTTGGGCCTGGCGGTGATTTTCTCGATTTTTGCCTTCAACGGCTGGGAGTGCGGTGCTCCGCTGGCCGAGGAGAGCGAAAATCCGCGTAAAAACCTGCCTCGCGCAATTTTCATCGCGATCTTGGTAATGGGCGTTTTTCTGATTTTCGGTTCGTGGGGACTGCTGGTGGGCTGGGGCACGAATGATCTGCCGCGCCTGATCAACTCGACGGAAAATCCGACCTTTGTGCTGGCGCGGCGTTACTGGGGCGGCGCCTGGGTGCTCGTGCTGCTAGCCTTGCTGAATTCGATTGTCGCCGCCTCGATCGCCGCCACCAACGCGGCGACGCGTGTATGGTTCGGCATGGCCCGCTCCGGGTCCCTACCGCGCGCGCTGGCCAAGGTGCATCCGCGGTTCAAAACACCTGTCAATGCCGTCAGGCTGCAAATCATCCTTACCTTTGCCATCGGGTTCGGGCTCGGCTTGTGGCCGATAAACTTATTCGAATTTATGGGCAACGTGTTGACGTTTGCCCTGATTCTGATTTTCAGCACCGCCAACTTGGGCGTGTTTCTGTATTACTTCCGCCAGCGGCGGGAGGAATTCAACCTCGTGCTCCACGCCTTTTTTCCGCTGGTGGGAACGCTGGCCGTTTTGTTCGTGGCTTACACCTCGCTTACCCCGTGGCCTGCCCCGCCGGTCGCTTACGCTCCGTGGGTCGTTGTGGCTTGGCTCGCGCTAGGTGTTCTGGTGCTGATCGCGATGAAATTGACCGGCCACGTGGACTGGCTAGACAAGGCGGGTGACGCCATTCAGGAGCGCCCCGAGACCGCGGAGGAAGCCGAACAACGGTCCGTGTTATAAAATCTTGCGGGTCCGGCTGGCCGGCTGGTCGAAAGAGAGACGATCTTATGTCAAAATTGTTGAAAGGTGCCATGATCGGGTGCGGGTGGTTTGCGGAAAACCATTTGGACGGCTGGCGGCGGATTCCCGATGTGGAAATCGTCGCTGCGGCGGATCTGCGCCTGGATCGCGCGAAGAAGTTCGCCGCCAAGGCCTATTCATCCGCCGAGGAGATGCTGGACAAAGAACGAGTGGATTTCGTGGACATCGCCACACCCGCGCCGTCCCATCTTCCAATGGTGCGGCTCGTCGCCGAAAGGAAATTGCCGATGATTTGCCAGAAGCCAATCGCGCCAGACTGGGCGGGAGCGCTGGAGCTGGTCCGCGTAGCGGAAGAGGCCGGAGTGCGGCTGATGATTCACGAGAATTGGCGTTGGCAGCCCTGGTTCCGCCAGGCGCAGAAAATGATCGCGCGCGGCGACATCGGCGTTCCCATCGGCTACGGATTCCGGTTCCGCCGGGGGGACGGGCTGGGGGACGAGCCGTATCTGGAGCAGGCTTATTTCCGGAAAGAACGCAAGCTGATCATGCAGCAGGCGCTGGTGCACCTGATGGATACCGCCCGCTTCCTGTTCGGCGACATTGCTTCGGTGTACGCCCAATCCAGCCGCAGAAACCCGCGCATCGTGGCCGAAGACCAAGCCATCATCGTCCTGACCCACGAAAACGGGGTGCATGGCTGGGTTGACGGGCATCGCTTTTTGAATCCCAATCCACCCGGGCCGGCCATGGGCGATACACAATTGGAGGGAGAAGGCGGCGTGATCACGATCCTCGCGACGGGCGAAATCCGGCTAGACAACGTTAAGGTCTGGACCAGCGATGTGGCGCCGACGGTGTACGGCGGGGACTGTGTGCGGGCCACGGAAATGCACTTTATCTCCTGCCTGAAAGACGGCTCTCCCTTCGAGTCCGCCGGGCGTTCGTACCTGCGTACGTTTGCGGCGGTGGAGGCGGCGTATCGCAGCAGTAGCGAACAGCGCTGCATCCCGCTGGCCGAGATTCTCGGTCCGGCGTAGGGGGCGTTCCTCAACCCCAAGGCAAGGCCGGCGGCTTTTCTTAGCGGGCTCGCCCCTCTATGGCGAAGACCTCCTCCACGCGGCCGTCGCGGATCCCGTACATCCGTTCGTTCAGGTTGATGGTGCCGTCGGAATAATGCACCCAAAACTCTATTTTGTCGCCCACCTCCACGGGCGATGATTGCGCCTGCAAGTCAATGATGCCGTGCTCGGCGGTCAACTTGTTGACCACCAATCCTTCAAGGTCCTTGACGGTGGGGAGGCCGCGCTCGCAGCTCAGGGCTTTGACGCCGGCATCGACCACGATGCGTTGCCCCTCGGTCTTGCTGATCACGGTGGTCAGTATCGTGAGAGTGAGATCGAAATCCGTGCAGCATTTCCGGTAGCTCGTATCCATGAGCAAGTAGGAGCCGGCTTGGATCTCGGTCACACCGTGATAGCAGCCGGAGATGGGATAGGTCCCGGTTGTGCCGGCGCTCACGATTTCGATAGGAAATCCTTCGTTTTCCAGGCGGGCCTTGGTCTCCATCAGGGGCTGCATGGCGCCGACGACTACCGCTTCTTTCTCCGGACCGGGCGGCCGGCGTGAGAGGTGGCCCTCGTATCCCATCAGCCCGCGCAAGCGCAGGCCCTTCGCCACCACCGTTCGGGCCAGGCGCACCGCGGGATCGCCCGGCGGCACCCCGCAGCGATGCAGCCCCACATCCACGTCCACCAGCACGCTGAGGGGCGTGCTGGCGTTTCGTCCGGCGCGGGCCAGTTCATCCGCGATCTTCTCGTTGTCCACGCACACGATCAGGTCCGCCTGGCGAGCCACTTCGACGACGCGGCGGATCTTGGCCGCATCGGCAATTTCATTGGCCAACAAGATGCTGCGGATACCGTGATGCACCAGGCACTCGACCTCTCCCAGAGTGGAGCAGGTAAGGCCGATGGCGCCGGCGTCCAGTTGCCGCGCGGCCAGGCTCGGGCATTTGTGGTTTTTGAAATGGGGCCTGAGTTTCGCCGGCACGTTGCGGAAATAGCTGGCCATGCGCTCCAGGTTGGCTTCCATGCGGTCGAGGTCCACCAGCAGAGCGGGGGTTTCGATTTCTTGCTTGGTCATGGTATGTATTCCAGTTCGAATTGGCGGTGGTCTGTTTCGTAACGAAGCGGCGAGTGGCGAGGCTCGGTGCCCCTCCCTATAGCGCCCTTTATCGCCCTCTACTGCCCTCTCCCGCCCTCTCCCGCCTTTCTACAGCCTTTTATATCGTTAATCTCGTCTAAAACATGGCAATGGGGTTCATCAATGACCCGGTGCCGCCTGGCAGCCGCAGCGGAGCCAGCACCACCATGAATTCCTGCCTTTTCTCTTCGGCGCAGACTTTCACCAAGTCTTCGAATTGCAGGCTGTCGGCGCAGCACATGCCCATGGCGGCGATTTGCAAAGCATGGATGGGAGAGGCCATACCCTCAACATTGCCGGGGACGGTCTCGCCGTCGCCGTCGGGAAGGAAGGCCGCCACCTGCCGCTCGTGCAGCAGGAGAATGGCTTCGGGCGCAAGTCCGGCCTTGCCCTCACCATAGTTGTCCCACGGGCCGAGCTCCAGCCGGCGGCGGTGATGGCCGGTGCGGAAGACCATGATGTCGCCCTTGCCCAGCCGCACACCCTGGGCCTTTTCGGCGGCTTCCAGCTCGGCGGTGGTGACCGCCTCGCCCGGCTCGAGCCACTTGACGCCGCGCAGCTTCGGAATGTCCAGCAGCACACCGCGACCGACAATGCCCTGCGCGTAGGCGGTGATGTCCTGCAGGGTCGGTCCCAGCGAGGAGACCGCGGTCGCGGGCTTGCCGTTATACAATTTACCCTTGTAGCTGACGTGGCAGAGTGCGTCGAGGTGGGTGTGGCAGTCTCCGTGAAAGACGCTGCCAAAATAATCCACAGCAAAGCGCGGCTCGCCCCGCGCCACCGGGACGTCATGGCTTCGGACCATGAAGTGGGAGGGCGGTTTTGGGTTGTCGGGTCCGGCGGATTTGTTTATGGGGATCGCCAGGGACACGGTGCGCCCGGATTTTACCAGCCGCGCGGCCGCCTGGACATTTTTGGGGGTGATATAATTGAGCGTGCCGAGTTCGTCGTTGGGCCCCCATTTTCCCCAGTTGCAGACTTTCTGGAAAAGCGCGTCAAATTCCTTTTGCGACATTTTTGGCGCAAGTGTTTTCAGTTTCTTCGCCTGGTTGCTGATGGTTCGACCTTTTTCTTTCATCTGAAAATAACGTCGGATTTTCACTCCTGACGGGACATTGCGTTTTTGCCGGCCACAGGTACTGAGCGCTACGCGGGGGAAGGAGAATTGGTTGTTGTCCCGCTAAAATTGGTTTTTTGTCCCACTGGTCACGGTGCGATGGTGGCAGAGGGCAGGGGCGGTGTCAACCGGCAAGCGCTGGCGTTTTTTCGGCTTGGGCGCAACCTGACACCACCACTAAACCCCGTCCCCATGAACCGGGAAACATCGAATATTGAACATTGCACATCGAACATCGAATGAAAAGGAGCCCTCACCTCACCCTGACCCTCTCCCCTCCCATCAGAGTTAATACCCTCACCCCGACCCTCTCCCGTCAGAATGGGCGAGGGAATTTAGGAGAGGGAACCAGTCTTCGCTCAGAAGCTACGGCCCGGCAGGCAGTCGGCGGGCGCAACGGGTGACTCGGGAGACTGGCAGCTTGCGACAGGTTCAGGGGTTCAACGCGCGAAGTTTTCGGGGAAATCTCTCCCCGCTGGGCGGGGAGAGGGGGTTGGTGCGGGTGCCGAGTTGCGCCCATCTTATTTTGATCTGTCACCCGGGCCTTGAGGCCGTGCTGGATTTGTCTGGCTCTCAATGCCAATCTGAATGTCATGCAAAATATCGTTCTAATCGGGATGCCCGGCGCAGGGAAAAGCACCGTCGGCGTGATCCTGGCCAAGCATTTGTCCAAGGCTTTTGTGGACACGGATTTGTTGATCCAGAACCGGCATCATCAGACGTTGCAGGAGATTTTGGACCAGCACGGCTATCTGACACTGAGGGAATTTGAGGAGCGGGAAATCCTGCGGTTGCACGTCCACAATGCCGTCATCGCCACCGGCGGGAGCGCCGTCTATAGCGAACGAGCCATGACCCATCTGAAGGCGAACGGGGCAATCGTGTATTTGAAATTGGGAGCGGCCGAACTGCTCAAGAGGATCAACAACTTCGAGACCCGGGGCATCGCCATGGCCAAAGGGCAGTCGTTTCTTGAATTATATCGCGAGCGGGAAATCCTCTACCACCAACACGGGCAAATCATCATCGAATGCGCGGGAAAAAACCACGAGCAGGTGGTGGCAGACATCGTGGACCAAACGGCAGGACTTGCCGGTTGACATCGCGCCTGCCCTTGGCCAGCATCGCACCATGATCCGCGGGACAAGAAACCAATTCTCCTCCCCATGAACCGGGGAACATCGAACAACGAACATCGAACGCCGAACATCGAATGAAAAGGAGCCCTCACCTCACCCTGACCCTCTCCCCTCCCATCCGATGGGAGCGGAGAGGGAACGGCAAGCAGTCAATTAAATGAAGCCGAAGGTTCTGATCAGCGCCAACGCCGACAACTTCCCGGAGAATGTCATAGACAGGTTCCGCCCACTGGCGGAGGTCGTCCGAGTGAGTGGCGACAACCCTGACCAGTTGAAGGACGCGGTGGTCCTCATGGCGCTTTGGGAGCGCGTCAACGAGGGGTTCCTCAAAAGGGCGCCCCAACTGAAGCTCGTCTCACGCTTCGGCGTAGGGTACGACGCAATTGACGTGGAGGCGTGCACCAAGCGTGGCATCTATGTCTGCCACACCCCGGACGTGCTCAGCGACGCAGTTGCGGACCTGACCTGGGCCCTGATCCTCGGCTGGATGCGCCGCGTGCCCGAGGCCGACAGGTTCACCCGTGAGGAGTGGGGGAAGAAGCAGAGGGTCTTTCCATTCGGCTGGGACATCGGCGGCAAGACGCTGGGCTTCCTCGGCCTCGGCAGAATCGGCGGAGAAGCCGCGAAGCGGGGGCAAGGCTTCGGAGTAAAGATGATCTACTACGATGCCGTCCGCCGACAGGATCTGGAGGAACAATACAGCATCACCTACGTATCCTTCCAGGAGCTACTCAAGACATCGGATATCATCAGCGTCCACGTCCCGCTCCTTCCAACGACACGAGGTCTGCTGAGCACGCCGCAGTTCGCCGCAATGAAGAGCAGCGCCATAGTCATTAACACGAGCCGAGGGCCCGTCATAGATCAGAAGGCCCTCACCGAGGCGCTCAAATCGAAGGTTATCGCCGGTGCTGCCCTGGACGTCTTCGAGGTCGAGCCCATCGCCCTGGGCGAGGAGCTGCTCAGACTACCCAACGTCGTCCTGGCGCCACATGTGGCGTCGGCGACCTGGGAAACGCGGAGGAAGATGGCGGAACGCTGCGCCGAGAGCATCACGGCCTTCCTGGAGGGAAAGAGGCCGCCGTTCATCGTGCCCGAACAGAAGAACGTGACGTTCTAGAGCTGCTTAGTGGGACGATGGTATCTTGGTCCTTGCCTTCACACCCGCCAAGTCTTCGAGGATGGTGATCACGGCGGAATGGTCGAGGCCGCCGCGGCCGGCCGCCAGCAGAGCGCTGTAGAGTTGGCGGGCCAAGGCGGTTCCCGGCAGCGGGACATTCAGTTTGTCGGCGGTTTCGAGGGCGATGCCGAGGTCCTTATACTGGACGGTGACTCTGCCCCCCGGCTCGAAATCCCCGGCGATGATTTTTGGGCCGCGCACATCCATGACGCGGGTTTGGGCATAGCCGCCGCTGAGGACCTTGAGGATGACTGCGGGGTCCACGCCGGCTTTGGCTCCCAGCACGAGAGCTTCAGCGAGGCCCACGTAATTAAGCGCGACCTGGATTTGGTTGCAGGCTTTAACGATCTGGCCGGCACCGTGCGGGCCACAAAGGGTGATGGTTTTGCCCATCGCCTGGAAGACCGGCCGGACCTGATTCAGGACTTCCTCCGGACCGCCCACCATAATGGACAGGGTAGCCTGTTGGGCTCCCAATTCGCCGCCGCTTACGGGAGCGTCCAGGCAGCCAACTCCGACTTTGGCGAGTTGGGTGGCGATCTTGATGGCAGTAGCCGGCGCGCTGCTGCTCATGTCAATAAACACCAAGCCCTGGTGGGCGCCAGCAATGACACCGTGGCTGCCCAAGGCGGCCTCTTCGGCGGCTTCGGAACTGGTGACCATGGTGATGACCACATCCGATGCGCGGGCAACCTCGGCGCAGCTTTTGGCGGGAGCGGCTCCGCCCTTGACCAGCGGTTCCATTGCGGCGGCAACGACATCAAATACGGTGAGAGAATAGCCGGCGTGCAACAGGTTGCCGCCCATGTGCCGACCCATGATACCGAGTCCGATAAATCCGATCTTTGGTTTCATTTTAAAATCTCAAACACTTTGAGCAGCGCGTCTTCGCCGCCGACGTTGCCCGGAAAAATAACGTAAGGAATGCCCGGCAAGGGACTGTCGTCGGGCGTTCTGATGACCGGGACCCCGGGCAGCAACTGGCCCAGGACACGGGCCTGGGAGACACCGAGGCCGCGCACCAGAATGTCATGCGAGGTGATGCCGCCCTTGGCAACCAGATAGGAAGGCTTGATGGGCAGCGCACGCACCAGGTCGGAGACGAAATGTGAGATCGTCTCGCCTGCGCGCAACCGCTCCTCCTTGGACGCGAACTTGAGTTCGGAGCGGGAGGTGAAGACCACGGGGGTGATGCCCTTTTGCCAGATGGTTTGAATTCGATCCAGCAGAGGTCTTTGCAATGCCTGGCCCGAGGCCAGAATGTCAGAGACGGCCAGTTCGACGCCCTGGACGCCATTCGCGCTCAACAATCGGCCGAGCTGAGCTGTGGTTCTGCCGACATGCGACCCGGCCACAACCAGGCCGGGACCGGTTCCTCGGACGATCTCCTTCCCTAAAAACGGCTTGTCTGGAATTCCGGCCAGAGCCTTCACGACGGAACCAGCGCTTTGAAAGACGAATCGCTTTCCGGCGGCAACCTGCTTCAGCACCGCCTCCGCGAAGCAGTTGAGATCGGCATAGGTCTCCGCGTTGACCACCACATGCCTGCGATTGCTTAGTGTCTGGAGAAAAGCATCCAGTTGCCCGCTTTTCAGCCCTTGCCCGCCGTTGGGAGCCTTCGACTTTGGACTTTGAACTGGCGAGCGCAGCCATTCCAACGGGATGCACCGCACGTCCGCCGCCCGGACTGCGCCGTGCGTCTTCTCTTCGATGTAATCCGGCAGCACCGCCGTGCGATAGCCGAAGACCGAATCGCGTGCAAACTCAGTTTCCGAAACGGGGATGCGACGGCCGCCCTCGACAAGATAATGCGTGTTATCTGCGGTCACCCGGCCGCACTCGATGAAGGCGGGCACCAAAAAGACCGCATCCGCCGGCCTGCCATCCTGCTGTTCCAAGCCGAGCAGGATCGTTTCGATTTCGGCCGGGAAATGGTTGCGCAGCGTCGAATCAGAGCGGCTCACGAACACCAGCGAGTAGCCGAGGTCCTGGTTTGCCTTCAGCACGTTGGCGACGATCTCGCCGACAATTTGCCGGGCCTTCTCGGCGCTGTAGGCTCGCGTGTTGGTCAGGACATAAAAGAACCGCTGCGCGTCGGTCAATGCCATGCGCAAAGTCGCTGTGTCCCAGCGGGTGAGCAGGTAATTCCCATGAACCGTCTGGATGCCGGTGGGGTCGTCGTCCAGCACGACGATGCGGATAAGACTGCTACTGATAGGAACTTGCTTTTTTGCGCGGGCACCTGTACTGAGCGCTGCGCGGGGGGCGGAGAATTGCTTTTTTGTCCCGCGGATCATGGTGCGATGGTGGCGAAGAGAAGGTGAGATGTCAACCGGCACTTTCTGCCGTTTTTTCGGCTTGGGCGCAACTTGACAGCACCGTTAAACCCGCTGCAATTCATTTAATTACATCACCCGGTCCAACAGCGGTTCGCCCCGGACAAAACGATGGAGGTTTTCAAGAAAATGGCGAACGAGCATTTTGAATTCATCCGCGTGGCCGCCGGCAACGTGCGGAGTGATAAAACAATTCGGTTGCGTCAGGAGCGGATGCCCGTCCGGCAACGGCTCTGGTTCGGTCACGTCCAGCCACGCGGCGCCGAGGCGGGCCGAGCGCAAAGCCGCCAGCAGCGCGTCTTGATCCACCGTCGTGCCGCGGCCGATGTTGTAAAAGGCAGCTCCGGGTTTGGCGGCTTCAAATCGCGCCCGGTTGAAAAAATGAAGAGTCTCCGCGCTGGCCGGCAGGAGGTTGACAATGTGATCGGCTTTACCCAACGCCTTGGCCAATTGATCCTCCGCGATCACTGGGACACTTTCATCGCCCCGCGGACGGCGACGGTAAACCATGATTTTCATTCCCAACGGCTGCAACAATTCCACCAGCCGTTTGCCTATCGCGCCATAGCCCACCATTAAAACAGTTTCTCCGTGCAACGTCGTGCTGGCAGCGCGCAGTGCCAGCCAGGGGCGGCTTCCCCAAGCCATTTTGGTCTTCAGCGCCAACGGCAATTTTCTCGCTTGCGCCAGCATGAAACTCAAAGCGTGAACGGCGCAGGGCGCGGCGAACACGCTCGAACTGTTGGTCACTGCGATTTTGCGTCGCGCCACCAGCGCACGAAATTCCGGATGGTCGTAGCGCGTGATGCCCGCCGAACTGACGTGAACCCACCGCAGCCGTGCGGCTCCGGCGATCGCCTGCGGATCCGGCTGGCCGAAGGCCACGTCGGCGGTGGCGAACTCCGAGTCCCGTTCGGCCACAGTCAAAATGGAAGTCGCCGGAGTCCTGGAAAAAATCAATTCGTGCCCGGCCGTGTCGGCGTGCAACAACTCCCGCGCGTCCGGCGGCATATCAATGTCCACAAAAATTCGAAGACGATTCACGAAAATGGAGAATAAACGAGGTTCAAACGCGAAAGCAATTCATCCCTTGATTTTATTGGCGCATCCGGCAGGACTTGAACCTGCAACCTTCTGATCCGAAGTCAGAAGCTCTATCCAATTGAGCTACGGATGCGAAGTGAACGGGGCAACCATAGCCTAAAGGGTCCAACGCTGAAAGTTCAAAGGGGGGACGGGCGGCGGGTGGTGTCCTAATTTGCAGTGAAGCGCGGGAGTTAGCCCGATTCCAAGGGCGAAATGCTTTGGTCGTTGAGGCGGCCTGAAGGCCGCGCGCCGGGAAATGGGACACGGCCGGGACGGGCGGTGGCTTGATTTGCCCAAAGGGGGCGGGTACTCTCCAAGCGTGCCACTATACGAATACGAACTTTGCGAAGGCGAGTGCAAGGTCTGCGGGGGCAAATTCACCCTGCGCCGGCCGTTGAGCGCCCCGGAGTTGACGAAGTGTCCGGCCTGCAAAAAGGCGGTGCGCCGGCTGATTTCCGCCTTCAACACGCCGCACAAGCTCAAACCGCTCTCCATCATCGACGCCAAGAAGGCGGGTTTTACCGTCCTCAAAAAGGTCAGCAAGGGCGAATACGAAAGGCAGTGAATTCAATTTGAATTCAATTTTGACGGAAGGTGTCCATTCCCGTAGGATAAACGTTTGCAATGGGTTCCTTGTCGGCCAACTTTCCAGTGCGGTGGTGGATCGGCGCGATGTCGGCGCTGGCGCTGTGCGCGGAGGGGCAATCGAACGCGCCGGTCGAGGCACCGGTCATTATATTTTCGCAGCCGCTCACGGAGGGATCCAATCAGCCGTCACTTTTTTCGGGGCGCTCTTTGAGGCCGGCCAATGAATTGACGACGCCGGAGCCCGATTTCAAATACCGCAGTCCGGGGCCGACGGTGCCGGTTGCGCCGCCGATGCCAATGGATTCAAGCGCGGTGCAACAATTGCAGAAGATATTGGACGAAAAGGCGAACTGGGCGTTGATGACGCCCGAAGAAATCCTGGGGGTGGCCACGCCGAAGAGCATCATTGAGGGGGCAGACAGCGGCGCCGATGCGAATGGTCAGAAATTGACGGTGATGGAACGCTACCTGGCCCGGCAGGAGGCGGTGCGCCTGGCCGCCTATTCCAACGCCATGGCGAGCGACAGCCAGGCCGGGCACTGGAGCCCTTCGACCACCAACGATTCAGGCGCGACCCCAACGGATGCCAATCTGCAGGAGGCGGAATCAATCGCAGCCCGATTTAGCGAAGGGCTCGTGGCGTCCAACCGATTTGGAATGCGACCCGAAGGTTTGGCGATTGGTTTGGCGGGGTTTCTGCCTGACCAAACATTGTTGGACAAACCGAATCAGGCCGGGTGGGCGAGAAATGGACGGATAACGACACCGCCCGCTCCTTCCAGATCGAAGGAGCAAAACAACGACTTTCGAAGTTCGCTAACGATGGGGGGAGCACAATACGCAGGCGCCGATCCGCTATCCGACACGCCGGCCAGCACACCGCCTGACATCGAGATGTATTCCGTGCTGCGACCGCCGCCGAGCGAAAAGCCGATCAGCCAGGCCCCGCTGCTGAGTCCGGCGGCGTCTCCCTTTGGGCCGATAGACAGCGGGATTGGGCAGCCGGTGGGTTTGACTCCGCTGCCACCGATCACCGGTTACACGAACCGGGCAGCCGTAGCGCCGCCGGCGTGGACGCCGCAGCCGCCGCCGTGGCTTGCACCCCTGCCGGCGCCGGGCATGGTGCCGCAACGGAGATTCTGAGCGCGGTCAGTGCGCGGAGGTAATCAGCAGGACCTGCTCGAGCGTGGAGATGCCTTCGCGGGCGCGTTCGAGTCCCACCATGCGCAAGGTGCGCATTCCCTGGCTGATGGCGACCTTGGCCATTTCGCGGCTGCTGGCGCGGGCGATGATGAGTTTGCGAATCTGATCGGTGATGGCCATGGCTTCGATGATGGCAAAGCGTCCGGCGTAACCGGAATTTTTGCAGCGGTCACAGCCGCGTCCACGATACAACTGCACGCCGCTGAAGAGAGAGGCATCAATGCCCAGGTCCTCGAACATTTTCTGCGGATAGGTGACCGGTTCGCGGCAATGCGAGCAAACGCGGCGCATGAGGCGTTGGGCGCAGGCGAGGATGACGGAGGAGGAAATGAGGAAGGGCGCAATGCCCATGTCGTCGAGGCGGGCAATGGCGCCGGGAGCGTCATTGCAGTGCAAGGTGCTGAGCACTTGATGGCCGGTAAGGGCGGCTTCGATGGCGATTTCCGCGGTTTCGGTGTCGCGGATTTCGCCGATCATGATGATATCCGGGTCCTGGCGCAGGATGGAGCGCAAGGCGTTGGCGAAGGACAGGCCGATGTCCTTCTTGGTGGGCACCTGGTTGATGCCGGGGATTTGAAATTCCACGGGATCTTCGACGGTGATGATGTTCCACTGGGGGTTGTTAAGTTCGTTGAGGGCGGAGTAAAGCGTGGTGGTTTTGCCGGAACCGGTGGGACCGGTGACCAGGATGAGACCGTGGGGCGCGTCGATGGCGGCTTTGAATTGGCGGAAGGTGTCGGCGTCCAAACCAAGCTTATCGATGCTGGCGGAGAGATTGGTTTTGTCGAGGACGCGCAGTACGATTTTTTCGCCGTGCACGGTGGGCAGGACGGAAACGCGGAGGTCGAAGTCGCGGCCGCTGACCTTGACGCGCATGCGGCCGTCCTGGGGCAGTCGGCGTTCGGCGATGTCGAGGCTGCTCATGATTTTGAAGCGGGAGGCCAGGGCGAGTTGCATTTGCTTGGGCGGCGGCGTGGCGTCCACCAGCGAGCCGTCAATGCGGTAACGGAGCCGCATGGTTCTCTCGAACGGTTCGAGGTGCACGTCGCTGGCGCGGTCTTTGATGGCCTGGACGATGATGAGATTGGCCAGCTTGATGACGGGCGCTTCTTCGCTGGAAGCGGCCAGACGGTCGAGGTTGACCTCCTCGACGCCTTCCCGGATCGCTTCGACGGTTTCGGCGTCCGCCTCGGCTTCGCGCTGCTTTTCGGCGTCCTGAATGATGTCTTCCATCGAACCGCTTTTGGCGGCGTCAATGGCGTTGAGCTTGTCAATGATGGCCTTTTCGGAGGCGATGAGCGGGACGATATCCAAGTGGGTCAGGCGCTTGACGTCATCGAGGGCGAGGACGTTGAGCGGGTCGGCCATGGCGAGGAACAATTTGTTGTCCAGGCGCGAGACCGGGACGACCTTGTGGTTGTGGGCGGTGTCGCGGGGGAGGAGTTCGACGACTTCGGGCAGGACGTTGACGCGGGCGATGTTGATGGGCGGGACGTTAAGCACGCGGCCCATGGAGACGGCGAGGTCCTGTTCGCTGACGTAGGATTTTTCGATGATGAGTTTGACCAGGCGCGCGCCGCCCTTCTTTTGCTGCTCGAGCAGTTCCTCCACCTGGGCAGTGCTCAACAGGCCATCCTCGACGAGGGCGTCGGCGATGCGTTCTCCGAATGACTTGATCTTGGCCATGGTTTAACGGAAGGCTTTGCGGAGATTGGACAACAACTCGCCGGGCGCGGCCAAGTACCACAAGAGGCGGTGCGAGGTGGCTTCCGCCAGTTCCTTGGCGGCCTGCTGGTTGAACGGATTGGCGGTGGCGACGAGGATGGCCTTGCTCATGCGGTCGAACGGCAGCACGCACCAGCGCCGGCACACGTCGGCCGGGAATCCGCGGGTGAGGTCAATGTCCACGTCGTAACGGTCAAGCGGCAGGAAGGCGGTGCGCGATTTGTCGGCCAGGAGCTTGAGGGACCTGTCCATGGGCAGAATGTTTTTTTCGCCCAAGATGTAAATGAAGGGCTCCACGATGTCCGTCGGCGGCGACGAGAGGTCCGGCGTGCGCCAGCACAAGTCGAAATCGCCGGCGGTGATGGTCTTGCTGTCCACAAAGATCTTGTGCATGCGCTGGCGGCCGTCGTCAATTTGCTCGTCCGGCGAGCGGGGTTTTTTGCGCAGCTGGGTGGTGTCGGACGGCGAGACCAGGGCCATGGGCTCGGCGCCGGCCGATTGCACGCCGACGTTGCTGGCCTTGTCTTCGATCTGTCTGAGCGCCGCCTGGACATCGGCGTCATCTGGCCGGCGCTGCAGGACGGTTTCGTATTCGAGGATGGCCGAGGAGAGCTGGCCCTGCTGCATGTAGGCGTGGGCGATGCGCTTGGAGGTGTTGATGACGTCCTGTTCGCGACCCAACTTGGAGTAGGCTTCCTTGAGGATTTCGAGCGACTGGCAATCGCTGGGCTGCGACTGGACAATGACTTCGAACATCTCAATTGTTTGCAACAATTGAGCTTCTTCGCCCTGATTTAAGGTCAGCGTGGCCATGAACCGAATGCTATCCCGCTGGATTCGAGCAACTTCTCTGCCAGAATTAGAGTCCGCCAGCGCCAGAGCAATCCCTAGAATGCCGGTGGAAGGCGGCAGAAGGCTCCAAACTGGAGGAGGGTGGAATAGGGTGGAATAGGGTGGAAAAGGGTGGAAACCATGGACATACAGGCAAGGTGCCCAGGCTACTATGGTGTTGGATGTTTTTCATGCAAATTCTGTCTTCGGGCGACTGATTTCGGGCCAAAAAGGAGGTGGATTTGGATTCATTTGGTGTAGGCAAAGGCGACACACGCTGTCCAGTCCGTGCGCACATTTGGGGCGAATCTTTTTTGCGGATTGTGTCGGGGGGACTTCGTGGCAAAATTTTGGCCATGGAGCAATCGGGGTTGATTATGTCTCCCGGGACGGGCGAACGGCTGGTGCGGTTCGTGGGCGACCGGGTGGGTTTTACGTTGCAGGGGCCGGACGGGCCGGGGTGGCGCGGGATGCTGCGCACCAACCTGGGGCGGGCGGCGGCGCGGCGGCGCGAAATTATTGATGCCCACGCGGGCGGCGCGACGCCGGCCGGGGCGTCGTGGCACGATTTGCCGATGCAAAAGACATCCATGGGCTGGCAAATCGAATTGCCGCTGGCGGAGACAGGTTATTTCAAGGCCAAGGCGTACCTGCTGGACGAGAAGAACTGGCAACACTGGCCGGACGGCCCGGACGCGGGGATTGCGGTGCATCCGGATTTTGCGCGGTCGGCGAATACGATTTACTGCGCGTTCACGCGCTTGTTGGGCGCGACGAAAAGCCTGGCGTCCACGCGCGACGAAAAGACGGAGGCGCAAATGGAGCCGCTGGACGGGAAAAAGTTCACGGTGATTCCGCCGTCGGGAACGTTCCGCGACGTGGCGCGGCAGTTGCCGTTCATCGTGAATGAGTTGGGCTGCCGCATCATCCAACTGTTGCCAGTGCATCCGACGCCGACGACTTATGGGCGATTCGGGCGGTTTGGGAGTCCGTACGCGGCGCTGGATTTGACGGCGGTGGATCCGGCGCTGGTGGAGTTTGACCGGCACGCGACGGGGATTGACCAGTTTAGCGAGCTGACGTGGGCGGCGCACGCGCTGGGGGCGCGCGTGTTTCTGGACGTGGTGGTGAACCACACGGGATGGGGCTCGCGGTTGCAAGGGACGCATCCGGAGTTTTTCCTGAAGCGGCCGGACGGCGAGTTTGTGAGTCCGGGCGCATGGGGGACGACGTGGGAGGACCTGGTGGAGTTGAAACAGGACAGTGTGACGCTCTGGGACCTGGTGGCCAGCGCGCTGATAACGTGGTGCTGGCGCGGGGTGGATGGATTCCGGTGTGATGCCGGATACAAGATTCCGGTGGTGGCGTGGCAATACATCATCGCGCGCGTGCAGGAGGAATTTCCGGAGACGATTTTCCTGCTGGAAGGGCTGGGCGGCTCGTGGGAGGCGACGGAAGCATTGCTGACCGAGGGGGGGATGCACTGGGCGTATTCGGAATTGTTCCAGAATTATTCGGGGCGCGAGGTGGCGGAATATTTGGATTATGCGAACCGCCAGAGTTCGCGGGTGGGAGCGTACGTGCATTTCAGCGAGACGCACGACAACTACCGGCTGGCGGCGAAGGCGAGTGACGAGGGGCGGGTGACGGGAGACGCGACGGGAGCGGTTGCCGTGGCACGAGCGCCGTCGGCACCGACGGCCAATCGAGCCTGGTCGCTGCTGCGGAACCGGCTTTGCGGGCTGGCCAGTCCCAATGGCGGTTTCGGATTCACTTGCGGGGTGGAATGGCTGGCGACCGAGAAGATTCTTGTCCACGGGTGCACTGGATTGAACTGGGGCAGCGCGGACAACATCGTTCCGGAACTGACCCGGCTCAACCGGCTCATATCCGATCATCCCTGTTTTTTTGACGGGGCCAGGCTGACGCGGCTGAGCGAGCCGGGAGCGCAGGTTTATGCGCTGCTCCGCGAATCGGCCGAGGGCAGGAATACGGTTCTGGTTTTGGTGAACACGGACGTGAAAAAGGCCGGTATCGCGTCGCTGGAGGTGTCGCGGTTCGGCGTTCCGCCGTCGGCATTGCAAGTGGATCTGCTGGGCCAGCCGGCGCCAAAATCATCGGCGACGAAGGAAAAGATCAATTTTCCGCTGGGGCCGGGGGCGGCATATTGCCTGGCGGCAACGGACAAGCCAGCGGGCTTGAGCGGGGAGGGTTACCGGCGGGCCCGGGCGCAAGCGGCGTTTGCAGTGGAGGCGCTGAACCAACTGGCGCCGATGGAATCGGTGGAGCCGTTGGACTGGCATTGGCTGGCCGGCCTAGTTGAACGTTCGGCGAAGAATTTTCTGGCGGCGGCCAGCGCGTATGCCGCGGCGGGCAAGGGGGCCAAGCTGGCCGGGGCGTTGGCCGAAGTCGAGCAGCAAAAGATTTTTCCGCGGGTGGTGACCTGGACGCTGCTGGATCGCCGGCGCGTGACGCTGATTCCGGCCGACCACTGGCTGCTGATCGAAGATACCGTGCCGTTTCGGGCAACGCTCCAAAAGCAGAAAGTAGAAAACAGAAAGCAGAAAGTATGCCCGGTTCACGCACGCTCGATTCCAGCGGGCAATGTCCACGTGGCTTGCTTTGCGCCGCGCGCGGCGGCGAGCGAGGCGACGTTGTGGATCGAGCGCTACGCGGCGGCGGCGCAAAAAATATCCGGCGCCGTCCGTTTTCTGGCGGGCGGACCGGTGCAAACCCGGGCCAAGCCCGAGCCATCGTCAATCATTTTGCTGACCAACGGGCGTGGGGGCATGGCGCGGCTGAGCGTGGACCTGGGGCGGGTGAATTCCAAATATGACTGCGTGCTGGCCGCGAATTTGGATCCGGAAATTCCGGTGGACCGGCACGTGTTCATCAAGCGGCTGCGCGCGTGGGTGAGCGCCGATGGATTTCTTTCGCCGCTCGATTTCAAGAACCTGGCCGGGTTCGACGCCGGACCGCCGGCGGTCTGGGATTTTGTGGCGAACGCGGGAGACGGGCGCACGGTGGAAATTGAATTACGCGCCGAAATGCCGGAAGGAAAGAACACGACGGTGTTTTGTTTCAGCCGGCCCGCGGAAAGCCGCGCGGGCGGGAAGCAATTGCCCGCCGACGCGGACGTGTGGTTGACGCTACGCTTCGACATCGAAGACCGGAATTTCCATTGGGAAACCAAGCGCAACGGGGGGGCGGAACTGCATTTTGCGGCCAACCTGCACAATCTGGAGGAGGAGCGGAGCGCGCGAAGCGACGCGTCCGGGCCGGGGGTGGGCTTTGCCTTTACGCCCGCCACGGACCGGCAATTGCGCGTGTTCGCCGACGCCGGCATGTATCATCCGGAGCCGGAGTGGTGCGAGAACATCGCGCATCCGATCGAAGCGGGCCGCGGCCAGGCGGCCAGCGGCGACGCTTATAGTCCGGGATGGTTTGAGATTCCCTTGCCCAAGGGGGCGCGGGTGACGCTGGTGGCGACTGCGGAACGGGAGGCGTGGAGGGAGCTATCAGCCGGCGAACGAGACCGGCTGAAGCCGGGACTCCAAACGTTTGAGGCGCGGCTGGAGCGGGCGGCGCAACAATTCGTGGTGCGTCGCGGCGATGGCAAAACGGTCATCGCGGGCTATCCGTGGTTTCTGGATTGGGGACGCGACACGTTCATTAGCTGCCGTGGGCTGTTGGCGGCCGGGCGGGTGAAGGAGGTGCGGCAGATATTGTTGACGTTCGCGAAATTTGAAAAGGACGGCACATTGCCCAACGCGATTTACGGCGACAACGCGTCGAACCGCGACACGGTGGATGCGCCGCTTTGGTTTGCGGTGGCGTGTGAGGAGCTGTTGGCAAAGGAAACGGGCAGGGACGAGCGCGACGGGGGCCGTACGCTTTGCGGTACGCTCGCGCGTATTGCCGAAGGATACGTGCGCGGCACGCCCAACGGCATCCGCATGGACGCGGACTCGGCGCTGATTTGGAGTCCGGCGCACTTCACCTGGATGGACACGAACCATCCGGCCGGGACGCCGCGCGAAGGGTATGCGGTGGAAATCCAGGCGCTGTGGGTGCGCTTGTTGCGGCAACTGGAAAGGATTTCGAGCGAGCCCGGTTCCCCCGTGGACCAGACCGGCAAATGGAAAGAGCTGGCGGACCGGACGACGGCCTCGTTTGAGAAATTGTTCTGGCTGGAAAATCAGGGGTGGCTGGCGGACGTGTTGCTGGCCAAAGCGGGGACGCGGGCACGTGACGGCACGCCCAGTGATGCGCTCCGCAGCAATTGTCTTTTTGCGGTGAGCCTGGGCCTGGTGACGGGCGAACGCGCCCGGCGCTGCGTGGAGGCGGCGCGGAAATACCTGGTGGTGCCGGGCGGCTTGCGGTCGCTCGCGCCGCTGCCGGTGTTGGTTCCGCTGCCGGTGCGAACGGAGGACGGCTGGCTGCTGAACAACCCGGTGGAGCCGTATTGGCCGCGCTATGAAGGGGACGAGGACGTGCGCCGCAAGCCGGCCTATCACAACGGCACGGCGTGGACGTGGACGTTTCCGACCTTTTGCGAAGCGCTGGTGCGGGCGTGGGAATTTTCGGCGGAAGCGGTGGCGGCGGCCAGGAGTTATCTGGGCAGCGTGGAACAGTTGTTGAATGAAGGTTGCCTTGGTCAGCTTCCGGAGATTCTGGACGGCGACGCGCCGCACACGCAACGGGGCTGCGATGCGCAGGCGTGGAGCGCGACGGAGGCGTTGCGGGTGTGGAAGATGGTCGGGCCGGCGGAGGTGAAGAGCGAATAGCCATTCAATTGCCATCGCCTACGGCGTACCATATTGAAAGACGCGGTAGAATCTCTCGGTAGCACCAAGCGGCGGGGTGGTAGTCCCGGGCGGGCCGTTGTCGGTCCAGCTTGCGGTCGAGTTCGTGGCAGTTATTTCTCCGGTCGGCGATGCAAGCCAGGAGAACAGGTTGCCCGAGTATTCGACTTGATAAGTCCGGTTTGAAGTCGCGGGCCAAGTCAAAGTGACGGTACTCTGCGCCGGTGAAGCCTGGATGGTAATATTCGACACAAACAGCAGCGAAACAAAGCCGGCCAGTTGCAAACCTCGCTGGATCTCCCCATTTTGCATGAAGAGCCGCCAGACATTCTGGTTCTGATAGTTCTCAGCCATGATGACAATGGGGCCTTGGTCAATGCCCAATTCAGCGTTGTCGTACCATCCAGCGCTGAGGTTAAACGCATCAATAAAACCGTACTGTGTCCAGAAGCGCGGCCGACCACCGGTGTAGAAGTTTTCCAAAGTCGGCAACGCTATTTCGGAAGCGAAGGCCATGGCACCGCCCGCGGCGGTGAAGGCGATGGTGCCGTTATCATTCTCGGCTGGTGGGGCGCCGTGCGCCGCGTAGCCAGAGGGATCATCCGAGGCGGTCAATCCCCAATCGAGGCTGCTGTAGCCCGCCCAGCCCAATGGGTCGGCAATGCAGTACGCCTGCTGGGCCAGAGCCGCCCGGTGCGAGTTCTCGAAGTAGGTGCTGTTGTCACTGTTCATGTATGCGTCCCCAACATGGCGGAAGTCAACCCAGCAGTGCGAGTATTCGTGCCCGAACAATGGAGGAAAGGTGACGAACGAATAGCCATAATAGGTGGCCCAGATATATCCGCTGGTCCAATAGCTCCACGTGGCGGCCGGCAACGCGTTGCTCGTCGCGCCGATGCCCAGCAGGTAAATCAACATCGCTTCGTCATAGCCGATCCAGTCGCCATAGCCGCTGAAGCCCGTCGTAGGCAGCCAGCCCATCCGCACCCCGTTGGTTCCGGGTATATCTGGCGCCATCCAGGTCCAGTTCACCTGGTTGAAGATCGCACTCGCCGTCGTCTGGATGCTGCTTTCCGTGGCGTTGGTGCCATTGAAGTACTGTTTGGCATACAGGATTCCCCCCAGCAACAAGGTGGTGTCAATGGAAGACAACTCCGAGCTGCCGTAGCGCGTGGCCGTGTTCATGCCCAGATAATGGTAGAACCATCCATTATATCCGATCACTCCCGAGGTATTGGTGCCTTGCGGCCCGTTCAGGAAGGTGTTCAATGTCGTCAGCACCCGCGCCGCCCCCTGGTCGCGTGTGATCCAGCCGTGGTCAATCGCTATCCCGATGGCCGTCAGCCCAAACCCCACCGCCGAGATGCTGCAATCCGGGCCCGCGACGCCGGAGGTGGCGCGGTCCGGGATGAGGCCGTTGGCCGGATTCGCCGCGTACCAAAAGTAATCAAAATCAGCCTCCTGCAAGTACTCCAGGAAGGCGTCGTCACTGGGAAACGGATTGGGCATGGTGAACACGGTCGCCGATGGCGGGCTGGTCTGGGAGGTCATATTCACCGCGGTGACCTGGTAATAATACGTCTGCGCGTCGCTGACGCTGAGGTCACAGTACCCCAGTGTTGTCAGCAATCCCGAATTGAGGACTGTGAAGGGGCCGCCGCTGTTGAGCGAACGATACACGTTGTAGCCCGATATGTCCGGTGATGCATCCGGGTCCCAGTGCAAAATGACACTTCGATCGCCCGAGAAAACCACCACATTGGTCGGGGCTGCGACTTGAGCGGCGGCGTCAAAAGTGACCGCCAAGAGCAGGATTTGCAGGGCCGGAATTCGCCTCATATAACTTGGGCTTAACTTGCGCTTACAGCCAGCGCGGAACTGAATATACCGGCCAACCAACGGCTGTCAAGACAATTCAAGACTTCGGCCAAACGGGACTGCTCGAATGCCAAGAAAGTTCTTGACAACTTGGAATTCCCCTGCGATATTTAGCAGAAGTTTCCCTTCTCGGATGTGCACCGGGGACATTTCACGGGAGGGGGGGCAATCAACATGCCCTTATGAAAAGCGAAATAAACAATTCAAGCAGTAGCCGTTGCGTTCTTCGAAATCCAGGGGAAGGGATGAAACACACAACGTTGCGTCGTTTGTTTCTGGCTCTTGCAGCCGGGTTGGTGCTGGCCACCCTGCCGGCCCAAGCTCAAACAACCAATACTCTTCTGGTCAACCCCATCTTCCAGGCAAGCAGTGGCAATAGCGTTCCGCCGGGCTGGACATATTTCGCTCCACCGACAGCCACGGCGAAGAACTATTGGGTGGTTAATCAGGCAACCGCCAATGATGGTGGGTTGGTCCAACCAATTTCTGGAACTACTAATTGGTGGAAGCAGTGGAACGAGCTTTATAGCACCACCGTGAGCAACGTGGCGGGAATATACCAGACCTTCAGCAGTTCTCCTGGTTCCATCTATCAGGCCGATGGCTGGTTGATCACGTCGCCTGACGACACGCTGGGCTCGGATTGCTACGCCTGGATTCAAGTCGAGTTTCTCAACTCAAACAGCAATCTGCTCGCCCTTTACAAGTCGAGTCTTTTTAACGCCAGCGTGGGAACCGCCAGCGGCGCCAACTGGTTTCTCTATCAGGTCACGAACGCCTGCGATCTGACGCAGCAAATAGCCACCGGTGATCCCTCGTTCCCCACTTACGCGGTGACCGGTGCGGTCAGCCAGTTGGTTGCGCCGCTGCAAACCACCTTGGTCCGCTACCGCTATTGTGTCTTTGCGGCCGGGGCCGAGGGCGGGTCGGTGTATTTCAGCGATGCGGCCCTGGACGAAGTCAGCGGCCCAATCCCCCCGGTGATCAGCGATCTTAACCCGCAAAACGAGATCTTTGTGCCGCCGGCCAATGGCCTCAGTTTTGACGTGAGTTCGCCGAGCGGCTTCACCATCAATTCCAGCAGCATTCAACTGATATTGAATGGCACCAATGTCTCTGCCGGCCTCATCATCAGCGGCTCCTCCTCGAACAAGACCGTGCTCTATGACGGACTTCAATCCAACTCAACCTATAACGCGTCCATTACGGCGATGGACAGCTTTAATCTGACGGCAAACGCCAATACGTACTTTCAAACCACCTGGGTGGGGGTGCCGGCGTACAGCTACCTGTGGTTGGCCGTGGATTGGGATTTTAACGGTGGTATGTATATTGACAACCCCGATTTGTGCAATGCGCCCGGCGATTCCAGTTGTTACTTCGGACAAGTGGGCGTGCAGAATGTGGACGAGTATAGTTCGGGCACTCCTCCGGCCCAATATTATCGCGGCGCTGCAGACGGCATTGGCACGGAACCCTCGGGCGATTACTCGCGGCCAAACCTTTTTGCCGCGGGCAGGATTGATTACTGCATCAATCCGTTCAACGGCGACCCGGCGTTCGACAGCACCTGCGAATGGGTGAACTACACCCGCGACTGGCCCAACAGCACCAATTGGATTATCGGCCGATTCGCCAACGGGGCCATTGCGTCCGGAAGCATTGAGATGAGCCTGGTGAACCCCGGCGTTTCCACGAATGTTGTGGGCACGTTCACGATGAGCCCCGGTCCGAGCTGGAGCACTTTTGAATTCGTCTATTTGCAGGGAACCAACGGCGATGGCCAGAATGCCACCGTCGTCCTCAATGGCGTGGAAACCTTGCGAGCCACCAGCGGCGGCAACATGCTGCCGACGTTCTACATGCTCGTTCCGGCTGAAACGGATTTGCCATTCTTGAGTAATCTTTATCCGACCGGCAAACACCCGTTTGAATACACCAACACCCTCAGTTTCACTGTGACTTCGCTTGGAGCAACCTTCCCTCCCAATGGCATCCAGGAGATTCTGGACGGCAATGATGTCTCCTCGAACCTGGTCATCACCGGCCCGGCTTCAAGCAATAACGTGGTGTATCCCACGCTCCCGCCCAACGAGATGCACACGGTCATTATCAACGTGACCAATTCCCTCGGTCATGGCATCAGCCTCACCAACCAGTTCGATACCTTTACCCAGAGCAATTATATGTTTCAGGCTCCGGATTTCGACTATAACGGCGGGCAGTATGTCAGTGCTGCTGCCTGGTATCCGGACTGCTATGCGTCTTATGTCTCTTTCACCAACGTTGACTTCCACCACACGATCAATACAGGCGAGCCGACGGATGGCTCCGACTACCAGTATCGTCAGAATGGGATTCCCCAGCAAATCGCCGACGATTATCTGCTGACGATTTTCGCCAATTATTTTGCGCCTGATTATCAGTTGTATTGGTTCGGGCCTGCGGACTGGGCCAATTACACACGCGCCTATCCCACCGGCAGCTTTAACATTTACGCGCGTTCGTCCGGGCTGGGCGCCTATGCCATGACACTGGGTCAGGTCGTCAGCGGCGCGGGGACGACCAACCAGGTGGTAGCGCCCCTGGGCCAATGGAGTGCCGTGGGGGTCAATATCAACACGTTTGGCTGGGTGCCTTTGACGGATGCCGGCCTGGTTGCGCCGGTCACCGTTAAACTCGGCGGCGTCACGACCCTTCAGGTATCCACCCCCACCGGCGACGCCTACCCGAACTATTTCATGCTGGTTCCCACCTCGGCTATTCATCTGTCGGCGGCGAGATCGGGCAATAACGTGAACCTTTCCTTCCCAAGCCAGGCCGGATTCAAATACCGCGTCTTTTACAAAAACAGTTTGACCGCCGGCAGTTGGAGCCTCCTAAACTCGGTGCTCGGTGACGGCACGGTAAAATCCGTGACCGACTCCCTCTCGGCAGGCAACCAACGGTTTTACCAAGTCACGTCTCCTTAAGCCGGATGAATCGGATTAGCCGCATTTTGGAAAAAGCTCCCGCGCCGCCACGGCGGGTTGGTTTTACCTTGATTGAGCTGCTGGTGGTGATCGCCATCATCGCCATTCTGGCGGCGTTGCTCTTGCCCGCCCTCAATGCGGCCAAAGAGAGGGCTAAAGGCGTCTATTGCATGAACAACACCAAACAATTGACGCTGGCTTGGATCCTTTATGCCGGCGATAACAATGACACACTGGCGCCCAATGTGGATGGCATCACGGAGCCCAATCTCGCAGGCGAAGATGCCATTAATCCATGTTGGGTCGCGGGCGTGCTCACACTCGGTCCTGCCACCCACCTGGACAATACGAATACCGGCATGCTGATTTTTCACAACACCTATCCCTACGGCGCCTATTTGGGAACGACTCTGGGCATGATGTACACCGCGTTTAAGTGTCCGTCGGACGAGTCGGTTTGCACCATTTATGGCCAAACCCTGCCGCGGGCTCGCAGCTACTCCATGAACAATTTTGTTGGCTCGCCAGCGCGTTCAAACAGCACGGACGCCAATGCCATGACGAACCCCCAAGGGAGCAGCAAGTATTCTCCCTTCCGGACCCTTTCCAGCATCCGCTCAACCAGTTCGACCTTTGTTGTTCTTGATGAGCGCCAGGACAGTATCAACGACGGCGTCTTCTTCACCGAACCCGATAATCCGGGTTTCCTGGAGGATGTTCCCTCCAATCGCCACCGTGACGCGGGCGATTTTTCCTTTGCCGACGGGCATTCCGAAATTCACCTATGGACCTCCGGATATATCAACCAGCCAATCCAAGCCAGCCCCATAAATAATGTAAATCTGGCGGGCACCCCCGGAGTTGGAGACGTTTACTGGTTGGATCAAAATGCGGTGGGATCGGCCAGCATCCCTTGACCGGCTTGAACAGCATAGATTCCTGACGTCTCATAACCAATTGGTATTCAACATCTTTTAACTGGACGACGGTGCTGCCTTTTGGGAGAGAAAAAAAGTTTGAAAAACAACTTGACATCACATCGGATTTCTGTTAAAGAGGCCACTACAAGGTCAACATGGACACAATCTAATAATCAACTTAAGGATGAGTATGACCACATTAACGCGTTGCACCCGTAGCTTGGCACTCGCGGGTCTTTGCCTGGTGGCGGCTGGCGCGGCCTACGCCCAAGTCAGTTCCATCAATTCCGCCTATGTAGATCCGAACAGTATTTTCCAGCCCCAAATTCCAGGCTCGATGTTCACGAGCAGCAGCAGTGGCAATCCCCAGAATGGCACGCTCAGCGTCACGCTCAATGAGGCGAATGTGGGCAATCCAGGCGGGAGCGGGAATACCTACGCCAACCAAAACGTGTGGTTTTTCTCCAACAATGGCGGAACCAGCGCCTACCAATTCAACGCCAACGACTATTTTCATGCGTCCTACAGCTTGACGTTGACCGGCGGCACCACCGGCTACGACATGGAAGGCGGTTTTTATTTCGCCAATCCCAGCGGCAATTTCGGTGGCAATTGCCAGATCTTTGTCGTTAATAGTGGAGTGATCTTCCAAGGCGGCGGGCCTTCGTATTACCCATTTTCCCCCGCCGCCGGTGGTTATCCCGGTGCCGGTGCGCAGGTTCCAAATTACACGGTAGGCCAAACGCTTACCTTGGGGTTTAACTATGTCATTGACCCGGGCACCGGCAATCCGGCATTTCAGTATTCTGTGAACGGGATGTTCGCCGCATCAGCGCCTGGCGATCCTTACTTCGACTTGGGTGCTGGACAATTCGTCGGCGGCTCCGGCGACAATCTGGGGGGCTATTTCCAGATCCAAACCACCGGAAATGTCAGCAGTCCAAATTCCGGTTCGGCACAATTCAGTGATATCAGTATCACGCCAGTTCCCGAGCCTTCAGTGCTTACCCTGTTGGGCTTGGGTCTTCTGCCGGTGACGCGGTTATTGCGCCGTCGCGCCTGAATCGCAACCTTTACAGCCCGCCACGGCATGACTCCCGTCATGCCGTGTTTTTTTGAGACCGTGTTGAAACGATTGCCGGGCTTGTAAGCGGCAAGGGGCGGACGGAGCGCAGCCGCAAACCGGGCGGACTGGCTGGTGGCCGGGATTTAACGCAATGGTCTCAGTGTTAGGGAGAGTTTTCTGTCGTCCCGCTGGGACTCGTCCCGTTTTTGACCGTGTACCCACGGTTTCACCGTGGGCTATTTTCGGTCGCCCTGACGGGCTTTGAACGGCAAGGGTGTTTGGGGCTTTCCATGAACCGGGGAACATCGGACATCCAATAGCCAATAGCCAATAGCCGACAGCCAATGAAGGCGGAACCCTCACCTCACCCTGACCGTAGGAGTTTGTGCTTTCCCTACAACCCTCACCCGGCGCTATCGCGCCACCCTCTCCCGCTCCCGCGGGCGAGGGAAAGTCTCCCCTCCCATCAGAGTTAATACCCTCACCCTGTCCCTCTCCCATCAGAATGGGCGAGGGAAAAGGAGAGGGAACAGCAGGTGGCCCGCGAACCTGGCTCGGCGGACTGGCAGCTTATGTTTTTCAGCGAACTGCTAAAGGGTTGCCAAGCGGCGAGGGGTGGGCAAAATGAGGGCGTGAATTTCCGCAACAAGATCATTGCCTGGGAAAAGCTGCCGGAATGGCGGAAACAATTCCGCGCCAGCGGCAAAAAGCTGGTGGTGACCAACGGCTGTTTCGACATTCTGCACGCGGGCCACGTGACGTACCTGGAATCGGCCCGCAACCTGGGCGACGCGCTGCTGGTGGGCCTGAACGGCGACGACTCGACGCGGCAGTTGAAAGGCGCGGGCCGGCCGGTGAATGGGGAGGCGGACCGCGCGACGGTGCTGGCGGCGCTGGGGTGCGTGGACGCGGTGTGCATTTTTGCCGAAAAAACGGCGACCGCTTTTCTGGCCGCGGCGCAACCGGACGTCTATGTGAAGGGCGGCGATTACACGCCGGACACTCTGAACCAGGACGAACGGCGCGCCGTGGAGTCGGCGGGCGGGCGCATCAAGATCATTCCGTTTGTGCCCGGCAAATCCACGACGGCGTTGCTGGAAAAGATTTCGGGGCTGTGAAGATACTGGTCATTTCGCTGGCGGGCATCGGCGACACGCTGTTGGGCACGCCGCTGCTGAGGGAATTGCGCGAGAATTTTCCAGAGGCGGTGATTGACGCGCTGGTGAGGTGGCCGGGGGCCGGGGAATTGCTGGAGAACAACCCCCGCGTGAACCGGGTGCATCAGAAGGACCTGGCCGGGGTGGGCAAAGGGGAGGCGTGGCGGTTTCTGCAAACGCTGCGGCGGGAACGCTACGATGTTTCCATCAACACGCACCCGCAAAGCCAGAGGCTGTACCGGCTGGTGGCGCGGGTGGTGGGCGCTCCGAGGCGCATCAGCCATGCCTATGAGTGTTCCGGCTGGCTCGACCGGTGGCTGGTGAATGAAACGTTGCCGCAGGATTATGCGCGCCATTCGATTGAGAATAATTTTGACGTGCTGCCGCTGCTGGGCGCGCGGAAAAAACTGCCATCGCATGAGATGGAAATTTTTCTGACGCCGGAACAGGAAAAATGGGCGGAGGAATTTCTGGCTGCCAACAAGTTGATCGGCCAGAAAATCCTCGGGGTGCACGTGGGTTCGGGGGGCACGAAAAACCTGTCGCTCAAACGGTGGCCTTTGGCGCACTACAGGGCGTTGTTTCAGCGATTGGGACGGGAGCGGCCGGACATTCGGGTTTTGCTTTTTGGGGGGCCGGAGGAAATCAGGGACCATCCGGTGTTGCTGGCGCAAAACAACCGCGAATTGGTGCGGGAGGCAAAAACGGAGAATTTCCGGCGGACGGCGGCGCTGCTGAAGCGGTGCAGCGGGTTTTTGAGCGTGGATACGGTGTTGATGCATTTGGCGGCGACGGTGAAAGTGCCGAATCAAATCGTAATTGAGGCGCCCACGTTGAATGCCACGAACCTGCCGTATGGGAATCCGTTCACGCTGGTGAAAAATCCCGTGGTGGCCGGACGGCCCCTGGAGTACTACCGTTACGACGGGGGCGACATCAAGGGCACGCGCGAGGAATTGCTGGCGTGCATGGCGTCCATCAAGGTGGAGGAGGTGTTTGACACTGTGACGCGGTTGATTTGAAGATTCGGGTTTTTAACGGCTTGACTTTGGGCCAGCGTGGGCGCAAAAAGCAGCAACCCGTGTTCCCCCAGGTTGAAAACTTCTACGCCGACTGGCGCGTGCGCTGCGGGGCGGCGAGTGTCTTGCACGACGAAAACAGCGTGCCGCCCGAACGCCTGCTGCAGGCGGTCTGGCGCCACCAGCGATTGCTCCGCGACCAACTCAAGACCGCCGAGGGCGCAAGGGTCCGCGTTTTTCATCCCGGTTTCCTGAGCGTCGAGGGCGGGCCGGATTTTCGGGGCGCGGTGGTGCAAATAGGCGATCAGGCGCCGCGTACGGGGGACGTGGAAGTGGACCTGCGGGCGAGCGGCTGGCATGCGCACGGCCATGACCGCAATCCCCATTTCCAAAACGTCCTGCTGCACGTGGTTTGGGACGAAACGGCTCCAGGCGTGAAAGGCAGGGTTGAGGGTCCGCCAGCCGTCGTGTCGTTGAAGAATTCGCTCGATGCGCCGCTGGCGGAGCTGGGGCTGTGGCTGGAGAACGAATCGGCGGCGGCGTTTCCCGAGGACTTGCGGGGCAAATGTTCGGGGATGCTCCGCGAATGGGAGGAAGGGCGGGTGGACGGGCTGTTGCGGGCGGCGGCGCAGGTGCGCCTGGAGGCCAAGGCGGCGCAATTCCACGCCCGGGCGCGGCAGGCGGGGTGGGAGCAGGCGCTGTGGGAAGGATTGTTTCGCGGGCTCGGGTACAAGCACAACGGGTGGCCGATGCAGAACGTGGCCGAAGCGCGCCGGCAGTGGGTGCGCGGCGGGCCAACGGCCTTTGGGTTGCAAGCACGGTTGCTGGGGTTGGGCGGGTTGCTGCCGGCGGAGTTGCCGGGCGGGACGAGCGGAGCCGGCCCATATTTGCGCCGCGTCTGGGACTGCTGGTGGCGCGAACGCGAGGAATTCAGCGACCAGTTGCTGCCGCGCGCGGCCTGGAGATTTCACGGCCTGCGTCCGGCCAATCATCCGGCGCGCCGGCTCGCGCTGGCGGCGCACTGGCTGGCGGATGAGAATTTCATTCCCAAAATCGAAAAATGGATTGCCACGGAGTTTTCGATGCGTGAGCACGCGCGCAAATCCAGACCCGAGGCAAATCCAAGAACCAGGCATGGCGAACCGGCGCACAGCGCTTTGAAGGACCTTTTGCAAGTGGAGCACGATGACTTCTGGTCGTGGCACTGGACCTTCCGTTCGGCGCGGCTCAAGCGGGCGCAGCCGCTGCTGGGCGCGGCCCGGGTGACCGATCTGGCCGTGAACGTGATTCTGCCGTGGCTCTGGACGCGGGCGCGGGAAGGGCGGAACGAAGAGATCCGGCAGGAGGTGGAAGAGCGATTTTTCGCGTGGCCCGCCGCGGAGGACAATTCGGTGCTGAAACTGGCGCGGCAACGGCTGCTGGGCGGGCCGTCCCGGGGCCGATGGCGCAGTGCGGCGGGGCAACAAGGCTTGCTGCAAATCGTCCACGATTTTTGCGGGCACAGCAACGCGGTGTGCGAGAACTGCCGGTTCCCCGAGTTGGTGGGTGGCAGTGGGGACGAGCGGTGACTCAGGGAGGAACGAGCTTTTGAGGACAAACTGGTTCATCTGCGACGGAAGATCGGCTTGGTACATGAAGTCGTGTTCATACGACGCGCTGTCTTCGTGGAGTTGCAAAGTGCTTTCATACATGTACCAAGCGACCGAACCATCCACGGTGAGGGTATTGGCGCCGTCGGGGTGCAGGGGTGCGGTACCCCGCCGGAAGTGAGGCACACCGCCAAATTGACCCACTCCCCAACCCTGAACGGTGGAACCGCCGCCCACACCTCCCTCCAGAGGGTCCGTGGCGATGTTCCAAGAAGGCTTGGAATTGGAGAGGGTAACCGGACTGCAGGCGGGAAACAGGCCGGCCGAGTTACACCAAACAATAATGCCGCCGTAATAGAAATAGCCGATCAGCCATTGGGGAGGGGATTGGTTGGGCTGATAAACCGGCAAGCCGTTGATAACGCCATAGTCCGGCAGGCTGGGACAACACCAGACACTGGGCGTGTTGGTGAACGGCTCCAACTGGATTTCCTTCAACGAATCTATTTGCGGCGAATTGAGGCCCCTTTGATTACAGGGATTGCCCAGCGGGTTCAACGTCTGCAATTGGGCATCCCGCACGGGTACCAGGGTGTCATTGTTGTCGCCACAATACGCGATCGTGCCCATCCCGATTTGATGCAGATTGTTCTTACAGGCGGCCACCTGAGCCCTGGCTTTAGCGGCGCTCAAGGCCGGCAACAGGATGGCCGCCAGAATGGCGATGACGGCAATGACCACCAGCAGTTCAATCAAGGTGAAACCGCGAAAGCGGCTTTGACATTTATTATTATCATCACTAAGACTCATACATCTCATTCTACTTTAAACTTACCTCGAAAGAGCGCGACTTGCAACCCGAAACACAGCCAAAAGGGGCAAGGGGGCAAGGTGTAAATCAGTTTTTATGCACAAAACATGTCGCCCCTGACGGGGCTGGCGATTTTATTGGCTTTTTTACTACAGAAAGGTCACGCCTACGGCGCTTGAAGCCAGCCCGAACACAAATGCGGCAACCACACATCGCATCATACAAAAACGTCTGGAGGGTGCTGAAACTCCAGCACCCTCCAGACTTGAGTCAGACTGTTGCCGCGTTTAGTTGACCTGATACATCAGGTACAGGTCCTTGGCCGAATTGATCGGGACCGAGTTGGTGACCGGCGCGCCCGTGCCGGCGAACGACGAATTGGTGGTCCACACCACCGGCGGGCTCAGGTTGGTCGTTTGCAACAGATAATAAGTGTGTCCGACCGAGGTGTTTCCCCCCGGCGTGACCTGCAAGCTGGTCCCGGCGGCATTGAGCCTGGGCGAAGGCATGGAGAATGGCGGCACTGGGCTGACATTGGCCACCGTCAGCGTGCCGGCGTTCACGTTGGTCCCAGCCACGAACGAAACCATGTCGGTGGGATTGGCGAAGGTGATGCCATAGGGCCCCAACGCCAAACCGGCGGTGCCGGTGTAATTGATGCTGAAATCACCCGTGGCATCGCTAACGGTCGTAGTCTGAGTGGTCAACCCCTGGACGGTGACCATGATCGGTGTGCCCTGGGCCGGATACACCGGACCGGCGCCGGTGGTGAATCCAAGCGTACCCGAAATGACCGCGCTGGCGGCACCATGAGCGATGGTCGGGTTGTTCAGGTTCATATACTGGGGCAGATAGCCCGGCGCGCCGTCGAACTCGATGTTGGCAAAGCCGACGTCCATCTCGTTGGATGCCGAGGTGTTCAGCGAGTCAAGGATCGCGATCTGCAACGACGTGACCAGAGCCGTGTCGGCGTTGGTGAGGCTGTTCATGGGACAGGAGTAATGCGCATTGGCTCCATATGCCGTTTGGGGCATGGAAATTTGCCCGTTGGTCATGGCATTAAAGTTATTCGCAGCCGTGCCCGCGGCATTATAGAACTGGAAGTAAGTTCCGTTGCAATCGAGCGAGAACTCTATGGCCTGGATTTCGTCGGATGCGTCAAAGAGAAACGGTTCGATGTCCACCTGCATCTCGGTATAGGTGCTCAGGTTCATGGTCCGGTTGGTGGTGAGGCCATTCAAGTCATTCGTGGTGCCGGGGCCCCAGTAGCCGTCCAGCACCAGGTAACCGGCCGAGGGCGGGGGAGGGACCGGCGGGCTGCCGCTGATATATTGCCCGTCGGCGACGCCAGGGCTTGATATCCATCCGTTGGTGCAGGTGTTGTCCACCGGGATGCTGATCCAGTTGGTAAAGAAGGTCACGCACGGGATGGCGCTGACGACGCTCGAATAGGTGCCCGGGCTGCCGGCGCCGTAGAAGTTGACGGGCTGGACCTCAAAGTAGTACAGCGTCGCTTCCTTGCCGGCAAAGGTGTAGGCATTTCCGTTCACATTGGCCACCTGGCCAAAGACTGTGGGCGTGTTGGTGGCGCACAGGACGTTGAAGTTGGTCGCCCCCAGACCAGTCCAGTTCAGGAGCACTGAGTAGATGCCATTGGTCGCCATCATACCGGAGACGGGTCCAGGCAAGCCCGCCGGCGGTCCGCCGACATCAGGGGACGACGGCAGGCTGGTGGCGTTGGGACCCGTGGCAGTCACCTCATAAAAATAATTCGTCCAAGGGGTTACAGTGGTGTCCGTGTAACTGGTGGCGTGGACGCCATTATTGGTGGCAATCGCGCTATAGCCGCCGCCGAGCGTGGTCGTTCGGTAAATGACGTAGTTGGTGGCGGCGCCGCCCGAGTCATCAGTCCAGGACAGCGCTATCTGGCCAGCCTGCAAGTTGGCGACCGGGTTGATGGGAGCGGGAGTGCTGATGCCGGGTTGGGGCAGGAAGGCCTCGACCGCCAGCGCGCTATGCTCGGCAAGGGAGTACGTTGCCGTGATGGTGGACGGGCCGGCGAGCATATTGGCGATCCAGCCCAGGCAATTCTGGTTCCCGTTGAAGCCGAAATTATAGCAGAACGACGTGCCGCTGGTGGCGGTATTGGTGTCAATGTAGCCGCTACCGCCGGCGTAATTGGCGCTCATGACCGCCGCCCAACCCCAGTTGGTACTGAGGACGACGGTGGTCTGCAGGGAAGAGGCGGTATTGGCGCCGGCGCTGCCCGTGTAAGGCGCCACGTTCGTGTTAACGCCGCTCAGGGTATAGGCCTGCAGCAACATGGCGTCGGTCACATAAGCACCGTTGGTGCACGTATCCGTGCAGGAAAGCGTGCCCACCCCCGGCGACGGATTCCACAGGTAGTAGAGGTCGCAATCCTCGTAAGAGAATTGCTGTTCATTCTGCGAAACGGCCCGCGTCAGAAGCTGGGTGGTTCCCAGGGTGGCGTTGCTCCAGATGATGAACGAGGGCGATAGGTTCGCGGTGTCGTCATAGTTGTGGTCCAATAACTCGGCCACCATCGTGTTGGCGCCTGGACTAACCGCAAACGGCATGGTGATGGTGACGTTGGTCACGGCGGGAAAAGTGACGGCATTAAAGAGCGTTTGGGTCGAATCTATCCCGCCATCATGCAGGTAAATGCCGGCGTTGGGAATCCCCGGCGTCGCGCTGGCATAAGGCGAATTCGCGCCCGTGCCATAGGGGTCCACCGCATTGACCTCGTAGTAATACGTTGTTCCATTGGCCAGAGCGGTGTTGGTGTAAATCGCCACCGTCGGACTGGCGATGACACTGTAGGTGCCGTTGCTGCTGGTCGAGCTTAACACGTTATAGCTGCTCGCCCCGGGCAATGGGTTCCAAATCAGCCCCACCTGGCCATTGAGCGGCTGGGCGATCAAACCCGTCGGGGGCGGCTCCGGCCCGAACGAACTGGCGGTGACCTCCGGCGAATCCACACTCTCGCCGTACGGCCCTTCGGCCTGCACGACATAATAATAGGGAACATAGTTGTACACCGAGGTATCGGTGAAACTGGTCGTAGTGCTGTTGAAATTCGTCGTGTAGGGGCCGCCGCTGGTCGTCGAGCGCGAGATGACAAAGTTTGTGGAGGTGCCCCCCGCCGCGTCACCCCAGGTCAATTTTATTGAGTTCAACTGGCTCGCGGCCACCACGTTGGTCGGGGGCGGCGTGAAATGGCTCGGCGTGAAAAGCAGCGCCACAAAGCCGAATTTGTTTGGGGTTGCCGTGTAGCCGCCGGGAGCGCATGAGAGGGTGTTTGCGCCGGGATTCAAATTGAAGACATAACCCATGGTCTGCTCGGTGACGTTGGCAGTATAGGAGTTACTCACGATGCCACTGCTGCAAGTGAAGCCAAACGTCTCGCCGGCCTGGCCACCCGTGCCAAAGCTGGCGGTGCCCGCCGCGAAGGCGCTGATGGGAGTGTTCGAGATGGTGAAGCTGAAGCTGAGGGCGCTGGAATTATTGGTCTGGTAGGGTATCGGAGTGACGGAGGTGCTGGCCCCGTTGAGTGTGAACACCGCCATGTCCATGGCAGTGCTAAGACCACCCCCTCCCGTTATAGGACCGGCCGTATCCGTGGCCGTAACGGCTTGCGTGCCCGGGGTGGGATTGAATAGATAATATATGTCGCTCCATGCGTAACTGGAGGCGGCGTTGTTCGTCGCCACGCCCTGGGTCAGCATGGTGTTCCCAAACATCACATTCCCCAGGAATGGATCGCCGTTGGTATGTGAGTTGTCCCGCGAAAACAGCTCCACCACCAGCACGTCGGCTCCCGCCGTAACGGTAAAATTCGTGCCGATAACCCAGGGGCCAGGGAAGACGGGGTTGGTCCTAATTATGGTGTCCCCGCCATCCTGGACATTAATTTGGGCTTGGGCGTTCCCATAGGCTAGCAGCCCGACAAGGGCCAAGGCAGACAGCAATTTCTGAAACCAGTGGTTGATGACATGAGTTTTCATAACTATTCAGTTTCCTTTGGCAGACGTTCGGCAACGTTCTGGAAGCCCAAACGTAAACCGTATTGGTTTTGACAATGAGTCACTATTTTCAGGTTGTTTTGGACCGTTGGGTACTAGTAGAACGAAAACGCGCCAATCTGTCAAGCGCACAAAAGGCGTAGTTTGTTATACGCCTTTGGTATAGGCGTGGGATTATGCCTGAAGGTCAGCGAACGGATTATTGACAAAGCCGCCGTCCGGCGGCGGGGCAGGGGCGGGAGCCGGGGGCTTTTGCACGGATTCGGATTTCACGGGATGACTGTTCACGGGCGTGGCGGCGCCCTCGACCTGGTAGGGATTCCTGGCGCGTTTGTTGCGCGGCAGCGGACTGATCATCACACTGATGCCGCGGCCAATCACCTTGGGATCGAAGTCCTGCCGGCCATAAAGCGCAATGTCCGCGAGGAATTTGTTGACGACGTGGAAGCCGAATTCCTGGTGTTGCATTTCGCGTCCGCGGAATTTGAGCACGATTTTGACCTTCATGTCCTCGCACAGGAACCCGACGGCGTGCTCGATCTTGATGGCCAAGTCGTGGGGATCAATGCGGGGGCTGAGTTGGACTTCCTTGACGATGGAGGCGTGCTGGTGCTTTTTGGATTCCTTTTCCTTCTTGGCTTTTTCGTAGCGGAACTTGCCCAGGTTTACGAGGCGGCAGACCGGCGGCGTGGCCGTTGCGGCAATTTCCACCAGGTCCACGCCGTGCTGCCGTGCGATGGCCAGTGCGTCGTTGAGGGAGAGCACTCCGAGCTGCTTGCCGTCCACTCCAATGACGCGCACCTCGCGGGCACGGATTTTGCCATTGACCCGGACATACGAATCAGACGAAGAATGGCGTGAGGGAAAAGGGCGGCTCAAGACACCCTCGGCGGTTGTAGCATAACTGTAAGATTTCGCATCGCTCGAACTGGCACGGCCAGTTCAAATCCTGACCCATTTATAAGCCCCAACCGCCCGGCGTGCAAGTAAAAAGTGGCCGGTAAAAAATGGCCGGGCGGCATCACGCCCCGGTCTGGCCGGGCTTGAGGGCGGCGTCATAAACGTTCTTCAACGGCACGCCCGCTTTTGCCGCCAGTTTGCGGCAGGATTCATATTCCGGAGCGGCCTGGACGATTTTCCCGCCCAACCGGCCAAGTTTGACCGTGACCGGGCCGAACCGCGTCTTGACCGTGGTGAACGCGCGGCGCAATTTCCGCCGCTCGGCGATGGTGCGCCGGAGGCCAAAGGCGCTGGTCTCCCGCAGAATCATCTCGCTGAACTTGTCCGCGTCCGCCTCGGCGCACAAGATTGTCAGCAACACGCCGGGCCGGTTCTTCTTCATCTGAATCGGCGTGTAAAAAACGTCGAGGGCGCCGGCGGCCAGCGCCAGTTCGACGAAATGGCCGAGCACTTGGGAACTGATGTCGTCCAGGTTGGTCTCCAGTACGGCGACGCGGTCGGTTTCCCAATCCAGGTGTGACAGGTGAGGGGTGGCAGGCGACACGATATTTGGGGACTCGCGTAGCTCGTCCCTCCGAGGGCGTTGGTCGTTGGTGCCGAGAATCGCCCGCAATAGGTTCGGGCGTGTGCGGTTATCGCGCGAGCCGAGGCCAAAGCCGATTTTTTCGGCGGCCAGGCGGTCCATCGGCCCAAAACTCTCGGCGAACTCGGCCAGCAACGCCGCGCCGGTGGGAGTGACCAGTTCGTTAGGCTCGTCGCATTGGGTGACGCCGATGCCGCGGGCGCCGAGGATTGCCAGGGTGGCGGGAGTGGGGACGGGAAATCTGCCATGGGCGCAATCCACCCAGCCGGTGCCCTCGACCACCGGGGAAGCCAGCACGCGCGGTTGGCCGAGCAGGGCGAGTGCAACGGAAGCTCCGACGATGTCCACGAGCGAATCCACGGCGCCGACTTCGTGGAAATGGACCTGGTGGGGGGGCAAGCCGTGGATTTTCCCCTCGGCTTCGGCAATGCGGCGGAAGACGGCGATGGATTTCTGCTTCACCCACGGCGACAGCTTGCTGCGACTGATGAGCCTTTGGATTTGGCCAAACGAGCGGTGGTGGGGATGTGCGGGATGGGTTGGGTGTTGCGTGATGCGTGATGAGTGATGACCGTCACGCGGGTGGTCGTGCGGGTGATGGTGTTCGTGATCATCCGACAAATGCACGTCGAATTTCACACCCTCGATGCCGGATTTGAGTCTGCGCGCCACGTGGATGTGGTAACCGTCGAGCTTGAGCTTGTGCAACTCGCGTTCCAGGCGGTTGGCGTCCACGCCCAGATCCAGGAGCGCACCAATGAACATATCGCCGCTGATGCCGCTGAAGAGATCGAGGTAGAGAGTTTTGGTCGTCATGTCATATCATGTCACAGACCGCCGCCACATAGGAAATTAATCTGGCTGGCGGCGTAGCCGGCGCCGAAGCCATTATCAATGTTCACCACCGTCACGCCGCTGGCGCAACTGTTCAACATGGCCAGCAAGGCGGTGAGGCCGCCAAAGCTGGTGCCATAGCCCACGCTGGTGGGCACGGCAATGACCGGTTTATCCACCAACCCCGCCACGACGCTCGGCAGAGCGCCCTCCATGCCGGCGACGGCGACGACCACGTTGGCGCGCCGCACGGCGTCCAGCCGATGGAGCAGGCGATGCACCCCGGCCACGCCGGCGTCGGTGACGCGTTCGACGCGATTGCCCATAATTTCGGCGGTAACGGCTGCTTCCTCGGCCACGGGCAAATCACTCGTGCCGGCGCACACCACGGCGATGGTTCCCGGGCGCTTGGGCAACGGTTTTTTTTCGATGGTGACGCAACGCGCGAGTTGGTGATGGACGGCGCGCTTGAACTTGCGGCGGAGGGCGCGGGCGTGTTCACCGTTGACGCGCGTCACGAGCACGCGCTGCTCGTGTTCCAATATTTTCACCGCGATTTTCACCACCTGCTGCGGCGTTTTGCCGCCGCCGAAGATGACTTCGGGAAACCCCTTGCGCAGCGCGCGATGGGTGTCCACCTGAGCGAAGCCGAGGTCGGCGAGGGGCGGCGCCTGGAAGGCACGCAAGACTTCATCGCGTCCGGCGCCTCCGGCGCGGAATTTTTCGAGCAGTTGAATGGCCTCGGTCGTGGTCACAATCCAATGATATTCATTCGGCCGCGGTGGTCACGGCAAATTTGGCGGCGGTTTCAATTCGCGCAAGTGTTGGCGTTGAACGGGGTCAGATAACCTTCCTGGCGCCGTCCGGCAAAGGCGGGGCTTTCAGTGATGATGCCGGAAGAGCCGTTCCCGGTTTTTGAAGAGATACCAGACGATGATGACGTTCAGCACGAGCACGATGAACATGCCTAGTTGCGGATGGCGGAATAGTTCCTGTCGGTGCGGCTGGGTGACCGCCGCAGACCGGTGATGCACCAGTTGATAAACTTCAACGGGAATAAAAAACGCCGATTCGCCGATGGACAACCAGATGGCCCATTTGGCGCGGAAGGCCAAACCCAAACCCAAAACGATGAGGTACACGCCGCAAAGGAACGAGCCCAGCGCCACGGCGCGGACATTGGTGGGGGTGATGGTGCCCAGCCGGTCGCCGATGCCCTGGAAGAAACTCCGCTCCGGGTCGAGATGCACCCAGCGCAAAAACTGGTCGAACACATCCGGCAAATTCTTGTTCGCCAGGCTCAAGACGCCCAGCGCCAGGAGGAGCAGCGCGAGGCCTTTGATCAGCTTGAAGACGGCGATGCAATACAGCATCGGCGCACGCTTTTTCACCGCAGGAGTTGGGGCATTTCCGGACATCAACGGATTTTGACCAGCAACCAGTCACGAAGTTCGGAAATTTTCAGCCGTTCCTGCCGGCCGTCATCGCGAAAACGCACGGTCACCGTGTCCTTCAACTCGGGTTTTTCGCCCAGCGTGTCGAAGTCAACGGTCACACAGAAGGGCGTGCCGGCCTCGTCCTGGCGGCGGTAGCGGCGGCCGATGGCGCCCGCGTCGTCGTAGAATACATTCATCCAGGGACGCAAAAGTTCATGAACTTGGCGGGCAGTTTTGACCAGTTCGGGCTTGTTTTTGAGCAACGGGAGGACGGCCACCTTGATGGGCGCGACGCGCGGATGAAATTTCATCACGATGCGCGTTTCCAGCCTGCCCTTTTCATCGGGCATCTGGTCTTCATGATACGCATGGCAAATCAGGGCGAGCATCAGGCGGTCCACGCCGGCGGAAGGCTCGATGACGTGCGGGAGGTATTGGCCTTTGGCCAGACCGTCGGCGTCTTCGCGCGCTGCCTTGTCAACTTGTTCGGGCGTTTCTCCGGGCCTTGCCATCTTCGCAAGATATTGCTTGCGGTGTTCGTAATAGCGGCGCCGGAGTTCGTCCTGTTTTTCCCTGGGCAATTGACTCCAGGCGGCGCGGAGTTCCTCGTCGAACACGCCCATGGCTTTGCCCGAGAAACGCTCGTGCTGGCTCAAATCGAAGTCGCTGCGGGCAGCGATGCCCTCGAGTTCCTGCGTACCGAAGGGGAATTTGAACAAGAGGTCCACACAGGCCCGGGCGTAATGCGCCAGCTCGGCCGGCTTCTGCCAGTATTCCTCCAGGGTCGTGCGCGGCAGGCCGATGCTTTCGTAAAACGCGAGGCGCTGCTCCACCCAGTATTTGTGCCAGGCTTCCCAGCCCCAATCGGAGTTGGGAGTTGGGAGTTGGGAGTTCGGAACCAGTTCGCCGGCCTTGGCGACGCGGCCGGCGATGGCTTCCACGACTTCGTCGGGTTTGATGAAGAACTCCAGCTCCATCTGCTCGAATTCGCGCGAGCGGAAGGTGTAGTTGCGCGGGGTGACCTCATTGCGAAAGGCCTTGCCCACCTGGGCGATGCCAAAGGGCACTTTTTGGCGCGTGGTTTCCAGCACATTCTTGAACTGGGCGAAGATGGCTTGCGCCGTCTCCGGGCGAAGATAGGCAATGGCCGAATCATCCCGCACCGGCCCCACGTACGTTTGGAACATGAGGTTGAACGCGCGCGGGGCGGTTTTCTCGCCGTCGCATTCGCTGACGCATTTGCCGGGCTTTTTCGGGCAGGGGATTTCACCGGTCTGGTCGGCGCGAAAGCGGCCCTGGCAGGTTTTGCAGTCGATCATGGGATCGCTGAAGGTGTCCACGTGTCCGCTGGCCTGCCAGATTTTTGGCGACATAATGATGGTGGCGTCCAGGCCGACGACGTCGTCGCGCCGGCGGATGGTCGCATTCCACCAAAGGTCCTTGACGTTGCGCTTGAGTTCGGCGCCGAGGGGCCCGTAATCCCAAAAGCCGTTGATGCCGCCGTAAATCTCGGAGGAAGGGTAAATGAAACCGCGCCGCTTGCAAAGCGACACAATTTTTTCCATGAACGGGTTATCTTTAGGCACGGCCATAAGAGCCGAACAGTGTTTGTGAAGAGGGGGCCGCTGTAAATGAGATTCTGGCAAGCCGGAAGCCAATTCGGAATGGGTGCGTTGCAGGAAAGTTACAGGCAAGGTGGTCAAGCGGCTTTGGGCATCGGTTGATTCCACAGGTAATCCCAACCGCCGGCGGAAAGCAGAGCGCAACGCAAGCTCAGTACT
>JBEKMW010000007.1:0-73702 GCA_049523455.1 Verrucomicrobiota bacterium | reverse complement strand
ACCAACACGTTCAGTGTTTGGGTTTGTCCCAGCCTGCCTGACTATGGCACCGTCGGCGGGTTGCCCGTTTACCAACCAAGTCAGCAGCAATATTTGATTGGTTACTGTTATTATGGTGGCATAAAGTATTGGGTAAACACCGTGTTCACCTCCGGCACCCCCTCCTACAGCCCCATCACGTTGTCCAATGCCAAGCCCGATTGGGATATGGCGTCGGACTGCGCATGCGGATACCGTGATGGCTATTCCGCGGTGGTTAGTTTTGAAATTGGGGTTCTTGAGTACGGTACGCCACACCATCGCCCCGGCACCAATCCCTTAATCCCCGACGGGCTCAACACCCTCACCTGTGATGGGTCGGTTAATTGGTATCCGATTGAATCCACGTACCAGCTCACGGAATACCTTTCCACTTATGAAGAGGATTACATGCACCAAACCGATCTTCCCCCGGCGTTTAATCAGTTCAATATCCCCAAGCTCACCTGGCCGCCGCCCATGCAGTAGATGACCTGTGCCAAACCGGTCTTCCCAGGGCGTTTAATCAGAATTGATAAAAACATTTGGAGGGTGCCGAACTTTCAGCACCCTCCAAACTTGAATCAGACCGTTGCAGTGCTTAATTGACCTGGTACTTCAGATACAGATCCTTGGCCGAATTGATCGGCACTGTGTTGGTGACCGGGGCGCCAGTCCCGGCGAACGAGGTGTTGGTCGTCCACACCACCGGCGGGTTCAGGTTGCTCGTTTGCAACAGATAGTATGTATGTCCGGATGCCGTGTTGCCTCCCGGCGTCACCAGCAGGCTCGTGCCGGTGGCATTCAGCTTGGGCGCCGGAATGACCGGCGTTGGCGCTGGGCCGACGGACGTCACCGTTAGGTGATTGGTATTATTCATTCCCGCCACAAACGACACGTTGTCGGACGGGGTGGTGTACGTAATCTGATAACTTCCGTTCCCCAAAGCCGGCAGGGTGTAAACGATACTGAAGTCACCCTTTGAATCATAGACGGTGGTGCTTTGCGTGGTGCCACCCGCAACGGTTACGTTCACCGGGGTGCCCAGGTTCAGATAGAACGGCACGCCGCCCACCGGAGAGCCGACTGAACCGGTCAGGGTGACGCTGGGGGCGTCCGGAGCAGCGGTCGGAGCCGGACACGTGTAAACGGGCGTGTAGCCAGGCGCCCCGTAGAACTCGATGTTGGCGAAGCCAATGTCAAACTCCACGTCCGTGTTGGGCGTAAGAGTAGCCAGATTGCCGTCATAGACTTCAAGCTGCAACGCCGTGCAGTTGGTCGGCACCGCGTTGTAGAAGGCCGGGCCATTGGGATTGAGCGCGAGCTGGCTCATGGGAATGTTGAAATGCAAATTTATCTCCGAGTCAGACGCCTCGAATAGCGCTATATCACCCTCGATATCGCTATTCGGGCCGGTCAGATTCATGAATTTATATGCCATAGGTCCGTTGGTGGTTCCAGGGCACGTGAGAAAGACGTCCACTGACTGGACCTGGCTGAATTCATCCCATTCACTGCCGATGTTCGCGATGTCGAACTGGATGCCGAGGTAAGTGCTCAGGTTCAGGTTCGGGAGATTGCTCACCATGCCGCCGGATTGCGCGCCACTATTGGTCCCTAGGAACACTTGCAGGTCCATGTAGCCGAGTGAGGGCGCAGGCGGAGCGGGGGTCCCAACGAACAACAGGGAATCAGAAACTCCCGGCGTATTCCAGACCCAACCGTTGGTGCAGGTGTTGTCAACGGGGATGCTAATCCAGTTGGTAAAGAAGGCCACGCAGGGGATGGCGCTGACCGCGCTCGAAACGGTGCCCGTGCCGAAGAAGTTGATGGGCTGCACTTCATAGTAATACAGCGTCGCTTCGGTACCGGGGTTCGTGTAAGCGTTTCCGTTCACATTGGCCACCACGGTAAAACCTGTGGGAGTGTTGGCGGCGCGCAACACGTTGAAGTTGGTCGCGCCGAGGTCGTTCCAGGTTAAGAGCACGGAGTTGATGCCATTGGTCGCCGTCAACGCCGTAGCGGTCCCGGGTGTGCCCGTCGGTATCGCGCTGGCCACCGGCGTCGAGAACAGGCTGATGCCGTTGGGGCTCCCGGCTTTCACCACGTAATAATACGTCGTCCAGTCGCTTACCGCGGTGTCGAGGTAATTGGTCGAAGCGTTGCCATTATTGGTGACCATCGAGGTGAAGCCGGTGCCGCTGTTGGTCGAACGATATACCGTGTAGCTCGTCGCGGCGCCCCCGGAAGCATCATCCCACTTTAACGTCACTTGGTTTTGCTGCCCCGTCGCCACCACGTTGGTGGGAGCGGGCGTGCCGCCGGCGCCCGGCGCAAGGACCTCAACCGCCAGCGCCATCAGTGTGGGCCCGCCCGAGGCCGAAGCCGTGATGGTGCTCGAGCCGGCGATGAGATTGGCGATATAGCCCAGGTTATTCTGGTTCCCGTCTTTCTGGAAGTTAAAATCGATCGGGGTGCCACTGCTCGCCGTATTGGTGATGAAGTTCCCGCCCCCGCCATTGTAATTAAAGCTGATCACTGGCGCCCATGAGCCATTCGGCGTGTTGGCCGGGGTGGTGACCTGAAGGGTTGTGGCGCTAGAGGAGTCGGCGCCGGCACTGTAAGGAACCCCGCCATTGAAGTTCGTGGTGTCAACGCCGCTCAGACTATAGACCTGCATGAGCATGGCGGTCGGAACGGCGCTATTCGTATCCGTGGCGGAAACGACACCCGCGCCGGCCCCCGGATTCCACAGGTAATAAAGGTCGGCATCCGTATAATTGTATCCGGCAGAATTCTCGGAAACCGCCCGGGTCAGAATCTGAGTGGTCCCCGTGGAGTAATTGCTCCAGACCATGAATTGGGGCGACGCGTTGTCAGTGTCACCACCGTTGTTGTCATACAAAGCCGCCACCAGCGCGTTGGCGCCCGGGGTAACCTCGACATTCAAGTTGATGCTTGATGACCCGGCGACATATTGGGTGGAATTCAACCCGCCGTCATGCACGGCGATGCCGGCGTTGGGGACCGCCGGTGTGCTGCTCACGTAGGCCGAAGGGGTGCCCGTGCCAAAGCCGTTCACGGCAGCGACTTCATAGTAATACGTCGTCCCGTTGGCCAGACCGGTGTTCGTGTAAACACCTATAGTCGGAGTGGCAATGACGCTGTAGCTGGCCTGGCTGCCGGGGTTGCTGGTCGCGCGCAGGACTTGATAGCCGGTCGCGCCGAAGGAGGGGTACCAAACCAACCCCGCCGCGCCGTTGAGTGACGACACTGCCAAACCCACCGGGGCCGGCTCCACCCCCACCGCGTAAGCGCTGGCTGGTGGCGCCGAATTGGCGCTGGTGCTGGCAGCCACTTCCTGCACCTCATAATAATAGGTGACATAGTTGACCACGCTGGTATCGGTGTAATTGGTCGCCGAGTTGCCCGTGGTGACCGCAATCCGGCCGTAGCCGCCGCTGCTCGTCGTTGAGCGCAAGACGTTATAGCTCGTCGCGGCGCCCCCTGTGGCATCATCCCAAGTCAATTTGATCGAGCCCGTCTGCCCCGTCGCCACCACGTTCGTGGGAGCCGGAGTAAACGCATAAGACAACGGCGTGAATAGCGCAGCCGCAAACCCAACCTGCGTGCCGTTCTGCGTCGGGTCAACCACCGTGAGGGAGTTGGAGCCCGGTGTGAGATCTTGCACCACACCCAAAACTTGACTCTGCTGGACTTGGGTAACAACCCAATTGGTCGTGCCACTGGACGAGGTGATGGACAGGCCGGCTCCGTTGTCACCCGCGGTGGCGCACACCGCCGCCCAGGCACCCGCAACGTTGGTCACAGGCATATTGAGGAAGCCGACGGCGTCAATATCGGCGTTGCCAACCCCGTAAGTGGCCGGGGGGATGCTGGTGTTGACGCCGTTCAAGGAAAAGACTTGCATCGTCATTATGGAAGGCGTCTGCGCGGTCGTATCTGTGGCCGTAATGGTGTTCGAGCCCGCAGTGGGATTGTAGAGGACATAGATATCACTGTCGGCGTAATGGCTGACATAGTTGTTTTGCGAAACCACCCGGGAAATGGTTTGAGCCCCCCACGACAGGCTTGAAGGCGAGGCACCATTGGTGGCCGCCGTTAATGACTGATTTCTATCAGCCAGACAAACCACCAGCACGTCGGCCCCGGCGGTGACTGTAAAAGGTGTGCTCACGGTGGCGGCCACGGCATCAACCGAAACCAGCGGCGAACCATCCTGTATGGCAATGTTGGCCCGGGCGTTGCCACACGACAGCAGCCCGATAACGGCCAACGCAAACAATGATTTCTGAAACCAACAACCAGTGATATAAGTTTTCATAGCTATTTTGTTTCCTTTCACAGACGCCCGACATTATCCTCGCCGCCCGAACGTAAATCCGGATGACTTGATTTATTGGTAAATTTAGTAAAACAAAAACGCCCCAATCCGTCAAGCGGCCATAAGGCGTAGTCTGCTCTACGCCTTTGGTACGGGTAGGCGGGGAAAAGCACACAGGAATTTCGGGCAAGCGGGATCCCAATGATGCCAGTCCGTTGGTTCAGCCGGCTTTCACGCGAAATGCGCTGGCGTCCACGATTTCCCTCAAGTCGCCATCGTAGAATTTCGCGCGGTATTCGTCGGTTTCCAGCAGGTGCTGCGTGAGCTCCTTTTTGTCGCGCCGGATGATGAATTTCAGTTCGTCCAGGTCGTCGGACCAGCGGAAGCCGTTGAAGAATTGCGCGCCGGCGAATTGCGTTTTGTAGAGCGCGTTTTGTGAGTAGCAGGTGCCCAGGTAAAGATGCCTGACCCCGCGCTCGGCGAACAGCGCCGCCGCCGAGGTCATCATGAACATGCCCAGGTTGCGCGCGTAATAGTTCAGGTCGTAAAACGCATAGTAGTAAAAGGCGAGCGCCCGCCCTTCGAGATAGAGCGTGGCCACGCCGACCTCCTGGTCGCCGTCGCTGAACACGAGCAGGTGCGAAATGATGGGGGTGGAAAACAAGCCGTCCAGCCGCTCAAAGGTCATCGCATCCTTGCCGAATTTGATGTCGGCGTAGGTTTTGAAGAACTGGCGGCGTTCGGGCGTGTAATTGTATTGGTCGCGCGGGACGAGTTGCACGTTGATGCCTTTGCCTTTGCGCAAAATCCGGCGGTTTTCGGAGGAGGGTTTGAATTTGGCCAAATTCACGCGCACCTGCCGGCAGAGATAAAAGCGGTCCAAATAGCGCGACGACGGCAAAAAACCGGCGTCAAAAATGTCCGCCGGCGTTTCGCCCTCCTCCGGCACGGCCCAGATGGCGTAGGGAAACTGGTAATTCTCGTAGTCGGAATTTTGCTCGGAGAAGAGGAGTTTCATGGAGAGAGGTACCGCGGATTACGCGGATTGCGCGGATTTACCAAAGTTGGAAAAACTCCGCGATAATTGGGAGTGTCCCGATTTGTTTTCGGAGCGCGGGTCTGCGACCCGCAGCGGCTTGGATTGCATGGGGATGTGCTGCGGCTCATAGAGCCGCGCTCCTGAATTGAGGACACTGCCCGATAATTGGCGAAATTCGCGTCCTGCCTTTTTTTTATCCGCGCGCATCCGTGTTAATCAGTGGTTAAAAATCATCCAGCCGCCACAGCTTCGAGTTCGCGCGGGGACTTGCCCGCATTCACCGATTGGCGCCGCAGGCGGAGCCGCCAGTTGGTCAGCACGTCGTAGGTGACCGAGTTTTTTAATTTGGCGATGTCGCGCACGGTGATTTCCTCGTTGCCCTGCCGGCCCATGATGACCGCTTCATCCCACATTTGCGCGTCGGGTATGTCCGTGATGTCCACCATGAGCGCGTCCATGGCGATGCCGCCGACCAGCGGAGCGCGCTGCCCGCGGATGAGCGCGCCGCCTTCATTGCGTACGCGCGGGAAGCCGTCGCCGTAGCCGATGGGCAACACGGCAATCCGGCGCCCGCTCGGCGCGGTGTAACGCATGCCGTAGCCGACGACCTCGCCGGGTTTCACTTTTTGGATGCCCGCGATTCTGGCCTTCACGGACATGACCGGTTCGATGCCGGGAAGGCGGCGGCAAACCTGCGACGGAAAAACGCCGTAGATCAAAATGCCGGGGCGCACCATGTCCAGATGCGCCTGCGGCAGGTCGAGGAAGCCGCCGCTGTTGCAGGTGTGGCGCAGGTTCACGGAAATGTTCCGTCTCGCGAGCCCTCCCAATACCTCGTTGAAGCGGGAGAACTGGAGGTTGGCAAAGCTCTTGTCGGTTTCGTCCGACTGCGCGAAGTGGGTCATCACGCCTTCCAGTTGCAGCGATTTTTCGGCGAGAATGGTTTCCACCAGCGGCATGGCTTCGTCCCAACGGACTCCGTAGCGGCTCATGCCGGTGTTGATTTTCAAGTGAACCGGTGTGCGCTTGCCGAAGTTGGCCGCGATCCGGGCCAATGTCCGGACGGTATGCGGCTCATTCACGCAAACCGTCAGGTCATGCGCCACGCACCATTCCAGTTCGGGCTCCTGCCGTTCGCCGAGCAGGAGCAGCGGCGCCCGGATGCCGCCGTCGCGGAGGTTCATCGCTTCTTCCAGCGTGCTCAGGCCGAAGCCCCAGGCGCCTTCTTCCAGCGCGATGCGGGCGGTATCCAGCGCGCCGTGGCCGTAGGCCTCGTCCTTGATCACGGCCAGCAGGCGGACGCCGGGCGGCAGGTCGCGGCGGATGAGCCGCAGGTTGTTGCGCAGCCGGGCCAGGTCAATCTCGACCCATGCCGGCCGCAGGGGAAATCTGCTCGAATCAAAATCCATAAAACGTCGCCAATCCTTTAACCACGATTCGTCCCAAATGACACGAAAAAAATCCGCAGCGTCAGTGGACTGCGAGAGAGACGGTTGGAGAATTGTGACGTCACTGCCAATGACCAAAGAATGACCAAGCCCGAAGCCCAAAGCGCTTGGCATGATCATTGGTGATTCGGTCATTGGGACATCCTTTAGTCATTAGGGTTTAGATATTCGTCATTCTCCCCCTCTTTCTCAGCCAGCGGCACCCGGAGCGGCGCATCGGCCCTGTCAAAAACTGAGATGCGCCCGGTCTGCGGGCCCGGTCTGCGGGCTTGCGCGGCTGCGAAATTAATTTACGCTCGCGCGCAATTGAGTCCCAGTGCAATGACCGAACCAGCGAACCGGCCTGTCGAGTCCTTCAAGCAATTTGCTGCCTGGCTGGCGGCGCTGTTCCTGGTGGTGCTGGGCGCCAAGCTGTGGGTGGTGCAACTGTACGGTTCGCCGCTGCTCTGGTGGGACCAGTGGTATGAAGCGACGACGTTCATCAAGGGGTGGCTGGATGGCCAGTTGACCTGGAAGGATTATTTGGCGCCCTATTGCGAGCACCGGATCCTCTTCACCCGGCTGCTGGACGTGGGGACGATCTGGCTGAACGGGCGATGGGAGCCGATGTTGCAAATGGCGATCAACGCCTTCATCCACACGGTTTACGTTTGCGGACTGGCGCTGGGTCTGTGGGCGGGCGGCGGGCGGCGGGATGGCTGGCTCATTTGCTGCCTGCTGGCCCCGTTTTTTGCGCTGCCCTACGCGGCCGAGAACACCATTTGGGCATTCAATTCGCAGGCCTATTTCCTGGCGTTCTTCGCTTTGCCGGCGATGGCCGGGTTGGTTTTTGGGAAACCGGGTGACTGGCGATGGTGCCTGGGATTGGCCGTGGCTGTCCTGGATCTGTTCACGATGGCGTCCGGGCTGCTCACACCGCTGGCCATCGCCGGATTAATATTATTGCGGGCCATCCGGCTGCGCCGCCTCGCAGGGGAGAACCTCATCACCCTGGGTGCGTGCCTGGCGGTCGCGGGGTTGGGCGCGGCCTTGTATGTGCCGTATGAGGGCGACCGTCTTTTGCGGGCACAAAACCTGATGCAATTTGTCGGCGCGCTCGAACGCAACTTGGCGTGGCCGTTCTTCAATGCACCGGCGATGGCCTGCCTCATTTTGCTGCCGCTCATCTGGCTGGCGGTCAAGTATCTCCGGCGGGATTATCCGGAAGGGCGCGCGGCGAAATTCCCCCTGGCGCTGGGGTTCTGGGGCATCCTGCAATGCCTGGCCCTGGCCTACGGGCGCGGAAATTTCGGCGAGGGGGTGCCCGCGAGCCGGTTTATGGACAAATTGAACGTGCTGGCCATCGCCAGTCTGTTTGCCTGGCTGGCGCTGGTGCGCGGCTGGTTTCCGGCCGCGTTTTTGAAGAGAGGCGCAGCGCTGCTGCCGTTGCTGTGGGCAGCCATAATCTTCCTTGGCCTGGTCCGGGTTTCCGGGTTGGTGGTGACGGACCTTTTGGTTCCGACCCGTTCCATGAACCTGATAGCCGAGGAACGGGTGGCTGCCTTCATGGCCTCCGGTGACGAGCGGGATTTGCTCGAGCCTCCCACAGTGCCGCCAGACCCAAGAGTGGTTTTGGGGGCGTTGCGCGACAAAGATTTGCAGGCCATCCTGCCAGCGGCGTGCCTGCCGCCGGCACAAGCAAACGTCATGGGCCGTTTCACTGGTGTTTTGCAATGGCTGTTGCGCCACGCCACGGTCCTGATTTATTGCGGACTCGGCTGGTTCATCGTCCTGGTGGCCTATGGCCTCATCCGCAGCCCGGCGGGGCTGGCCTGGGAAAATCTCCCCGCTTTTGCGGTCTTGCTGGCGCTGCTGGGGTCGCTTGGTTTTGTCTGGACCAAAACGCCGGTCACGCGCAACTCGGTCGAACAAGCCTTGCAATTCCAGCTCGCGGAACATTTCAGATCCATCAACAATCCCAGGCGCGCAGCCATCCACGAACAAAAGGCGGAGGCGTTGAAGGCGTCAGCGGAGGGCCCGCATGGAACCCCATAAACCGGATTCCCGGTGGTGGCTGGCGGCGTGGCTGGCGGCGCTGTTGCTGGTGATTTTGGGCGCCAAGCTATGGATCATCCAGGTCTATGGGTCGCCGCTCCCCTATTGGGACCAATGGGACGAAGCGAAACTCGTCTTCAAGCCCTGGCTCGAAGGACATCTGACCTGGGGCGCGCTGTTCGCCGCGCACAATGAACATCGGATTCTGTTCACGCGCCTGTTGGACCTGCTGGAATTGCGGCTCAACGGCCAGTGGGACCCCGATCTGCAGATGGTGGTCAACGCGTTGCTGCACGCGGGGTTTGCCGGCGGGCTGGCCTTTTGCCTGTGGGTGTTCCTGGGCAAAAGGAAGGAAGGCTTGATCTGCGTTCTGCTCGCGCCTTTTTTTGCGCTGCCGTTCGCGGCGGAGAACACGATTCGCGGGTTCCAGTCACAGGAATATTTTCTGTGCCTTTTCTCGGTGGCTGCCATCGCCGGTTTGGGATTCGGAACGCCGCGGCAGGCCAGGTGGTGGGTGGGACTGGCCGCCGCCATTCTGGCTTTGTTCACCATGGCGTCCGGTTTGCTGGCGGCACTGACGGTTGCCGGATTGGCGGGGCTGCGCTGGCTGAAGAATCGCCGCCTGGCCCGCGGCCAGTTCATCGTATTGGGGTGCGGCCTGGCGGTGTTTATCGCAGGCTGGGCGTTGCGCGTGACCGTGGAGCAGGACAAACCATTTCAGGCGCAGTCGCTGGTGGTGTTCTTGAACGCGTTGATGCGTCATCTGGCCTGGCCATTCCCCGACCATCCCTTGATGTGCTTAATCACCTGCCTGCCGTTGGCCGTGGTGTGCTGGCAATATTTTCGTTCGCCGGACCAGGACCTGCGAGCGCCCGAATTCATTCTGGCGCTGGGACTGTGGGGTGTCTTGCAAGCGGCGGCACTCGCTTTCGGACGCGCGGCGCTGGGTGACAGCAGCCGCTATATGGACACGTTGGCGATCATCCCAATTGCCGGTTTGGCCGGCTGGCTGGTCATCGCCGAACGCGCCAACTTTGGCCGGGTGCCGCAGGCAATCGTCATGCCCCTGGCCGTGGTTTGGGCCGGATTCTGTTTTTGGGGCCTCTGCGGACTTTGCGGGTTGGCGCCGGGAAACCATCCGGTGGCCGCAAATTATTTGCAGCAGACGAAACGGTTGAGCCTGATCGAAGAAGCCAATGTGCGCGCCTACGTGGCCACGCGGGACGCGCGCTACTTGCTCAACCAGCCGCCGGTTGAAATTCCGTATTGGGATGGACAACGGCTGATTGACCTGCTGCTGGACACCGACCTTGCGACCATCCTGCCCCCGGTCTGCCGCCCGCCGTTGACGTTGGCCGCGGCGACCAATTCCGACGCTGCGTTTGTCCCCGGTGGGTGCCCGCCGGAATTGCCCGGGCGGGAGTTCGCCTCGGTATGGGGCAACTACACCACCAATGGCACTGCCGCTGCCGGCCGTTTTATCAGCGAAACGATTTCCCCGACGCGGCCCGAATTCGCCATGCAATTGTGTTGCGGTTCGGACACCAACGGAATTCGCGTTCAACTCGTAGAACAATCCAGCGGCCTGACCACTGAAGTGCGCCCAAAAGCCTTTGGCCGGTGGGAGACCGTTACGGTGGCGGCGCCGAAGAATCCATTCCGGGTGGAAATCACCGGAAATGACCGGAATTCGCTGGTGGCGGTTGGTGAAATTCAAGAACTGGGGCGGTGGTCGGTGGGCGCGCGCTGGGTGCAGGACCGGGCCGCCGCGGCACTATTGGACGGTCTAGGGCTTTATTTGCTATTGCTCGGGCGAAGCGTAATCCGGCACCGCGCCATCGCGGGGGAGCAAGGTTTCCCCGAATTTGCCGCGCTGCTGGCCGCAGTAATGGCGTTGTGGCTGGTCTGGCTGGCACGGAATTTCGATGTCAGTGCGTTCGACTGCCGGCTGCACAAGGAACTGGGGAGTCAATTCGCAGCCCAAGGCCAGCCGGCCAGCGCGGAACTGCACTTTCGTGAAGCCTTGTGGCGGCAGCCAGACGACCCGGTCACGTTCGTCCGGCTGGGCGATGTGATCTTGCACGATCCTCGTTTGACACCGGAGCAGGCGCGAGCCGAAGCGCGGTTGGATTACCAGGCCGCCTGGCACCTCGCGCCGGGTTCATTCGAAATTCAGAAACGATTGCGCGAAACGGACCAGACGGCGCGATAGAATATTCCGAACCAAGATTCAGACGGCGCAGGGCGCCAAAATTGCGTCGCTCATGCCGTGAATGATTTTCTTATCGGCTGGGGCAACGGTCGCCAGCACGCCGCCGAGTCGCGGGCGCGCCTCACTACCTTGGGCGGGGACAAAATAGTACGGACACAACCGCACGCGACCCTTCATCGGTGTCATTTCGTTCCGGCTAAAATCAAACCATTGTGAGTCCACCAAGGCCGGTTTGTGATAGCGCTGAAGCACGCGGGGCGACTGGTTGAAATGCCGGATGGCTTCATCCACCGCCCGGGACCAGTCCTCGTGCGACAAGTCGCTGCCGAGAAAAACGCCGCGCGCGCCCCAGGCGTGTTCGGAAAAGCCCGACACTTTCAGGATCAACTCGCGCTCCTTCTGGGACATCGCTTTGAGCTGGCGCCAATCCGTGAGGTTCAATTCGGGAATCGCCCCCTGCGGTGGCAAGGGCGCCGGATCAATGATCCACGTGTAGGGCACCATTTGTTGGAGCCGGGTGAAGAAGCCCTCACCCAATTCCTGGCGCCAAAAATCCCGGAGGTTCCGGTTCCAGAGCAGCGCAAAAAGCATCTTTTCCTCGAACACCGGTTTGGGAGGCGGCGTGAGGCGGATTTTCTTTTCCGCCGCCAGCTCGAAAATCCGCCTGGCGTTTGAGACATTCACCAGGTCGAACAATTCAAAGAAGCGATAAACAGCATCGCCCTCGGCGAATTGGCTGAAGGTTGCCGGCTGAACGGTAAAAGTTGACCGGCCTTGGGCATTCAGTTGCTCCGCCAGCCAAACCATTTCGGGCTTATACGTGCCCGCCTCTTCCGAGACGACGATATGCACTTGTTTCGCATCATCAAAAATCGCTTCGAAGCCGCGTAACATGCCATCGGCGCCGCCGACCAGCGCAGAACCGGCAGCTTGCCTGTCTCCGTTCTCTCTTTCAGGAGTCTGAGACGGGCGCGACGCCTGTCCTACGGCGGCATAGGTCTTATTCAACCACGCCGTCAACCCGATGCCGCCCGGCACGGAATCCAGTTCGGTGATGCGGAGGCCGTTTTCGGTGAGCAGAAGGTCTGGGCGGATGACACGGGGCACATCGTTCTTGAAGGCGGGCGAGAGCTGCCACGCGATGAGTTCGGCGGGTTTGCCGAGGTCGAGCCAGCGGGCGACCCATTCCGGCTGCTGGCCCGCCACGCTCTTGCGGTAAAGGAGATTGACCGCGCGATAAAACTGCAGCAGCACGCGACCCAACGACTCGATTTCGCGCGCCAGATTTTCGCCGAGCGGGAACGGCTCCGGCGAAATACGCCACTCAAGCCCCGCAAACAAACCGCCCGGCGGCAGCGCATCGCGGACGAAGCGCGCCCGTCCAGCGGCCAGCCCGGCAGAGGCAGTCAGAGAATTGGTTTCCATCGAAAACTCAATACGGCCAGAGGATAAGGCATGGGGAAGGGATCGTCAAAAACTCACCACGAACCAAAAACACTTGGAGGGCGCCGGGAGCCGGCACCCTCCAAACTTTAATCAGACTATTGCCGCGGTTACTGGACCTGATATTGCAGGAACAGATCCTTCGACAGATTGAGCGGCACCAGGTTGGTGATGGTGCCACCGGTTCCCGCGGTGGTGCTGTTGGTGGACCAGACGACCGGCGGGTTCAGGTTGGTCGCGGACAACAGATAGTAGGTGTGTCCGAGCGAGGTTGACACGCTGACCAGCAAGTTCTGGCCGGTGGGATCCAAGGTCACCGGATTGATAACCGGCGGCGCCGCCGCACTGGTCACCGTCAGACTCGTGGCGTTATTAGTGCCGCCCAGGAAGATCTGGTAGTCAGAGGCGGAGACGTAGGTGATGGGATAACTTCCCGGCGTCAGGCTGCCGGTGCCGGTGAAGTTGATGCTGAAATCACCGGACGAGTCATTGACCGTGGTGCCTTGCGTATTCCCATTAATGGTCACGCTGATGGGCGTGCCGTTGGCCAGATAATTGTTGTTGCCGCCTGACACGGTGCCCGTCAGGGTCACGCTCGGCGTCCCGGCTGAAACGCTGGCGGGGTTGGCCAGACCCGAGAACACGGGCGGATAACCCGGCGCCCCGGTGAACTCGAAGTTGGCATAGCCCAGTATCACCATCGTGGGAGTCGGGTAGAAGCCGTCCACCACGTTCAGGTTGATGTCGTTGATGAAGGTCCAATTGGCGACGTTGCCGGCGTCATCTCCGGAGATGGGCACGACGACATGCAGCCACTGGTTGCTGGTGGAAGTGTTAAGACTGCCTCCCCATTGATAACCCAAATTGCCATTGGCGCTGGTGCTTTCGACGGTCGGTTGCAACGCCTGAATGCCGTTTGCGGAGTCATAATCCCCCTCGACCTTGACGTCGAACTCCAGCGCGGTGGCATTGCTCTCGTTCAGATCGTTAAAGGTGCCGGAGATGCCATCCCAGCCGTCGAGGACGCCGGTATAAAAGACGTTCGAGAACAGCAGGCAACCGGTGGAAGGCCCGGCCGCCGGAGCGTCCGAATAAAACGTCGCATAACCGCCGCCAAAGCCGCCGTTGGATACGGTGTTATGCCAGTTGGAAATATCGGCCACACTGTAGAAGACGCCAACCCAGTTGGTCAGGGGCACGGCGGGAATCACGCCGACCTCGGCTGAAATGGGGCCAATGCCGAAGCTGTTCGATGCAACCAGCACATAGTAATACTTCGTGAAATTAGCCACGGTGGTATCCACATAGCCGGGCGTCGTCGCGTTGCCCACGGTCGTATAGCCGCTGCCGCTGGTCGTCGAACGCAGGACGTTCCAACTGTCCGCGCCCACCTGGGTGTTCCAGTTCAACGTTACCATGGAATTGCCCCACATGGCCTTCAACCCCGTCGGGGCGGCCGGCACGCCGACGGCAGTGGCGCTGGCCTCGGGGGAGGACAAGGGGCTGTCGCCATTGCTATCGCGGGCCTTCACCACGTAGTAATAGGTCGTCCAATTGACCACTGAGGTGTCGGTGTAAGTGACGTTGGCGTTCCCGTTGTTGGTGCCAATGGGCAGGTAACCGCTGCCGCTAGTCGCCGAACGCAGGATTACATAGCTGGTCGCCGCGCCGCTCGAGGTGTCAACCCAAGATACGGCGATCCGGTTGGTCTGCCCCGTGGCCGTCACATCGGCCGGAGCTGACGGCGCCGAAGGAGGAATAAAAGCGGTGAATACGGCATTGGCCAGCGTAGCCGGCACACCGCCGGACGTGTTGGTATCCCAGATAGAGCCGGTGCCCGCCGCGAGACCAAGCACACCGCCCATCATCACGATCTGATGGCTGTAAGTCGGGACGCTGGTGTGACCCGGCGACGTCACGTAGTTCGTTGTGCCGCTCGACGAGATAACGTAAGCGGGGGAGGCGCCGCTTTCGTCGCAAATCGTCGCAAAGGCGCCGGAGGGAGTGCTGCCGATCAACGTGTTTATGACGTCGTTGTTGACGTAACCGCCGGCGACACCGTACTCTACGGGATTTACCGTGGTGTCAACGTCGTGCAGCGTATAAGCCTGCATGTCCATACACCAGACAGGATACCCGGTCGCATCGGTGTAGGAGATGGTCTGTGTGCCGGCGGCCGGGTTAAATAGAAAATAGGTGGCACAAACCGATTGCGGGCGCGAGTTGAATTGCCCGACAACCTTGGTCAGGGTCTGGGTGCCCCAAGAAAGCGTCGAGGGCGTCCAGTCACTGGTCAGGGGACCAGTACTATTATTGGTGATCTGGTCATAGAGGTTGACGATCAGGACGCTGGCGCCCGCGCTGACGGTGAAAGTGTCGCTGATGGTCTGGCCGATAGCGTTGTTGTTGTTGGTTGACCAATCAACCTGGCCGCCGTTCAGGGAGCCATCCAGCACGCCAATCACACCCGTCGCCCAATAAGGAAAGGCGCTGGCCTCGACCGAGAAGCCGCCTCCGCCACTGCCATTCACTCCCTGCACATAATAATAGTACTGCGTGTAGGGGGATACGGTCGTGTCGGGATACGTGGTGTCCGTGATCCCTGTGGCAATCTCCGCGAAGCCGCCGCCGGCCTGCGCGCGCCACACGTTATAGCCGGTCGCCCCGGCTGAGGCATTCCAACTCAAGTTCACCTGGTGGGCGGTAGGCGTCGCCGTGAAGCCTGTCGGGGCCGCCGGCCCGGCGCCAAGCTGCGTGAAGAACGCAATCGCCAGCGCCATCTTCTGGCTGCTTCCGCCGGAATTGGCCGTGATGGTGGCGCCGGTGGCGGGGATGTTGTTCACATAACCCATCGCCTGGCTGGTATTGTTGTCAACTTCTGGGCAGGTGACCGTGCCGGCTGTGGACGTAATGTTCAGGGTGGTGCCGCCAGTGCCATAACTGGAATTGACCACGGCCAAACCGGGGGCCAAAGAGGCAGACAAAGCGAGCGAGAGGCTGGTGGTGGCGCCGTTATTGATCTCGTAAGTCATGGGAACCACGTTGGTGTCCACGCCGTTAAGGGTATAGGCCTGCAACGTCATCGCGCTGACGCTCCCGCCGGAGGCGTCCGTGGCGGTAATATTCGCCATGCCCGGCGTGGGGTTGAAGAGGTAATAAATGTCGCTCCACGCCCAGGTGCTGTTGGCATTGTTCTCCGAGACGACCTTGATCATGGGCGTACCGTTCCATGACAAAGACACGCCGTCGCCCGCGCTGGCGTTATCCCGGTCAAATAAGGAGACCACGAGCACGCTGGCTCCCGCCGTGACGGTAAAATTATTCGTGCTGATCGGGGACGAGGTGGTGGTAATCAGGTTGGTGCCGCCGTCTTGCAGGGCAATCTGGGCGCGGGCATTGCCGCACCACAAAAGTCCGGCACTGGCCAAAAGCGACATCAGGCCTTGAAACAAACGATGGGTAGGGAGTGTTTTCATACGTTTTTTCCTGTCAGGTTTTGAGTTAAGCTACAAGTTGCGTTGGAACTGCATGTTAATCTCTGGGACGATGAATAGAGGATTTCAAAATCCATCCCGATTGTCGAGGTAACATAAGTCTATGTGGGTTATACACCTTTGGTATAGGTCGCGTCTGGCTTGTGGCTTGCAGCCAGATAATCGGAATTTTGAGGCGGAGCTCGGGTTGAGCCGAAATTTCTCCGGTTTTATGGCGCGATCAAGGCATAGAATTGCTTTCCGCTGCTGGCATTGATCGTGATCGTGTTGCTGGTTCCGTTGATGGTGATGCCGCTGGTTACCGGAATCCAGGTGATCGGCAAACTCAGGCTGGCGGTCCGGTTCAGCACAAAGGCGCTGGCGTTGGTCGGCCAGGAAAGGATCATGTTCGGCGGACTTGACAAAACGGTCAACGATGGAACGGCCGGCCCCAGCTCGGTGACCTTAATGGTCAAGGCCGTGTTACCATAGGTGGTCTGCCAGGTGGCGACGGGCGGGAGGTCGGTATTGTTGAAACCGCCGGTAAAGGCGCCATAAGAGAGTATCGTGAAGGCACCGCTCACGACCGGCACATAGCCGTTGTTCAGGTGGGCGCCAAGCGTGCCGTTGAGCGCAGCCGTGCCGGCCAGGGTGATCTCCCCGAAACTCGAAAGACTATTGAGGCCAAAACTCAGTGTACCGCCGGCTCCGAGAGTGTAGCTGCCATTGAAGTCTATTGTGCCGATTTCCGCATCCACGGTTCCGGTGTAGTTGCTCAGAACGGTGTCAACGGTGGTCGTTCCGCTGACGTTGGTCTTGCACAACAATCCCGCATTGTTGAACACCTCATCCCCATTCCCATAATAAGCAGTCAAACTCTGACTGCATTGGATGTACCACCGTGCCCCCGTCTGGTTCCAGATCGCCCCCAAGTCACTCGTATGATTATTCGCCACCTGTATTACTCCCCCCAGCCAGTTGACCGTGCCGCTGTTGGTCACCGGCCCATCAATGGCAAACAAGCCCGTCCCATCCAGATTCAGCACCCCGTTGGTGGCCACCGTCAAGGAAGCGCCATTATCAATGGTAAAAGTGCCAGACCCATCCAAATTCAGCATTCCGTTGGCGGCCACCGTCAAGGAAGCACTGGCAGTGAGCGTTCCGTTGGCCCAGTTGATATTCGTGCCCACGAGGGTCTCCGCGTCCGCGATGCTGCAATTGGTCAGGTAGGCGCTGCCCAACAGGTCGCTCAAATTGGTGAGGGTCGCGCCGCTGGCCGAAAAGGGAGTGGTAATGGGGCTGGTGAACGTCACCGTCCCGCCCGTGATTTCCTCGGTTCCCGGCCCTACGAAATCGGCGGTTCCATTCCAGGGATAATTCCCGCCGCTGAAATCAATCACCGCGCCGGCCGCCGCCTGATAGGTCCCGAGCAGATTGCCGCCACCGCTAAACTGGATCGTCCCGATCTGCACCTGCACCGTGCCGCCGGTGTCGTTCAAATAGGTGGCAATCGTGGTCGTTCCACTGACGTTGGTCTTGCACAAAAAGCCCCCATTGTGGAAAACCTCATCCCCATAGTAGGCAGCCAAAGTCTGATTACATTGGATGTACCATTGCGCCCCCGCCTGGTTCCAGATCACACCTGCATAACCAGGCACATTAGCCACCTGCACTTCTCCCCCCAGCCAGTTGACCGTGCCGCTGTTGGTCACCGGCCCATCAATGGCAAACAAGCCCGTCCCATCCAGATTCAGCACCCCGTTCGTGGCCACCGTCAAGGAAGCCCCATCATCAATGGTAAAGGTGCCAGTTCCACCCAGATTCAGCACTCCGTTCGAGGCCACTGTCAATGATGCGCTGGCAGTGAGCGTTCCGCCCTGCACGTTTAATGCCCCCGCCAACACAGCCGTCCCCGCCAAGGTGCCATTCGTGAAATTAAACGCGCCATTAGGACTCACCGTCGCCTGTCCATTGAGCGTGAATGTCTGAGCGTTGATTGCAAAAGTTTGCGTGGTGACGCCGCTGGACGTTCCCAAAACCATGCCCGCAACTGCGGCGCTGACGTTCAGCGTGACGGTATAATTGCCCGCGTTGGTAATAACGGCAGTGTCGGATGAGGCTGGAACCTGGTTGGGACTCCAATTGTTCGTCAGGCTCCAATTCCCGCCAGCAGTATTAGTCCAAGTGATTATGGCTGCGTGAGTGGAGATCGCGGTCAACCATGCAGCCATCAGCGCCGACAGGAGTAAGCGGGTTTTGATGCGTGCTTTCATTGGCTAATTCCTTTGATGAGATGATTTTATCATACCACCTGAATAAGTCAAAGCAAAAACGACGGAACCGGCAATGGGGGGCGCATCTCACTTCTTGGGAGGTATTCGCCAAGCCTGGGATGAGTCTGCTTTGGCCGGGTGCCGGATGAATGACTAATGGCCTAAGCACGAATGACTAAAGAATGACCAAGCCCGAAGCCCAAAGCGCTTGGCATGACCATTGGTGATTCGGTCATTGGGACATTCTTTAGTCATTAGGGTTTGGATATTCGTCATTCTCCCCTCATTCTCCCCTCTTTCTCAGCCGGCGGCGCCCGGAGCGGCGCATCGGCCCCGTCAAAAACTGAGATCCGCCCGGCCAAAGCGTGCCTTCAATTTGCAGTCGGAAGTGCTGCGGCTTGAAAAGCCGCGCTCCGAATCAAGGCGGGAGTCCAAACGAGTCAGGTCCTCAACTGGCCGTTGCCGAGGCCCATCCACTTATAGCTGGTCAGTTCCTCAAGCCCCATCGGACCGCGAGCGCCGATTTTGTCGGTGCTGATGCCAATCTCGGCGCCCATGCCGAATTCGCCGCCGTCGGTGAACCGGGTGCTGGCGTTCCAATACACCGCGGCCGAATCCACTTCGTTCAGGAATTGGCGCGCGTGCGCTTCGTTCCGGGTCACGATGCTGTCCGAATGCGATGAGCCGTAGTGATTGACGTGGTCAATCGCCGCTTTCACACCGTCCACCACGCGGACGTTGAGGATGTAATCGTTGAACTCGGTGTAGAAGTCCTGTTCCGTGGCTGGCTTCAGTTTTGCGCCCGGGCGCGTATTGCGCGCCGCATCAAGCAGCTTGAGCGACGATTCGTCGGCGCGCAGTTCGACGTGCTTCTCCCAAAGCCGCTCCGCCATCCGCGGCAGAAATTGCGCGGCGATTTTGCCGTCCACCAGCAGTGTCTCCATGGCGTTGCAGACGGCGGGACGCTGCACTTTTGCGTTCAGGGCGATTTCCTCGGCCATTTTCAAATCGGCATCGGCGTCCACGTAAACGTGGCAGACGCCCTTGTAATGTTTGATGACCGGCACCTTGGAGCAATCGGCCACGGCGCGAATGAGGCCCTCGCCGCCGCGCGGCATGCACAAGTCAACGTATTGCGTGAGCGACAGCAACGCGGGAATGGCCTCGCGGTCGGTCACCGGCACCACCTGGATGGCATCTTCAGGAAAATGAGCCAGCGCGGTTTTGCCCGCGTCAATCATGGTGCGGGCGATGAGCTGGTTGGAATGGAAGGCCTCGCGGCCCCCGCGCAGGATGGTGGCGTTGCCGGACTTGAAACACAGCCCGGCCGCATCCGCCGTCACGTTGGGGCGCGATTCGTAAATGATGACCACCACGCCGATGGGAGTGGAAACTTTCCGGAGCTTGAGGCCGTTGGGCCGGACGCGTTCATCCAGAATTCGGCCCACGGGATCGGGCAAGGCCGCGACTTCGCGCAGGCCCTGGGCCATGCCGGCAATGCGTTTGTCGTCGAGACGGAGCCGATCCAACATGGCGGAGGACAGGCCGGCCTTGGTGGCGCCATCCACGTCCAAGGTATTGGCCTGTTTGAGCGCGTCCGCATGTTGTTCGAGCGCCGCTGCCATGGCGAGGAGACACGCGTTCTTCTCTTCCGTGGTCAGCCGGGCGAGTTCGCGCGACGCGGCCTTGGCCTGCTTGGCCAAATGCGTCATCTGCTCGTTCAAATTCACGCCGGACACGATAAGCCAAAAAACCCAAGTGAAAAGGGCGAAGTTGAAGGCAAAAAGTTGCCAGTTCCGGGAAAAATAGATGGAGTGTTGGCTGCTTCGTGTGCTACTTTCCCACCATGAGCGCCGTGGAAAAGATCAAAGCGGCAGCAGCGGAGCTTGACCCAGACCAACAATATGAGTTGTTCCGCTGGTGGGTTGATTCGGATGCGTTCCGCGAGCGGCACCTTGCCGCGTTGAAGCGCGACCTGGCAATTGGCCTCGAGCAATTGGACAGCGGCCATTACCAGACCTACAACGACGCGAACCTGATGCAATTGGCCGAAGAGGTGAGCCAAAAGGGACGAGAACGACTAAAGAAGCATCGCCGGCATCAAGGAACATGAGCCAATATCATGTTTCCGCGGCGGCTCGCTCCGACCTGGGTGAAATCTGGTTCTACATTGCGCAAGACGACCCGGAAGCAGCGGATCGTTTCATTCGTGCCATAATATCCCGGTTTCCCAAATTGGCGGCCATGCCCCACCTTGGACGAAAACGAGAAGAGCTAGTCAAGCGGGTTGCAGGTATCCGTCTTCCCGCTTCAACGCTTCAACGTTTCACGCTTTGACGGTCTGGTAAGGGGTCCCAAGTATTGACAAAAAAACGGTCGCCCCGCTTCCTCTTATCCGCGTAATCCCCGTAATCCGCGGTCAAAACCCCGTTCATGTCGCGTCGAACCAAAGCGCGGACACGTCCGCGCACTCCCAAATCTCAGGCAATGGTGTGGTTTAGCTCCAGGCGCGCTTTGGCGGTGGCGGCTTCGAGCCAAAGGCGAATGAGTTCGCGCAAATTATCCAGCCAGGGCAGCACGCGGTTTTCCAGGGCGTTGGAGAGCGGAATGGTGCTGTCCGATTGGCAGGCGGCCTCCGCATCCTGGATGATGGCGGCGAGTTGCTCGAGTTGCCAATGACGCAACTGGTTGGGCAACGCGCCTTCAGGCGTGGAACCGCAAGCGTCATCCGGCAAAAGGCTCAAGCTGAGCACCGGCTCCTTAAGCAGCGGCGCCAGGTTCCACCAAAGCTCGCGCGCAACCGGCGCCTCATTGATCAACACGAGCGTGAGCGCCGTCTCGACGCAGTCACGGGCCTGTTCGGTTTGTTGCAAGGCTTGTTTAAGAACCAGAATACTGGAATCGCGCAACGCGATGGTCCTGGCTTCAACCAGGCAGATAGTTCCCGATTGCCGCATGGGCAAGGCAAGATTTACCGGGCGCCCATCAACCGTGAGCGATGACAAAATACGCTGGCTGGCCAGGGCCACGGCTTCCAGACGGCACCGAATCGCATTCAAAGTGCGGTATTCCGCGGGCAAATTCACCGGCAAACCGTCCAAGAGGACTTTAATTTTCCCGCTGGTGACCGGCGCACGCCAAAGGTTGTAATGCATACACCCTGCATGAGCGCAATCCGCGTGCCCCGCTGGAAGCGACACCGGGAAAAGTCATTCACAGGAAATTCACAACCGCCTGCACGAGAATAACTTAAGGGTAGGGCGACCCGTCGCCGCTTATCTTTGCCCTGCCCTTGCGCCCAGGAACAGAGTCGGTTTAAAGGACACGTCCAGCCTCAAAAGCGCTCACTTGGCCGGATTTGCGCCTTTGAAGTTCGTCCGAATCGAGTACAGTCCCTCGCTCGCAGTAATGAAGAGCGTTTTGCGATCTTTCCCCGCAAAACAGACATTCGCCGACCAGGGTTCCGGCACTTCGATGTGCTCAATCTGTTTGCCGGTTTTGTCGAAGACCGTCACGCCATTGCCGCGCACCCCGGCGTTGTTCCCCATCGTCGTCCCGCACAAATAGAGGTTGCCGGCTTCATCAATCGTCATGCCGTCCGACCCGATGCCGCAAAACAGCGTCTTGTTCGCGAGTGTGCCGTCCGGTTGGATGTCGTAGCGCCACGTCTGCCTCGCGCCGATGTCCGCCACGTAAAGCGTTTTGCCGTCCGGCGTGCCGGTGATCCCATTGGGTTTCTTCAAATCATCCGTGACTTCCTTCAAGATCTTGTGGTCGGGCGACAGATAGAATACCTCCTCGTTGGGCAGCGCCATCTTATCATGGTCCCACCACGTGCGCTTGTAAAACGGGTCGGTAATGAACATGGCGCCTTTGGGGGCGACCCAGACATCGTTAGGGCCATTGAGATATTTGCTCTGATAATTGGTCACCAGCACCGTCACGGTTTTATCGGGCGCAATGGACCATAACTGGTTGTGTTCGTCGGCGCAGGCAATCAGATTGCCCTTGCCGTCGAAACACATGCCGTTGGCGTAGCCGGAGGGCTGCATGAACGTGGATAGTTTTCCGTCCACGCTCCATTCCATGATGCGGTCGTTCGGCTGGTCCACAAAAAACAGATTGCCGTTCTTGTCGCACGTGGGCCCCTCGGTGAATGCGAAATCGCCGGCGAGCTTCTGCAACGTGGCGCGGGGCGCGATGACGCTCTGGGCCCGCACGAGGGGCGCCGCCAACAGTCCGATGAGAAAAACGATGATTCGCGTGTTCATGGTGGGCGACAATTTGGAACGGATGCTGGCCGGATGCCATCAGAAAATGACGAATGACGAATGGTCTGCGGATTGGGACAATTCGCGCTCCAGGAGCGCGAGTTGCCTCAACTCGCAGCGCGCCCGACAACTCCAACCTCACCGGATTTGAGGACGATTGACCGCCCGCAAGGAACACTCCACACTCCGTTTTCCGAATTCTGCACTCTAAAAGTCCCCCTTCCTGCCCGCCGCTTGGCTTTGCGTCAATTCGCGGATCCGTCCCAATCGGCAATCGGCATTCACTCCACACTCCGCCTTCCGAACTCAGCACTCTAAAAAGCTTCCTTGTTTTTGCGGACGTTGTGGCGCATTGTGCCGCAGACTGATTTACGGACCATGCAGCCGGGCACCAGACGACTCCTGCGCTTTCTGCAAAGCTGGATGATTAACACCCTCGCGGTGTTGATGGCGGTTTATATTGTTCATGGCATCCAGTTCGATAATCATTGGTACACCCCTTTTGCGGCGTCACTCTTGCTGGGCATTCTCAATGCCTTCATTCGGCCAATCCTGATGTTGCTGGCATTGCCGTTGCTGATTTTCACGCTCGGCTTGTTTACGTTGGTGATAAATGCCCTGCTGCTCTACTTCGTGGGCTTCCTGCTCGCACCCCATTTTCAGGTGAACAGTTTCGGAGCGGCGTTTCTCGGCGCCCTCATCATCAGCGTGGTATCCATTGCGCTGAACGTAATGACGGGCGCCGGCAGCACGCGGGTCGCGATTCGGCGCGGTCCGCCGCCGCCGCCGGGAAACGACGACGATAATGGCCCGGTGATTGATGTCTGACCGGACCATTTACGATTTGCGATTTACGATTTACGCGCTGGCCGGCGAATGAGGAGTGTCACGTAAATCGAAAACGAGGCTACTTGGCCAGATAGGCCGTCAACAGTGTTTTGATTCCTTTGGCGCGAAAGTCGCGCTCGAAATCGGTCGGGAGTTCCGCCAGTTCCGCCGGCGTGGCCATTTCCTGAAATTCGCCGCTGGCGGTGAACACTTCCGTCATCTGCCGGAAATAGTCGGCGTCGTCGGTCCGCAAATAAACCGTGCCGCCGGCGGCCAGCGCGACGCGGGCGAGTTGCGGAAAGCGGACGTTAACCAGCCGATGCTTGTGGTGCTTTTTCTTGGGCCACGGATCGGGAAAATATACGTGCAGGGCACGCGCCGAATGGGGCGGCAGGAGAAACTCGACAAAATAGGAGGACTCGATGCGCACGCCGCGCAGGTTGGTCAGGCCGGCCCGGCGTCCCTTGCGGTCCAATTTGCGGATGCGGCCCAGCAGCCGCTCGACGCCGATGAAATTGCAGCCGGGATGGCGCCCGGCGTAGTCCACCAGGAACGACGCGTCGCCGCAACCCAATTCGACTTCCAGCGGCTGGGTGGTGGGAAAGAGCTGCGCCAAATCAATCCGCTCAACGATGGAACAGAGCTGGACGATCAAATTGGGTTGGGATTCTGCCTGCTTTTTCAAATCGTCAATCGTCAATCGCAAATCGTCAATCGAAGAGGTGGTCGGGGCGGTGAGATTCGAACTCACGACCTCTTGTACCCGAAACAAGCGCGCTACCAGGCTACGCTACGCCCCGACACGCTGTCCAAGTTGCCCGTTCCCGTCGGGAAAAGCAATGACGATTTGGCTGGAGGAGATTTCGCCAAAATTTATGTCATCGGGTGTTCCGATTTTGCGCCCAAAGAAGACGAGGCAGGTGGGCGCGATTTTTGCAGCCGGCGTCCGCGGCAAAATGAGCCGGCGCAACAGGTTTTAATGGCATTGCGGGCGGAGATGTGTTATGCAATTGGAAAACATGGCAAGCAGCTTGCAGGGCAGCGAATTACAGCAGATGGGGCAGGAACGATTTGGGCGTTTCTATCTTCAGGAACTTCTGAACAGCGGCGGCATGGCGGAGATCTGGCTGGTGACCGACGGGCGCAACCGACCGTACGCCCTGCGGCGGTTGCGAAGCGCCCTGCGATTCAATCTCCTGGAGCGGCGCCGCTTCATGCGCGGCTGCGAGGTGCTGTCACAGTTGAACCAGAGCGAGTACATCGTGGGCTACGTGGAGCATGGCAAGTGCGAGGGGACGCTCTACCTGCTGATGGACTACCTGGAGGCGGAGAACCTGCGGCAGTTGGTCACGCGACAGGACCCGATTTTGGCCGAAAACGTGGCGCAAATCCTGATTGACATGGCGCTCGGCCTGGCGGACGTGCACGAGAGCGGCTATATGCACCTGGACTTTAAACCGGAGAACGTGCTGGTGACCCGCAACGGCAATGTCCGGCTGATTGATTTCGATCTGGCACAGCCGATCCCCGAAAAGCCGAAAAAGATGTCCCGGAACCCGGGCACGCCGGCCTACATGGCGCCGGAGCAATTGCAACGCAAGCCCATTGATCCGCGCGCCGATATTTTTGCCTCCGGGGTGGCCGCCTACGAACTGTTGACCAATCAGAAACCGTTCGACGGCGAAACACCCGCCGAGATACTCGCGCACCAACTCGACCTGAGCGGACCGGTCCCGCCGCGCGAACACAATTCGGCCATACCGCTGGCGCTGGAAAGAACAATCCTAAAGTGTATCGAGCGCGACCCCGAGCGGCGCTATCCGTTTATGAGCGTCCTCGTGCGTGATTTGCAGGACGCGCTCTATGTGAAGTAAGGGCCGGAGAAGCCTACGACAAGGCAACCCCGGAACACGCGGAGATGAATTTTTTTACGCATTCCCACACTGCTTCTTCACCGACATTGGACAAGCAGAAGGGGACCGGGTAGCGGCAGTAGTCCGAACACGGTTTGTAGGGGCAGGCCCGGCCCTCAATCCATTCGGCTTTCGGATGCAGCGGAGCGAACCACTCGGGCAATTGCGGCCCAAAAATCGTGAAAGTCGGGACGCCGCAAAACGCCGCCAGGTGGCCGGGCCCCGAATCATTGCCGACAAACGCGCCGACACGGTCGGTCAGGGCAATCAACTCGGTCACATTGGCCGGGGTGGCCACCCCTGCTTCGCCTGCGGCCAGCCACCATTCGCGCTGCTCCGGATCACACGCGATCTGCACAGACATGCCATTCTCCCGCAACCGCGCCACCAGCCGCTGATAATATTTCAGCGGCCAGACGCGCACCGGCTGGCCGGCGCCGGTGTGGATGAGCACGGTTTTTTTGCCGTTCGCGGCGGGCTGAATGATTTGGTCACGTGAGGCAAGCTTAAGACCCAATGCCTCCCCCATGAGCCGCCAGTAATCGTAACGATGCGCCTCCGGCTCGGGCGAGGCGAGCGGGCGCGTTAAAAAATAGCGGCTGCCCAGCCGCGGAAACCCGAGCCGTTCCCTGGCTCCAAAGAATTTCAACAGCACGTGATTCCGCGGGTCCCAGCGCGCCGAGAGACCCACGTCAAAACGCTCCCGAACCAGGTTGCGGCGCAACCGGATCATCTCCAGGAGCGGCCAGCGCCAGAGACGATACTTGTCCGAGACTTTGAAGGTGGTCCAGGGCGCATGAAAGGGAACGACCTTGACCGCCGGCCAGAGGCGCGAGCGCAGATCCAGCGCGAAGGACTTGGCCAGCAGCGTGGTATCAAAGCGCTCGACCGCGGCGCGCAGAAACGGCGTGGCAATGATGAGGTCTCCGAGTCCCCAGAGTTCCAGCACGAGCAATTTGGGTTTCGCCGCCGGGGCGGCGGGTTGGCCGGGCGGAACAAACGCGGTCTGCATTACGATGGACAAGCCGGGGCCTTTTGGTTCATTGGTTCACCCCGCGGGAATGGAAAACCAATCACGCGACCGCGTTGACTCTACCCCAACCGGCCGGGGATCGGCAATCCATCTTGGACAAAGATTTACATTCACCGCCTTGCCCGTTAACTTCTCCATATGGACGCACTGCACGCGCCGTGGCGGATGGAATACATCCTGTCGCCCAAACCGGAGCTGAAAGCCGGCCTGTTTACGCGCATCGCTCAATCGTCCGACGACGAGGCCAATTATGTGATCGCCCGGGACCGCACGTGTTTTGCGTTGCTGAACACGTATCCCTACGTCGGCGGCCATTTAATGACCGTGCCTTACAAGGAGGTCGCCGACCTGAACGGCCTGACGGACGAGGAACTCTTGGATTTATGGAAGCTCACCCGCCGCTGCGTGAACGCGCTGACCCGCTTGATGAAGCCGGACGGATTCAACGTCGGCATCAACCTCGGCAAGGTGGCGGGCGCGGGCATCGCGGAACATCTGCACATCCACGTGGTGCCGCGCTGGAACGGCGACACCAACTTCATGCCGGTCATCGCGGGCACGACCGTTTTGCCGCAGGCGCTGGGCGAATTGGCGGCGAAACTGCGGGCGGAATTGGCAAAATAGGCGATGCAATTGTAATGCCCACCGAGACCCTACATTTTGAAAATGCGCGCGTGGCGCAGCAGCTTTTCAACAACGAACCGCGCAATCTGCAGTCGCTCGAAAACGAACTGGGCGTCAAGGCCACCGCGCGCGAGGGTTGGATCAAACTCGATGGCGCGGCCGACGCCTTGGAGCGGGCCAGGCAACTGTTTGTGTCGCTGGAAAGCCTGATAAAGGCCGGCACGCCGGTGCGGAACCGCGATTTCACCCACGCCCTGCACGTGGTAAAACACGAAGGCGCCGAAACCCTCAAGGATTTGATCGCCGACCGCGTGCTGACGCACGAGCGCAAGCCGGGCGTGACCGCCAAGACCGTGGGCCAGAAAAAATACCTGGACGCCATCCGCCAGCACGACGTGACTTTCGGGGTGGGGCCGGCGGGGACCGGAAAGACCTACCTGGCGGTGGCCATGGCGCTGGCGGCGTTGCGCGACGGGAAGGTCTCGCGCATCATTTTGACCCGTCCGGCGGTGGAGGCCGGCGAGGCGCTCGGCTTTTTGCCGGGCGATCTTTACGAAAAAATCACGCCGTATCTGCGGCCGCTGCACGATGCGTTGCACGACATGCTGCCCGCCGAGGAAATCGAGAAACACACCCAGCGCGGCACGATTGAAATCGCGCCGCTGGCTTACATGCGCGGCCGCACCTTGAACAACGCGTTCATCATTCTGGATGAGGCGCAAAACTCCACCACGGAACAAATGCTGATGTTCCTGACCCGCCTCGGCCACGGCTCTAAAGCCGTGATCACCGGCGACGAAACACAGATTGACCTGCCGCCCAATAAACAGTCGGGCCTGCTCGAAGCCCATCGCGCGCTGAAAAACGTCGAAGGCATCGCCGTCGTTGAATTTGGCAAGCGCGACGTCGTCCGCCATCCGCTCGTCCAGCGCATCATTGCCGCCTATGAGGAGCATCGCGGCAACGGGCGCGGCGGCTGAAAGGCGGGGCGTTGAAGCGTGAAAGGTCCCCACCCCAGTGCCGTCCGCCAGCCGCCGCGTTCCGGGCGGTTAATCGTTGCGGTCACCAATCGCCATCGCGCTCAAACGGTGAATCGGCGTTTGCTGAAGCGGGTGGCCGCCTCGCTGCTGGCGGATTTGAAGGTGAACCAAGGGGAACTTGGCATTGTGCTCGCCGCCACGCCGGAAATGACGAGTTTGAACGAGCAATTTCTCCGCCATCGGGGTTCAACCGACGTCATGGCATTCGACTACGGGTTGGGAGTTCCGCCTTCAGGCGGTATTGCCTTAAATAATGTGCGAGGCACAAACCCGTCGCGGTCGGAACCCCGAACCTTGCACGGTGAGATTTTCATTGGTCTGGACGAAGCGCGCGACCAAGCGAAGAAATTCAAGACGACCTGGCAATCAGAAGTGGTGCGTTACCTTGTCCACGGCGTCTTGCATTTGTTGGGACACGATGACCGCCGCGCCGCCGGCCGGCGCAAGATGAAGGCGGAGGAAGACCAACGATTGCGCCTGCTTTCCCGCCGCTTTGCCTTGAGCAAACTCGGAAGCAAGCCTAGACTTGGGGCATGGCGCCAAAAAGTCTGTTAGCCCGCTGGCGGTCAAGTTTTCTGACCGGCTTGGCGGTCACGCTGCCCGCGCTGCTCACGCTGGCGGCGGTCAAATGGCTTTTTGGGACGATTTCCAGCTTTACCGACATCCTGCTTTTCTTCCTGCCGTTTTTCCTAAAACCGGAGGCCATTTATCAAAATGGCGAATCCGGCCCCATGTTCTGGTATTGGAGCTTACTGGCGCTGTTCCTTGCCGTGGCGCTGATTTCCGGCGTTGGCGTGCTGGCTCGCTACTACATCGGCAAAAAAATAATTGATTGGACCGACCGCTTCTTGCTGCGGGTGCCCTTCCTCAACAAGATTTACGCGGCCATCAAGCAGGTCAATGAGGCCTTTTCCGGCAACAAACACTCTTTTAAAACCGTCGTGCTGGTGGAATTTCCCCGCCCAGGCGCTTGGACGGTAGGCTTCATCACCAGCGACCAACCGGCCGAAATCAAGACCCAGACCTACTCGAATGTCGTCTGCGTGTTTGTGCCCACCACGCCGAACCCTACGGCTGGATTTCTCCTGCTGGTACCGGAAGATCAAGTCCGAAAACTCGACATGTCCGTCGCGGACGGCATCAAATATATCATCAGCCTCGGCTCGGTTTCCCCGGCTTCATTGGACAACGGAAATGGAGGGTTAATCGTCCAAAGTCAAATGACACGCAAAAGCCCTGCGCCTACCCGGCGACCATGATTCAGAATGCCACCGGCATCATTCTCCGCACGCGGCCGCTCACGGACACCAGTTTGATTGTCCACTGGCTCACGCCGGAGTTGGGCCGCTTGGCGACCGTGGCCAAGGGCGCGCGGCGGTTTAAATCGCCGTTCCGGGGCCAGCTCGATCTGTTTTACGCGGCAGATTTTTCCTTCAGCCGCAGCCGTCACTCCGAGTTGCACATCCTGCGCGAGGTTAGGCTCGCCGAATCATACATTGGATTCCGGGAAGACATGCTGAAATTGCGGCGCGCCGCCTATGCTGCTCGATTCATCGAACAGGCGACCGAAATCGAGACACCCTTGCCCGCCGTGTATCAATTGATGCGCGGGTTTCTCGATTCGCTGTGCCGCCAGCCGGCGTTGCCGCATACGGTTCTGGCTTTTGAACTGAGACTGCTGGATGAATTGGGGCTCAAGCCCGATCTGGAGAAGGCCGCCCTGACCGCCGGTGCAAAACAAATGGCCCGTGCTTTGCTGACCAAAGACTGGCCGGAATCGAGCCATTTGCGGCCCACGGGCCGGCAAATTGGCGAATTGCGCCAATTTCTGCACGGTTTTGTGATATTTCACCTGGGCCGCCTGCCGCCCGGCCGCGCCGCCGCCATCGGCGACCGCATCCAAATTTGAGGCAAAACCGCCCTGAAAAATGGTCTGATTGCTGCTCTCAAAGAACGGGACAATGCGTAAAAGATTTGCGAAAAAGTTCGCCGGGGTGCGGGCGCAGTTGGTTGCCAGCGTCTTTGTGGCCATTGCGCCCGCTTTGGCGTTGACGTACATCGTCAACCAGTATTGGTTCTGGCAATTCGCCCCCGATTGGATGAAGGAATATGCCCTTGACGTTCCCTGGGCGAGTTTCGTGGTAGGGTTGTTGGCGCTGGGAGCGGCATGGTATGGGGGCGAGCATTTCATCCTCCGGCAGGTGCGGGCTCTTTCCAACGCGGCGCAGCGTTTGGCCAAGGGTGATCTGGCCGCCCGCAGCGGCCTGAAGCACGTGGACAGTGAACTGGGGCAATTGGGGCGGGTCTTCGATCACATGGCCGAGTCGCTGCAACTCCGGGCCAAAGCCTGTGAGACGGCGGAGAAGACTCTGCTCAACCGCGCCTTGCAGCAGACCGCCGTCGCGGCCCTGGGGCAATTCGCGCTGAGCAACAGCGATTTAAGCGCGCTGATGGACCAGGCCGTCACGCTCGTGGCGCAAACGCTGGAGGTGGAATATTGCGCCGTGTTCGAAGGCCTGCCCGGCGCTCAGTTGTTGCTGCGGAGCGGCATGGGCTGGAGGAACGGATACGTAGGCACCGCGAAGGTGCCCGTGGACGAATTCTCACAGGCCGGCCTGACTTTCACCTCGGGCGACCCCATTCTCGTGGGCGATTTGTTGACCGAATCGCGTTTCAAGGCTTCAACACTGCTCATGGACCACAGCATTGTCAGCGGCGCCACGATCCTCATTCCCACGCGCGAAAAACCGTTCGGCGTCTTCAGCGTCCATACCACCAGCCACCGCGAATTCACCGCGGACGACATTCAGTTTCTGCTGGCGGTGGCCAACGTCATCGGCAATGCCGTCGAGCGCCTGAAGCTGGAGGAGCAATTGCGCCAGTCGCAAAAGATGGAATCCGTCGGCCAGTTGGCCGCCGGCGTGGCGCACGACTTCAACAATATGCTCGCGGTCATCCAGGGCCACGCCACCCTCCTGCTGACCAAGGGACTGCCGCCGGAGATTCTCGACCCCATTCAGTCGGTCTATTTTGCCGCCGAACGCGCCGGCAACCTGACGCGCCAATTGCTGATGTTCAGCCGCAAAAATGTGCTGCAAATCCAGCCGCTCGACCTGGGAGAAGTCGTGGGCAACCTCAGCAAGATGCTGCGCCGCCTCATCGGCGAAAGCATCACCTTCGAATTCGCAGCGCCGCCGGACCTGCCGTCGGTGGAGGCTGACTGCGGCATGATCGAGCAGGTGGTCATGAACCTTTGCGTCAACGCCCGCGATGCCATGCCCCATGGCGGACGGCTTACCATCAGTCTCCAGCCAATACAGGTGGACGACGCCTACGTGGAAATGCATCCGGACGCCCGGGCGGGAAATTTTTTGCGCCTGCGGGTCAAAGACACCGGCATAGGAATGGACGCCGCCACCCGCGCCCGCATTTTCGAGCCTTTCTTTACCACCAAGGAAATTGGCAAAGGCGCCGGTCTGGGCCTAGCCACCGTTTTTGGCATTGTCAAACAGCACGAGGGCTGGATTGAAGTGGACAGCGAACCCGGCCAAGGCGCGACTTTCGACGTGTTCCTGCGGGCCCAAGCGCCCAGGCACCATATCAGTGAGGCGGCGGACAAGCCGTGCGAAGCGGTAGCCGGCGGATCGGAGACCATTTTTCTGGTCGAAGACGAACCGGCACTGCGCGCCATGGCGCGGGAGATTCTGCAAAGTTACGGCTATCAAATCGTGGAGGCATCGTCCGGCCGGGAGGCGCTTGCCGTGTGGAGTGAGCATGCGGGTAAAATTGATTTGCTGTTCACCGACATGATCATGCCCGAGGGCATTTCCGGCGCGAATCTCGCGGAACGGCTGCTGGCCGAACGTGCCGGCTTGAAAATCGTTTTCAGCAGCGGCTATACTGCCAACGAGATCAATACCGAAATCATGCACAAAACCCGCGCGCGGTTTTTGTCCAAGCCCTACACGCAGGACGCCCTCGCCAAGATTGTCCGCGAAGCGTTGGACAGCACGGACGACGACGACCCGGCTGCCACCGCCCCTGCCCTGACTCTCGCCGCGGGTTGATCCCCCCGCCCAATGAGCGCTTCCGGCAGAGTGTCGGTCGCCATTTTGAGCGACATCCATTACGCGGCGGCTGCCGAACGCGCTCTTGGCAACGACTACGAATGGCGCGGCATCGCCAATCCCGTCCTCCGTGCCGCGGTGCGGCTGTTTCGGCATATTTTCTGGATGCGCCGCCCGCTGGACCATGCGCCGCAACTCGACCGCTTTCTGCGCGAGGTGGGAGCGGTGGATTACCTCGTAGCCAACGGCGACTATTCCTGCGACACCGGCTCAGTGGGCGTAAGCAACCCCGCCACCGGGCAAAGCGTCGAGGAATGTCTTGGCAAAATACGTGCGAAGTTCGGTGACCGGGCGCGCTTCGTACTGGGTGACCATGAACTCGGCAAGCTCCCTTTGGTCGGCGGGGGCGGCGGAATGCGTCTGGCAAGTTGGCATTATGCCATCGAGCAACTCGGGCTCCAGCCGTTTTGGCAACTGGCCATCGGACCGTGGCGTTTGATTGGGGTGGCTTCCCCGTTATTGGCGCTGCCCGCCAACCAAGCGGATACACTCGCCGCCGAATGGCCCGACTGGCTGCGCCTCCGTGAAGCACATCTGGCCGAAATCCGCGCCGCTTTTGACGCGCTGGAACCGGATCAACGGGTAATTCTTTTTTGCCACGACCCGACGGCGCTGCCTTTTCTCGCCCGCGAGGAATCCGTTCACCGCCGGCTGCCGCAAATTGAGCAAACGGTCATCGGCCACTTGCATACGCAGTTGTTTCTGTGGAAGAGTTGGGTCCTCTCCAGCATGCCGGTCATTAGCTTTCTGGGCCATTCCGTCCGCCGCATGTCTTCTGCCCTCCATGAAGCGCATTATTGGTGGCCTTTTCACGTGCGTCTCTGCCCCTGCCTGGCAGGCACGGAATTATTGAATGACGGCGGCTATTACACGATGGAAATTGACCCGGCTGGCGGCGGGCCGGCGCATTTCACGTTCCACCCCCTGCCGCGCTGAAAAATGGCCGGCGCCGGGCGCAACGGGGCCGGTTACCGCGCGCCCACCAGTTCGAGAATTTTCGCCAGCGCCGCGTCGGTTTTCACCAATTGCAACGCGCCACCGCGCGGCTTGATTTCCACTTCACCCTTGGCCAGCGATTTCTCGCCGATGCCCAGCCGGATGGGAAACCCGACCAGATCCGCGTCCTTGAATTTCACGCCGGGCCGTTCGTTTCGGTCGTCCAGCATTACTTCCACGCCGCGTGCCTCCAGGTCGGTGTGGAACTTTTCGGCCAGTTTCATCGCTTCGCTGTTGGGGTCCACGTTCAAGGGGGTGATGCAAACCTGATACGGCGCCACGCTCAAGGGCCAGATGATGCCGTCCTTGTCGTTGCACTGTTCGATGACGGCCTGCATGGTGCGCGTGACGCCGATGCCGTAGCAGCCCATCACCGCCGGCTTGCGCGCGCCCGCCTCGTCCAGGAATTCCGCGCCCAGTTTTTCGCTGTATTTGGTGCCGAGCTTGAACACGTGCCCGACTTCGATCGCCCGGCGGATTTTCAACGGCTGGCCGCATTGGGCGCAAGGTTCGCCGGCCCTGACGGTGCGTAAATCCAACCATTGCGTCACGTTGATGTCGCGCTCGATGGACACGTTCTTCAAATGGAATCCGTCTTCATTGGCGCCGGTCGTCATGTCATTGGCGCCGCGCAGGCGTTCGTCGGCCAAAACCCTGGTGCCCGCCGGAACGTTCACCGCGGCACCGAGTGAGCCGGGCTTGGCGCCGAGCAACGGAACGATTTCCTCCACGGTGGCGGGCCGCGCGGAGACGGCGCCGGCCTTGCCCATGAATTTGGTTTCGTTCAACTGGTCGTCGCCGCGAATCAAAACGATGACCGGCTTGCTGTCGGCGATGTAAACCAGCGTCTTGATTTGCCGGTTGGCCGGCACGCTGTAGGGCGCCTTGGTCAAAGCCTCAATCGTCACCACACCGGGCGTGGCGAATTTTTCAACGGGCGGCCCGATGTCGCGCGCGGCCGTTTTGGGAATGCCACTGGTCGCCTTCTCAATATTCGCCGCGTACCCGCAGCCCTCGCAAAACGCGACCTCGTTTTCGCCGGTCTCGGCCGGCACCATGAATTCGTGCGAATAATTGCCGCCGATGACGCCCGTGTCGGCCTCGACGGGAAACGCCTTCAGGCCGCACCGCGCAAAAATGCGGCCGTAGGCGTCGTACATTTTTTGATAGGTGGCCAAGGCGTCTTCGTCGGTGGTATCAAACGAATAGGCGTCCTTCATGATGAATTCCTTGGCGCGCATCAGGCCGAAGCGCGGGCGGATTTCATCGCGGAATTTTACGCTGATCTGGTAGAAATTCTTCGGCAACTGCCGGTAGGAATTGATTTCGTTGGCCGCCATGGTGGTAATGACCTCCTCGGCCGTGGGACTGAGCACCCATTCGCGCTGGCCGGCGTCCTTAAGGCGGAAGAGCACGGCGCGCGCGGTTTCGTAACGGCCGCTTTGCTGCCAGATTTCCGGCGGTTGCAGCGCCGGCATGAGCATCTCCAGGGCGCCCGCCCGGTCCATTTCCTCGCGGACAATCTGTTCGACCTTGCGCAGGACGCGCAAGCCGAGCGGCAGAAAGGTGTAAACGCCGCCAGCCAGCCGGCGGATGAGGCCGGCGCGCAGGAGCAACTTGTGGGAGACAATCTCCGCGTCAGCCGGAGCTTCGCGGAGGGTCGGAATGAGTGTCTGGGTCCAACGCATACGAATTTGGAAGTGTGGAGGGCGAAGGGCGGGTTGCCAATTTTATTCCGAATGAACTGGCAAATTTGGTCTGCGTGGGCGTTTTGCGAAGGGCCTGCGCAGTAGTGTTGAATATCGTTGAATATCGTTCATCTCCGTTCATCTCCGTTCATTGCCGGCCAATAGCGCCCAATATCGCCCAATATCGCCCATGCCCGCCCATGCCCGTCCAATATTGTCCATTACCGTTCATTACCGCCAAAGACCGCCTGGGACTGGTTTCCCTACTCGTGGGACAGATTGTCCATTGCCGTCCATTACCGCCAAAGACCGGATCAAGGGAGTTAGGGCAGAAATGAGTTTTCCAAGGTGGAAGAGCGTCCGGCGCGGGCGGCGAATGCGACAGCGCGCCCTTGCGCGCAAGAGCGGGGCGTGTGCTCGCCGAGCCGGTCAAATGTCTTTTCAAGTTGTGCACGCGAGAATTATGGAGCGGGGGGTTGGACAAATGCTGTCCAAGCCTTTTTTCTTTTTGCAACTCGGCATTATCTGGCAACGTCATTTGGGCACGCCGGAGCGGCAGGCGCATTCAGCGGTGGCGACAACCAGCGAAGGATGCGGCCCGGCAAACCCGGCACGAACCCACAACAAGCACCGACGTGTCCGTGCGGCAACCGCCAGATGTCGGGCTGTCCCCACGCCCGCCAGAGGTCCTCGGTATCCTCCTTCGGGACCATCATCGAATCATGAGACGCTTCGATCAATAATACATTTTTTGCAGGGATGACCGGCTGGGCCGTGAGCAAATTCAGCGCCGTCAGATTCAACCCCTCGCATAGCTCGCGTACCATCGGCAATCTCGCCCGGACACGAGGCCTGACGGCCCGTTGCTCCAGCCAGGGATTCATGCGCGCGCACGGCGCGCCCAGAACGACAGCGGCCAGCCGCGCATCGCGGCACGCCACCATCCCAGCATACCATGCGCCCATCGAAATTCCCCACAGCGCCACCGCAGGGCAGCTCTCCTTCAGCAGCCAGCCCATCAGAGCGCGAATTTCGGCAATCCCCTGGGCCGTTGCTTCCGCTATCTGCATATGATTCGGTCCGCCCCATCCCCTCATCTGTTTTGGACGCCGTTGAAAGTGGTAAGGCAACACCAATGTCGCCGCGTTGAATTCAGCCTGCTTGCAGCGGCGCGCAACCATTGGGAATTTAAACTGATAACTGAAGGAGTCATTCCTCCCATGCAAAAGAATAATCGCCGGTCGTTCCTGCCAGCGTTCTGAGCAACGATAGATCTGCCCGTAAACAACGTTGTTCTCTGCGAACGCGCCCGGTCGCGGCGTGGGAAAGTGAAAGCGCGACGCATTGTCAAACACAAGCTGCGCCGGCCGGCTCTCTCCAGGTATAAAATCAGGCCCTTTGAGGAATTGAATCGCTTCGTCCAGCCGGAGGTTTTGCCCCTCGGGATGCGGCATCTGTCTAAACATAATCTGGACGGATGCCCATTCTATTAATTTGGCCAAGGGCGCGATCATTTGCTTCGATATTTCTTCTGACCGGTGTTCGCAATCAAGGACGGACCGAGGAGGGGGACGCTCTGTCCGACGGCCGGTGGTTGAAACGGTTTGAAGGAGTCCGACGTCCAATCCCATTGGAGCCAGAGGAAATCTGCCGATTCCAGCGGCTTGTCGAATCGGAATGACACCCGCGAGGCCAAGCCGGAGGGATCGGATTCCAGGACTTCCACCGTAAGACCGTTGAGGGAACATCGTTTGCATTGGGGCACTCCGATGGCGGTGTTGCAGGCGCTTACCGCGTAAACACGATGAACTGGACCGAGATCGTTCCAGGAAAATATGTTTGGCGACCGGGATTGGATCACCAAGGTTTTGTCGTCGGTCCGCCGGACATCAAAGTCCGTGCCGCCCGGCACGAGCGTCCGGATGCTCCGAGGTAGTGGCCGGTGATAATAAGCTTTGTAAAAAGGCGCGTAGGCCAGCGTGAGCGCGCAAGGGTCGTTGATGACGACGATATTTTTATTCTCCAAGTCCGATGATTGGCCGGCGTTGGCGAAATAGGGAAGCGCTTTGAAAACATCTTGAAGGGCTTGCACCGTCAGAATTCTTCCAGCGACGGCTCCCGGAACATGCGCCATTAAGAGCAAGACGCAGGCAGTCCAAGCCGGAATTTTGTAGCGCAGCGCCTCCGGCAACTGGCGTGGCCGGCTGGCCAGACCGCTGATAAAACTGGCAATCAATCCGTATGCGCCAACGGCGACGAAGCCGAGATTCTTGGACAACGGCAATACCATGGCCGCCGGGATCGCCGCCAACACCATGACCGCGAGCCAGAACACGGCGATTTTGTCCCGGCGCAGCCACGGAAGGAAAACAGTCAAGGCGACGATGAACAGCGCGCCGTAAAGGACCACCGGCGCCGACTGCAATGACGGTTTGACCGCCAGCAGGAATTCCGGCGCGATGCCGCTGATCTGCGCGCCCAGCAGAACCAGCGTTCGCGGGACGACTTCATGCGCAAACAAAAGTGGTTCGTTGGCCGGATCAATGTATCCGCCCACACCGGCCACGCCGGGAGTGAAGCGTTGATAAACGGCCCGCCACAGAATAATGACCAGAACCGAGGGAAAAACGGTCAGCGCCCGACGGCCAAGGGAACCCGGTTCGAGCACCAAGACATACGCGAGGATGAAGGCAAACGTGGAGGCGCCACCTTCATTGGCAAAGAGTGAAAGCGCGAGAAACAAGGCGGACAGCGCCAGCGCCGAACTGGACTTTGCGGAGCGCCATTGATGATGTTCATAAAAGCACAACAGTCCAAATAAGAGCGACAACATGAAACCGCGGTTCGCAACAAACATCACCGGGAAATAGGTGTTGCCGTCGAGCAGGAACAGCAGCGCCGCCAGCCCTGCCGCCCAACTTGGCCCGGTAGCCTTGGAAGGGGGTGGAGCGAGTGTCCCCGCAAGCCGGCTCGTCAGGAGCCTCGCCCCACCGGAAGTCACATCCAGTTTCCGATAGATGACCGTGACGAGAAATACGATGGCTGCGAAGCACGCGATGTTTTCGGCGTGCATCAGCGCCGGCGAATCGGGAAAGAAACGATAATCGAGCCAGTGAGTGAAAGCGGTCAACGGACGCCAAAGTCCCAAATGTAAATCATCCGGCGCCCACCACGGCAGCACGCCATAGTCCTTCGCCTGTGCCATCCGGGTTATGCCCGGGAAAAGATCGTGGAGCACGGTGCCAAGACTGCCGGAATTCCGCGGCATGCCCGTGTCCTGCATACGTGCCGGCAATTGGTCCGGCCTCAATTCAACCGCTCGCTGGACCAGATCGTCAGCCACCAAGCCGACCTTCAAGGCCGGCAGCATGACAATGATCGCTCCAATCGCAAGAATCGCGGGAAGCCGACGGTGCTCAAGCAATCGCTTGAAGAAATTCGACGATTGGGTTCCGATGCCGTTGTTTTTTGAAGTTTCCATTTGTAACAGTCAACCGCAATTTGTGGACTTGTCCAGCCGTGGCGCCAGCCAGCGCAGGACGCGGCCCGACAAGCCTGGCACTAATGCGGTTAAGGCTGTGCTGATATGGCCGTGGGGCAATCGCCAGATTTCAGGTTGTTCCCACTTTTGCCAGAGTTCCTCGATCGGTTGCGTATCCGCGAACAAATCATGGATTCCTTTAATCAACAATATATTTTCTTTCGGGATGACTGGCTTGGATGAAATAAGATTTAACCGGGTCGTATCCATTGCCTCGTGTGCCGGCCTTAGAGCCTGGAACGCTTTCCGAACCCGTCGCCAGACGACTGGAGGAGAGGAGCGCCACATGCGCCAGGCTACGGCGGGCATAATCAGAACGACCGCGGCGATGCGTGCATCGCTGCATGCAGTCAATCCCGGAGCCCATCCCCCAAACGAAAAACCCAGAAGCCCCACGGATGGGCAACCTTCATCAAGCAGCCAGCCAGTCAGCGCGCGAATCTCGGCGACGTTCTGTGCCATAGTCCGCGCAAACTCCAAACAATTCTCTTCAATGGGTCGGTGCGGACGGCGTTCAAGATGGTAGGGAGCGACCAAAGTGGCCACATTGAATCCTGCCCGATTGAACCGGCGGGCAAGCAAAGGAAACGCGGTATGATAACCGACGGAAGGACTGCCATCCAATAAAATGATCACCGGTCGTTCCTGCCAGCGTTCCGTGGAACGGTATAGCCGGCCATGAACGACATTGTTCTCGGCGAACTCGCACGGTCGCGGCGTGGGAAATTTGAAATGCCGCGGCCCATCAAATTCGATCTGCGCCGGATCGCTTGCGGCGGGGATAAAGTCCGGCCCATTCAGAAATTCGAGCGCTTCCTCCAATTTCCATTTTGGCCTGGGCGCGTGTCTCAGCGGAGCAACGACGTATGCCATCTGAAGAGCTGACCAATCAATGAATTTGGCGAGGGGCGCGATCATTCGTTGTTAAGTCTCTTTCCCACGATATCCGGCAGACACGACCACGTTCAGAGTTCTGGTCGTATGTCGCTTTGACAGCGTTGACGACGATTCGTCATGTTCACCCCCCCGGATAATGCCGAGTTCCAAGGGTGAAAAAGGAGTGATTCTCTCGAATTTGCAGGAATCACTCTTTTGAACTCGGCATTACCAATTACACGGCACGATGGGTATTTCGCGGTTTAAATAATTTTTCAGGCGAGGATTTGGGACTGCTCACTTCACTTGACGCCGTTGACCAGGGGGGCGAGGCCTTGAATCCGCACTTCCAGTTTGTCGCCGATCTGGATGGGGCCGATGCCGCCGGGGGTGCCGGTGAGGATCACGTCGCCGGGCAACAGGGTCATGTTGGCGGAGATGAAACTCACCAATTCGACGGGCTTGAAGATGAGCTGGCTGGTGTTCGAGTTCTGGCGCAATTGGCCGTTTTGGAAAAGCTGGATGGAGAGGTTCGCCGGATCCAGCTTGGTATCCACGAACGGCCCGAGCGGCGTGAAGGTGTCGAACGATTTGCAGCGCGCCCACTGGCTCTCGGAATTCTGGATGGTCCGGTCGCTGATGTCTTCGGCGGCGGTATAGCCGAAGATAAATCGCGGCGCCTGGGTGGGGCTGACGCTGCGGATTTTGCGTCCAATGACGATGGCCAATTCGGCCTCGAAATCCGTGCGATGCTCGCGAAAGGGAATCTCAATTTTCCCGCCGTCGGGAACCAGCGAGGTGGTGGCTTTGAGCCAGAACAGGGGCACTTTGGGCAGCGGCTTGCCGGTTTCGCGGGCGTGGTCGGCGTAATTGAGGCCCACCGCAATGATTTTTGACGGCACCACCGGTACCAGCGTCTTGAGGCCCTTGCGGGAGATGGGTTTGCGTTCGAACGACGGCGAGCCGAAAACGTCGCCGTGCAACCGGAACACCTCGCCATCCACCACTTTGGCGTGGAAAATTTCGCCGCCCTTTTGAAATCGTCCAATGGCCGCCATGTCAATTGACAGTTTGCGAATCAGGAAACACGGATGGGCGGAGTTTGGCGCGTCTCCAGCGTCTCGTAAATCTTAAATCACATCATAAATCGCAGACTGAGTGGACAGATGCCGCAATTCCGCTACATTATGCCATGTGAACAGGCTGACGAAGCAGGAGCAGTTGGTTCTCTGTATCGTCCTGGGACTGCTGCTGACGGGGTTGCTGGTAAAGTGGTATCGCACCGCGCATCCGCCGCCGGCGGTGGCTCAGACGGCCCAACCTTGAACATGCAAGAAGTTGATTTTGATGAAGTGGTGGAAATTATCTGCGCCAAGGACGGACGGTATCCGCGCGAAGCCTACGTGTTTGTCCGCGAGGCGCTTGATTTCACCCAAAAATTGATCGGCAAGGAAAGCCACGGGCAACTGCGCCACGTGAGCGGGCAGGAACTGCTCGAGGGGGTGCGGCAATATGCGCTCCAGCAATTCGGTCCGATGGCGGTGACCGTGTTTGAGGAATGGGGCATCCGCCGCTGCGAGGACTTTGGCGAAATTGTCTTCAACATGGTTGGGAACCAGTTGCTGGCCAAGACGGACGCGGACACGCGCGACGATTTCCACAGCGGCTACGACTTCACGGACGCCTTCCGCAAGCCATTCTGGCCGGCCGGCAAAATGAAGGCGGGGGCCAAGCCGGTCGTTGGGTGATTTGACGGGCCAGCCCCAGCGTGGGCGCAAAGGCAAATTCACCGCAGAGAATGGCCTTGGTCTGCTGCAATGCGCGTTTGCAATTCACTCGGTGCATCCTGCAATTAAAATTTTGGGTTGGACTGCATTTGTCCAACCCTGCCGGTTAGCTTATCGGGCGTGAGATGTGAATCAAAAACATTTGCGCCGGGTTGGGCGTCTTGCTATTGCTCGCATGGCATCAGAAAAATCTCCTGCCGGGCGATATGAGCTTCTATGCACATACGGCTGTGGACGAAGACGGCCGGACGCTTTACACGCTAAGCCGCCGAGCAACTTCACTGAAGACGACTTGGCCACGCTTTTCCGTGCCCTTTGCGGACGTGCCTCAGTCGAGGAGGAATTTGGGCGGAACATGTTCATGGGCGATGAGTCATCGTTTCACGGTCTCATGGCTCCGCGAAAGCTTATCGTGTTCAAGCACCAGTCGGCACTCGGCAATTCTCCTGCACACCAACTCTTTGATCGTGTTACGGTGAAGTTGAAAGAAAAAGTGAAGGCGGAAAGGAGAGCACCCCGGCCATTCGCCGACGATTACGATGTGACCGTCAACCGCAATGGTTTGTCCAAGACTGTGGAGTTAATAGAACTCCTGTGACCCCAATCGAAAATCCAAAATTTCAAATTTCAGACTGTGAGGAACGGGAAACCTTGCCCCTCTCGCTCCTCAGTGATTTTCTCTATTGCCCGCGCCGGGCGGCGTTCCCAAGGTTGGAGTCGCCTGATCGTTTGATGATTACAAGGCCAAGATCACTGTTGATCGGGCACATCTACCCGCTGAGGTGAAGTTGCTGGAACTCCTGTGACCCCAATCGAAAATCCAAAATTTCAAATTTCAGACAGTGAGGAGGGAGAAACCTTGCCGCTCTCGCTTCTCAACGATTTTCTCTATTGCCCGCGCCGGGCGGCGTTCCCAAGGTTGGAGTCGCCTGATCGTTTGATGATTACAAGGCCAAGATCACTGTTGATCGGGTACATCTACCCGCTGAGGTGAAGTTGCTGGAACTCCTGTGACCCCAATCGAAAATCCAAAATTTCAAATTTCAGACAGTGAGGAACGGGAAACCTTGCCCCTCTCGCTCCTCAACGATTTGCTCTATTGCCCGCGACGGGCGGCGTTGAAGGCGGTGGAGGGCGTTCGCTCAGAAAACAAACACACTGTCCTTGGTGATATTGTCCATGAACACGCGGATTTGCCGGGTTACGAAGTCGCCAAGGGTGTTACGCTCTTACGCGCGCTGCCGGTTTGGTCGGAACGGCTGGGGCTTTCCGGGAAATGCGACGTGGTGGAAGTTCACCCTCACCTGACCTCCGGCCACCCTCTCCATGAACCGGAGGACATTCAACATTCAACATTCAACGCCCAACATCCAATGAAGGCAGGGCCCTCACCTCACCCTGACCCTCTCCCCTCCCATCAGAATGGGAGCGGAGAGGGAACCGCAAGCGGGCGACATCCATATTCGGAGGCTCGCCGGGCATCGGCAGGTTCGGGAGTTCAATGCGCGAATTCTTCGGGGAATTCTCTCGCATCTGATGGGCGAGGGATCGGCGCACTGGTGCCGGTGGAATATAAAAAAGGCAAACGCCGCGCGTTTGAGAATGACGATGCGCAGCTTTGCGCGCAGGCTTTGTGCCTGGAGGAAATGCTCGGGCGGCAGATTGAACGCGGCGCGGTCTTTCACGCCGCGAGCAAACGCCGGCGCGAGGTGGAGTTTACGCCGGAATTGCGGGCGTTGGTTGAGCGTTCGCTCGGGGAGTTGCGGGGCTTGCTGGATTCACAGCGCGTGCCGCCGGCCATTTTCAAACCGGCTTGCGAGGAATGTTCGCTGTTTGAAATTTGTCTGCCCAAAGCCGCGGGCGAGGACAGCCGGGCGGAACGGCTGGCCAGACAGATATTTCAAATTTGAAAGTTCAAATCGAACATTTTATATTTCCCGGACAACTCACGAAAATAACCACCACCCTCACCCCCCCAATCCCCATGACCTATAAACGATTCGAAGACCTGCCGGTGTGGCAGAAGGCCGCCGACCTTTACGAAACGACGGAAGACTTGCTGGAAAACGAGTCGTTCCCCGCGAGCCGCGGCTTTCGCGACCAACTGGACCGCGCGGCGCTGTCGGTTTCCAACAACGTAGCCGAGGGTTTCGAGCGCGGCACGACCAATGAACTCCTTGCGTTTATTTACATCGCGCGCGGTTCGGCGGGCGAAGTGCGCTCGATGCTCTGTTTGAAAGAGCGCCGGGGCCGGAAGGCGAACTGGCCGGCGGATCTCAGATCGGAGATTTCAAATTTGAAATCCATAGCCGAGTCGTGTTCCCGGCAGTTGCGCGGCTGGGCGGATTCGCTGCAAAACTCGGACATCAAAGGTCAGCGGCATTTGACGGACAAATCCCGGCAAGCGGACGGCCAGAAGCAACGGGCGGTGGCGATGCAAAAGCAGTTGTTGCGCAGTCTGCCGCCAAATCATCCGCTCCGCAAGGACGCCGAGGAGCGCGGCCTCATCTGAATTTCAAATCTCAAAATCCCAAATTTCAGATCTCCCATGCCCGACTTTGCCCAAAACACGCTGTATCTGACGACGCCCGCCAGCTACGTGGCGCGCGACCATTTAACGCTGCAAGTGGAAGTGCCGTTGTATCCTGACGATCTCCCGCCTGCGGAACGCATTCGCGAACGGGTGTCGGACTGGAAGAAACTGTCCATCCCCATTCACATGCTGGAATCCATCTGTGTCTTTGGGCCAAGCACCATCAGTCCGCCGGCGCTGGATTTATGCTGGGAACACGGCGTGGCGGTGAATTTTTTAAGCGAAAACGGTTATCTCCAGGCGCGGATGACGGGCGTGGCGGATACCAGCGTGACGTTGCGGCGGGCACAATTCCGCGCCGCCGATGATGCGGCCAAATGCGCGGCCATCGCGCGGCAAATCATTGCCGGCAAACTCCAAAACAGCCGCAACTCTCTGCTCCGGGCGGGGCGCGAATCTGAAATTTCAAACGACAGATCTCAAATTTCAGAGGCGACCGACAAGCTGGCGGGCCAAATTCAGGAACTCGGCCGATGGACGGCCGATGATTTGCGGAAAACCGGCGCGCTTGACGCTTTGCGCGGCGCGGAAGGCATGGGCAGCGCGACTTATTTTGGCGTGTTCACCTGGTTGCTCAAGCAGCAGCGCGGGGACTTCACGTTTGCCAATCGCAGCCGCCGTCCGCCGCGCGACCGCATCAATTGTCTGCTTTCGTTTCTATACGCGCTGGTGCGGCATGATTGCATCGCGGCTTTGACCAGCATCGGCCTCGATCCGTTTGTCGGGTTTCTCCACGCCGACCGCCCGAACCGTCCGGGGCTGGCGCTGGATTTGATGGAGGAATTCCGTCCGTGGCTGGCTGACCGTCTGGCGGTGACGCAGTGGATCTGAACGAACCATTGATTGTATGAACGCCATTCCGCGAACCAGAAGTGACGGGCCGGCAACCGGGATTTCGCGGCAGGGGGCAACCGCAATGATGGCGGGCATTTTCCATCGTTCTTTGACATATCGGAACGTCAGCGTGCGAGAGGGATTGGCAGGTTGGCGAAAAGGGGCTAAAAAGTGCTTGCGGCTCAACCGAGAGGGAGGGCCGCAGTCGCCCCGCGCGCGTGCGCGGGGCGCGGATTGAAACGATTTTTTTGGTGTCGTGCAGGTCGCGGATGACTTGTCGCCCCGCGCGCGTGCGCGGGGCGCGGATTGAAACTCCTTCATGCGCTCGCTGCGGACCTGCTGCATGACGTCGCCCCGCGCGCGTGTGCGGGGCGCGGATTGAAACCGATCTGACGTATTGGACGGATCGGACATATCCGGGTCGCCCCGCACATGTGCGCGGGGCGTGGATTGGAAAGTATGACGGCTTCCTCGGGTACATGGCGTGGGTTATTGAAAGCCGGAGCGGCCTTGGACCATTGTGACCCCAATCGAAAATCCAAAATTTCAAATTCCAAACAGGATTGAAACTGAGTTGGGGCGGCGCGGCAGCGCCGCCCTACCGGGTCGCCCCGCGCATGTGCGCGGGGCGCGGATTGAAACTTGTGACGCGGCGCAAGAGCGGGGCAGTTGACCGCGACTGGTTTCATTACCTTTCATTTGGAATGCGCCGGCAGAGTGGAGCGGTGACGGCGCTATGGGAATGACGAGGCGTGTCCCGGTGGTTTAATTGATGTTCGGAAAGCGGTGTCGCGCTGCGCTTGCCACCGCAGTCCAAAACGCAGGCGCGTGGTGGGAAACCGGCCTTTGACCGTGCGCCGTTCCATTCAAAGCTGCCGCCGATGCTCCCGTTTCGCGTGCAAAATGCGGAAAACCATGACGCGCTCGCATTCCACGCGATAAAAAAGCTTGTAAGGAAACCGGCGGGTGAGGAGGCGGCGAAAATCACGGTAATAAAATGGGCGGCGCTCCGGGTCGCTTTCCAGCCGGCGAATCGCTGCATGGACTTCCATCAACAATTCATCGCCCAAACCGGGGCGCTGGGACTCATACCACGCCCATGCTTCGCGCAAATCCGCCTCCGCGTTCGGCCGGATGATAACGCGCCAGCTCACGGGCGGGCCGGTTTGCGGATGCGGGTTTGCACTTCATCCCAAGTCGAACCGGCGTCGGGATTCCGGCGGTATTCTTCCATTTCACGGTCGAGCAGGGCCTTTTCCTCTGGCGTCGCACCGCCATTGAGCAGGTCGCGCTCCTCCAAGTCGCAGAGATGATCGAAAATCTCGCGCCGGTCCGCGACCGCCAGTTTGGGCAGTTCCGCCAGAATTTCCATTTTGCTCATGGACGCAATTTAAGTTCGACGCTGCCTGTTGGCAAGGATTGAACCGCTTCCGTCCCCGCAAAGCTTCCTTCCGGTCCCAACCCCAAGTCGCGTGGCGGAAAATCGGGCTTCGCCCGTGGTCCGATCACAGGGCGTTGAATTCTTCAACCCTGATTTCCATTTCGCGAATGATGCTGCGCAGCGTGCCCTTAGGCACGTCGCCGGGATGGCGGGGAATGGGAACGGTCAGGTCTTTGGCCGCCGAATAATAAACCGGATGACGGCTGGTGCGGATTTCCACGAAGCCCGCCCGGCGGAGTTTGCGGGCGAGTTCGCGGTGCGAAACCGGCACGAGTTTAGGCATGAACCTGACGGCGGTAGATGTTCAGCCCGGCGTAACGAGGTTTGCGCGGCTTCCTGGCGCCAACTTTTTCACGCGCTTCCAGACAGCTTTCAATGGCGTCCACCGCGTTGTGATAGGCCTCCACGATGGTTTTGCCCCAAGCTACGCAGCCGCGAATGGCCGGCACTTCCGCCGTGAACATCCCGTCCTCGTCCTGAAAATAATTGATCTCGAACTCGTGATAGGTTTTCACGCGGACAATATAAACAACCGGACGGATTACGCAACCGTTCAGGCGGCTTTGCGGCTTTGCCAGTTCCGCCGGCGCCGCAAGGATTCCTTCCTGGCCAAACCCAAAGGCGCGTGGTGGGAAACCGGGCTTCGACCGTGCGCGAAAATCGGTTAGGTCTGCAAGTTTAACAAACGAATCAAAGCTTCTTTCACTTTGGCAAAATCCTCCATGAACCGGGGAACATCGAGCACTGCAGACCACAGACCACGAGACCACGAGACTACTGACAACGAGACCACAGACCACGAGACTGAGGACCATGGGCGTTTAACGCTGACATGCTGACATGCTGAGGTCGGAGGTCAGAGGTCGGAGAACAAAGCAGAAAGGAGAAATGTTTCAGGGGGCACTGCGGCCCAACGCGGTTGCGCAGATCCATGAGCCCCCGACATCCGAAAGCGCCGTCGCCGCTTCGCTTTGCCGGCGCAGTCCAAAAGTTCCGGCCTCCTCAGCGTGCGATCCGAAGCCATGGCCCTCGGGGAACATCCAACATCCAATGAAATAGTGAACGAGCCCCTCACCCCGGCCCTCTCCATCCGATGGGAGGAGGGGCATGTCCATTTCTGCCCGCGTTTGCCAATTTGGGTTGCTCAAAACGCATTTCCGCATATGTTTCTCGTTCAATGCCAATGAGTAAATCAGGTCTAAATGGTGAAATCCCGTCGCAGCCACCGGGGGTGAATATCACCACGCTCGAGAACGGGCTGGTGGTGATCGTGGGCGAGGACCACAGCGCGCCGGTGGTGTCGGCGCAAGCGTGGTGCGCCACGGGAAGCATCAACGAAGGCCGGTGGCTCGGCGCGGGGCTGTCGCACGTGCTCGAACACATGCTGTTCAAGGGCACGACGACGCGGCCGGGGAGCCGCATTGACCAGGAAGTGCAGGAGGCGGGCGGTTACATGAACGCGTACACGAGCTTCGACCGCACGGTGTATCACATTGACGTGCCCAACACGGGCGCGCATACGGCGATTGATATTCTGTGCGACATCATGCAGCACGCCACGCTGCCGCCGGACGAATTGGCCAAGGAAATGGATGTGATCCGCCGCGAGATGGACATGGGCCAGGACGATCCCGCCCGCCGCGCGAGCCGCCGGTTGTTTGAAGCCGCTTACACCAAAAGCCCGTATCGCTTCACGATCATCGGGTACCCCGACATTTTCAACGAACTCAAGCCCGACGACATTCACGGCTATTACCACGAGAAATACGCGCCCAACAACGTGTTCTACGTGGTGGCCGGCGACGTGAAAAACGACGAGGTGGTGGCCCAAATCCGCGCCGCCTACGGAAAGACCAAGGCCCAGGCGCTGCCGCCGATGGTCCTGCCGGCGGAGCCCAAGCAGACCGCGCCACGCGAAATCGTCGAGGAGGCGCCGATTGAACTCGGGCATTTTCATTTTGCCTGGCATATTCCCGAACTGCGCCATCGTGACATCCCGGCGCTCGACGTGCTGGCCGTGCTGCTGGGCGGCGGCCATAGCTCCCGTCTTTTCCAGCAGGTGCGCGAGAAACAGGGCCTGGTGCATCACGTCGAAGCCTGGACTTACAGTCCCGGTTTGCCGGGACTCTTCGGCCTGAGCGCCATCGCTGACGGCGATAAGTTCGCACCGGCGCGTGAGGCGATGCTGGCCGAAGTCGAACGGGTCAAATCCAGTTCGGTCTCGGCCGGGGAAGTAAAAAAGGCGGTGAAACAATTCGTCTCGGGCACTTTGGCGGCGCGCAAGACCATGGAAGGCCAGGCGCAAAACCTGGGGGGCAACTGGCTGGCCGCCAACGACCTGAATTTTTCCGAGCGCTACCTGGCGGCCGTCAAACGCGTGACGCGCGCCGACGTGCAGCGCGTCGCCCGGGAATATCTCACGCCGGAAAACCGCACGCTTTACGCGCTGCTGCCCAACGGCGCCGCCCCGAAGGCCCGCCTGGAAATCGAGACCAACGCGGACCACGCGATCCAGAAAATTGAGCTGGCGAACGGATTGCGGCTGCTGGTGAAGGAAGACCATCGCCTGCCGTTCGTGGAGTTTCGAGCCGTTTTTCAAGGCGGCGTACTGGCCGAAACCGCCGGGAACAACGGCGTGACCCACTTGCTTTCCAAAATGCTTCTCAAGGGCACCCAGACGCGCAGCGCGGAGAAGATTGTGACGGAAATCGAATCGGTCGGCGGCAGCATTGACAGCTACGGCGGCAACAACAGTCTGGGCGTAACCGCGGAAGTGCTGAGCAGCGATTTTGCGACCGGCCTGGCGTTGCTGGCCGACGTCGTGCTGAACCCGGTCTTCCCCGGAAACGAAATGAAACGCGAACGCGAGGTGCAAATTGCGGGCATTCATGCGCAAAGAGACGACCTGCTCAAGAGCGCGAGCCTAGCCATGCGCAAGGCCATGTTCGGCAACGGGGGGTATGGCCTGGATGTCTTGGGCACGGAAGGTTCCGTGGTAAAACTTGAGACCGCGGATTTGAAGGCGTTTCACCGCAAGCTCATCGTGCCGAACAATGCCGTGGTGGCCATTTACGGCGACGTGAAGACAACCGGGGTCAAGGCGGCGGTGAAGAAGGCGTTTGGCCGATGGAAGCCGGGCGAGGGAATTCAACATCCAACATCGAACATCGAACATCCAACATCCAATCGAATGGAAGAAACCCGAGACAAAAAGCAGGCGGTGTTGGTGATCGGTTTCCCGGGGACGACGATGGGGGACGAGGACCGTTACGCGTTGGATCTGCTGCAAGAGTCGTGCAGCGACCTAGGATCGCGGCTGTTCCTGCGCATCCGCGATGAACTGGGGCTGGCTTACTACGTCGGCGCGCAAAACTTTGCCGGACTGGTCCCGGGCTACTTTGCGTTTTACACCGGCACGGAACCGGCGAAGGCGGCGCAAGTGGAAACGGAATTGCTTAAAGAAGCCGAATTGCTGCGCACCGACGGACTGAAAGCGGATGAACTCAAGCGCGCGAAGGCCAAACTCATCGGCCAGAAGAAGATTGCGCGACAGGACCTCGGCCATCTGGCCTCCACCACCGCACTGGACGAACTGTACGGCCTCGGCTGGCAACGCGCGGAATGGGACGACGCGCGATACGAAGCCGTGACGCTGGCCCAAGTGAAAGCCGCCGCGCAGAAGTATCTGCGGCCGGAGGCGCTGGTGGTGGCGGTGGTGAAGCCGTGAGCCTGGAGCGCGGCGTTTAACGCCGCTTCATCGTTCGAGAGCCCACAGCCCAATCGTTTGTTGATTCCCGCTCGGACACGGAAGCGGCCTGAAAGGCCGCGCGCCGGGAGCGCGTGCTGCACGGGCGCGCGTGCCAACCATTTCTTGCCTTGGCGGCAACAAGATAGTTGCCAGTTCCCGGGAACGTGACACACTAGGGGTGATGTCAATTAGCGCAAAACGAGCCGCGGCGATAGCGGAGCCGGATCGTATCCAAGCGGCGCCAGCGTTCACGGAGCGGCCGGCGTGGCGGGAGTTTGGCGAGGGTTGGCGGCAACTCTATGGTGGATTTTACGAGCAGGGTGTGAGCGTGGAAGCGCACGATTTTGAACCGGCCGCGGCGTTCGCGTGGTCGCGTAGTTTCCATCCGGGCAGCTTGGAGCTGTGCCTGAATCTGGTGGGCGAGGGTTTTGTCAACTGGACGGTCCAGCACGTGGAATTCGCACCATTGACGGCCGGATTTTACCTGCCCGGGCGGAACGAATTGCGGGCCTGGCGGAAGCCGGGGCAGCACCATCGGTTCATCACCGTCGAATTCTCCCGGCGATTTTTGCGCGAGCACTTGCTGGCCTGCGACGGCGCGCTGCATCCGCTGGTGGAAAGGTTCGTCCTGGACGGGTCGTGCCGGGCGGGCGTGGGCGAGGTCCGGCCGTTCACTGCCGACCAGGAGCGGTGGGTGCTCCAACTGCTGCAGCCGCCGGCGTACCAGGGAGCGCGCCGGCTGTGGTACCAGGGCAAGGTGTTGCAATTGATGGCGGATTTCTTCTTCGGACAGCGGGGCGCGGATGAATTGTTTTGCGACCGGCACAAACGGCTGGCGCGGGAGCGGGTGGAGCGGGTGGTGACCCTGTTGCGCGAACATCCCGCCGAACCGCCGAGCCTGGATGAGATTGGGCGGGAAGTGGGTTGCAGCCCGTATCATTTGAGCCGGACGTTTTCGCGCGAGATGGGCATGACGATACCGCAGTATCTGCGAAAAACCCGCATGGAGCGGGCCGCCGAATTGCTGCGCAGCGGCAAGTACAACGTGACGGAGGCGGCGCTGGAAGTTGGCTATTCGAGTTTGAGCCATTTCAGCCAGGCATTTTGCCAGACCATGGGGTGCTGCCCCGGTCTGTACCCGTTGAAGGCGCCCACGCAAAAATAGGCCGTGCCGCCGCTTGGTAGTGTCCTAAATTCAGGAGCGCGGCTCTATGAGCCGCAGCACATCCCCATGCAATCCAAGCCGCTGCGGGTCGCAGACCCGCGCTCCGAAAACAGATTAAAACACTATCCACCGCTTGGCAAACCGGCCCGGGTTGCTTACCATTGGCATCATTATGTCTAAATCGAAAATCGCCGCCAAGGTGGTCGAGGAACTCAACCGCCAGTTCAACCTGGAACTCGCCGCCGCGCACTCGTACCTGGCGTTGTCCATCTGGTGCGACATCAGGAACCTCAAGGGTTTCGGCAAATACTTCGTGAAGCAGGCGGGTGAGGAGCGCGGACACGCCGAGAAGATCATCAAACACCTGACCGACCGCGGGGTGAGCGCGGAAGTGGCGGCGCTGCCCGCGCCCAAACAGGAATTCCGGTCGTTGCTGGAAGTGGCGCAGCAGGCGCACGCGCAGGAACACGCCAACACACAGGGGATCAACGCCGTCTATGAGGCGGCGGTGGCCGCCAGGGATTATCCGGCGCAAGTGCTCATGCATTGGTTCATCGCCGAACAGGTCGAGGAGGAAGACTGGGCCGCGGAGATGCTGGAGCGCGTGCAGGCGGCGACCTGCGCCGGCAGCGCGTCTGATTTGGACCGCCACATTGAGCGCTACCTGGAAGAGGAGGTCAGGGAAGTGCCGGCGGAATCAGCGGTGAAATGACGAAGCGAGGCGTGGCGCAAAGCGGGGTATCAGGCCGCGCTGCGAAGCAGCGCGCACTGCAGACCACAGACCACAGACCACGAGACTACTGACAACGAGACCGCAGACCACGAGACTGAGGACCACGGGCGTTTAAAAAGCTGAAACGCTGACATGCTGACATGCTGAGGTCGGAGGTCAGAGGTCGGAGAACAAAGCAGAAAGGAGAAATGTTTCAGGGGGCACTGCGGCCCAACGCGGTTGCGCCGATCCATGAGCCCCCGACATCCGAAAGCGCCGTCGCCGCTTCGCTTTGCCGGCGCAGTCCAAAAGTTCCGGCCTCCTCAGCGTGCGATCCGAAGCCATGGCCCCCGGGGAACATCCGACATCCAATGAAATAGTGAATGAGCCCCTCACCCCGGCCCTCTCCATGAACCGGGGAACATTCGAAATCCAATAGCCAATAGCCAATAGCCGACAGCCAACGAAGCCAGAACCCTCACCTCACCCTGACCCTCTCCCCTCCCATCCGATGGGAGCGGAGAGGGGAAAGCAACCGGGCAGCATTCATATTCGGAAGGTCGTGTGGCATCGGCAGGTTCAGGGGTTTGATGCGCGAATTCTTCAGGGCTGCGGATTGAGGACAATCCGCGCTCTTTTGGCGAATGCGGCTTAAAGTGTCGTGGTTGCGCGGAAGAACTGGCCGGGCGAAACGAGGGCGTTGGTGTAGTCAAACGTGCCGTTGGTGGAGGTGGTGTTGGTATAGACCGGGGTCCAATTCAGCAAGTCGGCGGAGGCCTGGATGACGCACAGGCGGTTCGCGCCGGTGGAAAGGTGCAATTGAAACAATGCGGAATTGGTCGTGGCCACGGGGTAGAGCCAGATGGGCGGGTTTAAGGCCTTCTTCAGGTTGAGGCGGCCGCCCGTGACGCACTTGCCCGCCAGCGACGGCAACGGATCCGTGGCATTCAACAACCGCTGGATGATCTGCTGGTAATTTTCGGTGGGATACTTGGCCAGCATGAGGGCCAGCGCGCCGGAAACGTAGGCCGCAGAGAAGGAAGTACCGGCAATATTATAGTTAATGCCGAGGGGCGGGAAATAAGACGAGTCGGACGCGGCATAGGTGGTGTAAATCTGATCCCCCGGCGCACCCAGCGCGACGTGGATGGGACCGTAATCAGAGGCGCTGCCGAGAGCATCGGTGCGGGTGGTGTAAGCCACGGCGACGACATTGGGGATGCCATAGCAGGCGGGATAACTGGGATTGACCTCGACGTTGTAGCTGTTGTCGCCGGCGGACGCCACCCAGATAATGCCGGCGTTGGCGACGGACACGATGGCGTTGGAAAGCGCCAGGGAAGGCGTTGGACTGTTGAAGCTGGCATTGATGATCCGGGCTCCATTGGTAATGGCATAATCAATGCAGGCGATTACGGTTGAGTCGCTGCCGGAGCCGTTGTTGAGACATTTGCAAGCCATCATCTGCACGCGCCAAGCCACGCCGGTCACGCCTATGCCATTGTTGCCCACGGCGCCCAATACCCCGGCCACCATGGTTCCGTGGCTGGTGGAGTCATCACTCGGATCGTTTGTGCCGGTGAAGGCATTGTATCCATTGCCGCCGTCGTTGGGGTTGACCCACATGTTCGCCGCCAAATCCTCGTGCGTGGCGAGGATGCCCGAATCGAGCACCGCCACGACGATGTTGCTGGCCGAGGTCAGCACGTCCCAGCCGTCAATGGCATCAATATCGGCATGGGGCGTGCCGCCGTTCTGGCCATAATTGTCGAGGCCCCATAATATTCCATTGGTGAAGGCCGGATCGTTCGGGAGCGTGGCGTTGGGATAGACGAGATAATCCGGTTCGGCGAACTCGACCAGGCCGCTCTGTTGATATTTGGCAATGAGGCCGGGGACGGTATCCCCCGGCGGCACGGTGACCGCCTGCAAACCGCCGACCGAAACAAAGGACTTCGCCACCCGTGCTCCGTGTGCGGCATGCCATGCGGCCAGCGCGGCGCCGCTGACGCCGGCTTTGGAGCGAATGAGGATTTGGTCCGTCCGATAATTCATGGCGTCCGCACCGAAAGCCGGCGAGCCGTTCAGCCAACAGATGCCCAGAACACCAGTAACCAGCAGAGGAAGCAGTTTTTGCATATTTTCAGTAAACGAATCCGAGTTTCCATTATTCATGCGGATTACTGCTGAAAAGTCACCTAAAAAAGCAGAAAATTAAGAATGCCGCTTGACACACCCGGGATTATGCGAAAAGATTTTGCAGTACCTGCATTCACCATTGTACGCGTTTTTCCATTATGAAACACCCCTTCCTGCTCATTGGCCTGTTCTGCGGCTGCGTGGCGACGAGCGCACAACAGATTTCCTTTCAGGAGGTCCGCACGGCCTCGCCCACCGTCCTGGTGGCCTTTTTCAAGGACGCCTATTGGACCGGGCCGGTCTATGACGAGTCCTGGAACACCAACCAAGTGATGATCACCAACCTGTCCTTGTGGACGCTCAACGGCACGGCGGTGACGGCCGCCAGCCGGTTCGTGACCGAGGCCAACGCCGTGGATTACCACATCTACCTGCAGGTGCCGCCGATGACCAACGGCATGAGCTATACGCTGGCGACGCCCTATGGGACGACGAATTTTGTTTTTGACGACACGAAAATCCTCTGCGAGTCCATCAAGGTCAATCAGAACGGGTACAGCGCTTTGTCGCACGTGCGCTACGCCAACCTGGACATCTGGCTGGGCGATGGCGGGCCCCAACAGATCAGCGGACCAATGCCGACCTACAAGGTGTTCCAGCAATTCACCGGCGCACAGGTGGCTTCGGGAACACTGCAACCGATTGGCACGGGCAAGGACTCTTCATCGGGCGATTATGTGTACCGCATGGACCTGTCGGGAGTGCCCGAAGGGGGGCCCTACAAGATTTCGGTGAGCGGGTATGGCTGCTCGTATCCGTTTGGGGTGGGGGGCAATTTTTCGCGCCGCCTGGGGTATGTTGCGTTCCGGGCATTGTCTTATAATCGGTGCGGCATTTCTCTTATCCAGCCGTATGCGTGGGCAAATATCCGGCCCTCTCCCTGTCATACCAATATATACGACAGCGAGGGACCGAGCGCTCCGGACACGTTTCCCGGTGGCACGGTCCAAACGACTCAGCCCGAACTCAATGTCCACGGCGGTTACCACGATGCCGGGGATGCCGACCGCCGCGGTTACCACCTGATGATACCCGTGGTGCTGCTGACGACCTATGAGGTCTTTCCCAACGTGTTCACAGACAGCCAATTCAACATACCGGACATGTTCGACACGAATTTCAACATTATCGGATCCGGCAACGGAATTCCGGACATTCTCGACGAGGCTTGGTGGGGCACGATGCTGTGGACCAATCTGCAAAGCACGCCCAGGGAACCGTCCGGGGCGGTCGCTTGGGGGGAAAATGCCGCGGGCTATCCCGCATGGGGAATCAATTACGATCAGGATACCTTGCTGTGGGGCACAGAAACCAACGACGTCAACTCTTGCGGCTTGGCGGCCGGGGTGTTCATGCACATGGCGCGGCTCATCCAACCGTACAACGCCACGCTGAGCGCGAGCCTGCAGGCGCGCGGAGACGCCGCCTACAATTACGCCAGCACGCTGTCCAATATGAAGACCACGCACAAGCTGTACTATGCCATCCAAAAGTATTTGCTGACCGGGGACGTGACGGCGAGCAATACGATTGAATCTCTGTACACCGCCACCAGCGGATTTCCCGGCTCCTATAATAAGCAGGCGGGAGGGTTTCTGACCGACGGCACTGCCTGGCTGCCGGGATTCTTCATGTCCTATATTCTGGCGACCAACCGTGCCACCGACCCCACCGTGGTGGCTTATTTAAAGACGCAACTGAAAGCGGCCGCGGATAATCAGGTTGCCTGGACCACCAACGCAGCCTACCCCAGTGGCTGGCCAACGAATGTCAACCCCACGTCGTACAATTTCACCCAGGGGTATTTCACGGACGGGCCGCAATTCGCCCATACGTGTCTGATGGAGTGGGCATTGACGGGGCAGCAGCAATACATTGACACGGCGAGCCAGTTAATGGACTACAATCAAGGGCTTAACCCGATGGGCAAGTGTTACATGACGGGCATCGGCTTCGAGCGGACGCATAATCCCGAGCACCAGGAATCCGCGTATGCCGAATACGTTCTGGGCGTGGGCGGTCCCGTGCCGGGCATAACCGTGTACGGGCCGGGCGCGAACGGTCAAACCGCCACGGCGAACCATCAGGTGCCGCCTGCCAACGGACTGCCGCGCGAGCGCAAATGGATTGACGACGTGGGGAACAGCCAATGGGGTGAGTTTACCGTTGAAGAGACCGAGGTTTTCCCGGCAGCCGTTTATCCCGTGCTGGCCCAAGGCGGCGAGTGGTTCCCCGCCAACGGCGAACCGTTTCTCAACCCCGCTGCCTCCGTCGCGCTTACCAACGGAACGGTGCAGCTCCAGCTTGGGGGACTTCCGTGCCAGCCTTATATCCTGCAAACGGCCTCCACCATCACCGGTCCGTGGACAACTCTTACCTCGGCCGGCAGCGCGGTGCCCGATGGCTCCGGATTGCTGCACTTCTCCGACTCGTCGCCGGTATCGCAAACGCGTTTCTACCGGGCGCAGATACAGGGCCAGCCGGGACAGGTCTATTAGATAGACCAAATCTATCCGATGGTTACGTCGGATCACGATCGTGTGCCGGCCAAACCCACGGTCATGGACGAGGGCACTCTGGCGCTTCAGCGCAGGGCGAGTTGCCAGCCGCTGGGTTCACGCAAACTGCTCACGCCCAACCCGAGCAGCCGCAGGGGACGGGAAACCAGCTTGGTCGCGGCCCAGTAGAAAGCAAAAATCGCCCGCTACTCGTTCAAGCCCCAGTGATCATGGCCCACGTCAATCTCATCTTGAGCCAGCAGTTCGGGAAACGGTTGCGCGGGCAGTTCACTCAGGTTGTTGACCTGCGGGGGTAACAGCGGCAAAAAGTCCATGCCCAACTGATCGGCCATCCTCTGCATCTGCCACCAAAGTGCTTCGACAGCCCGAACCGAACCCGTGGGATTGGCCACCGTCACCGCCAATGCCCCTTCGGCTTTCACTCGCAATGGCACGCAGGATTCCAGCCATTTCATGACCCCGGGGCTCAAAACATTGTCCCGCAAGGAAAGCACCAGGATGTCCGCGGCGGCCACCGCTTGGGCCACCCACGGCGCCAAGGCGCGATTGTTCAAATCGGCCAAGCCATAAAAACTGAAGGCAAACGCCACTTCGTTCTCGAATAAAGCCAGTAATCTTCCGCACGCCGCCATGACCGATTCCTGCGAAAGCGGGTCTTCGGACAGTACCACCAAATGGCAGGAATTGCCGCTGGCCCGGGGCAGCGCTGGATGAACGGACAAGGCACTCATTTTTTATCCACCCCCCCGGATCGCGGATCACGACGAGCAATTAACATGTTTCCTAATTTAATCATTCTCACTATCTTATACAACCATTCGCCCATTCCCGCACGGAAATCAACCGTGAGTTATTTACCGGTTATTCACCGTGTACCTCTGCCGCGTAACGGTGCCGTTTTGGGGCAAGTTCGCCGGCCGGAAAAACAGCGGCCGCACGGAAATTTCCCGCGCGGCCTGATGCTTTCCCCCCTCCTCAGCGTGTCTTTAACGATCCAAACTCGCCTCTGCCAATCCCGTTCCACAAATCTTAGGAGTTTACCTGCCTTGAAGCATTCCGCGTAGTCGGGGAAATGGATATTTTCGCGTCAGGGAAAGCCCTGACACCGGAGGTCGGCAGGACCGATATTTCCCAGCCGGACGTGGGTTTTCTCGGGGTCAAGGACGCGAGCGACACGCTGGTGCTGACCATCGTAACGTTGCACGACGCCAACGAGACCACCATCAATTTGAAGGGCCCCATCGTCATCAACCGCCACAGGCACGTGGGCAAACAGGTCATTATCGCCAACGCCGCCAATTATTCCGCGCAACATGCGTTGCCCGTGGCTTGAACCGTTTGCATTTTTTATCCCATGCTCATACTTTCGAGAAAATCTGGCGAGAGCATCGTTATTGATGGGCGCATTCACATAAAAAATTGTGCGCGTGGAGGGCGACGTGGTGAAAGCGGGCATCGAAGCCCCCAGCGACGTGCCGGTGCATCGGAAGGAAGTTTATGAAGAAATCCAGCGGAGCAACCAGGGGGCGGTGATCCGGCAGAGCACGCCGTTGCCCAAGCTGGGGGGCGTTACCGCCGAGACCACCAGGACGGCCAAGCCCAAGACGGGGCTGGCGGCCACGAAAACCGTCTCGCCTAACCCCTGGTGCCAGGCCCCTTGGAACGAAACAATTTACGAGGCAGCAGCCAAGTTTCGTCAACCGATGCCTTCCAAACGGTCGGAATAAACGTTCACGAGCTTGTGGGTTTTAAGCAGGGTTTCAATCTGCGGCCAGACACGCGCAAGCAAGGCGTGGAAGTCATTCTTGCGGAGGTTGCCGAATCGCAGGTGAACCACCCACGGCGGCGGGGAGTGCGTGATAATCCGATCCGAAAAATCCGCATCCTTACTGACGATGACCAAATCATGCCGCCGGGCATATTCCCAAACCTGTGAATCGCTCGGATTTTTGCCAACTTTGGAAATCAAAACAATCGGAAGCTTTGGCGAAAACCGCAGTCGCGCGGGCAGGCTTTCGTCGAAAAGAAAGCCCTTCATGCCGCCTGCACGACGGAGAAATGATTGCCCATCACGCGTGAAGCGTAATCCAGGCACGCTTGCACGTCAGCGCGGGTAAGCCGGGGATATTCCTCCAGCACGTCCTCGACGGAATCGCCGGCGGCAAGAAATTCCAGAATCGTTTGCACGGCAATGCGCGTGCCGCGAATAACCGGCCGCCCGTTGCAAACATTCCGCTTGATGGAAATGCGTTCCGACATGCCTCTACGCTAACACAATCGCGCGGGGATCCAAGCGGAAACCGTTCTCAATACACCAGCACCAGTACTGCCGCATCAGCTATGGTTGGCCGTCCATTATTTTCCGGAATTGCGCACGGCAATTCATGATCTTCCCATTCTCGTGCACCAAGCCATGGACGATATCCGGGCTTGGTGGCACGCGAAATAACGGTCGCCGGCATTCTGCCCGGCCGCGTCACCCCGGTGGCCGGGGCATGGCCCCAATGGTTTCGAAAATTTCGATTCCCGTCCGCGGCGGTGGCGCGAAGGCCGCTCCACAGAATTCACATTGTTCGCGGTCCACCAGCCGCGGCTTTTTGCAGTTCGGACAGGTTTCGCGCGCCGGCCACTCCTGCACGCAGAGAAAAGCCAAAAGCCCCGGCACGCCGAACACCAGATGGAACCCCGCCCACTTCACTTGCGCCCCGACGCCAAAGTGATACCGCCGCCCCAAAACCCAGCCAACCACGGCACAGACAATGGCCGCCACCATGCTTAAGCGTACCGCGTTCCACGGAACGGTCGTATAGTGCGGCGTCCTGCCATAAACCAATGGCGTGATGAAATAAACTGCCGGTGGCTGAGCCGAGTTGAACAATTCCCTGTCCCAAAGCCGTGTCCATTCTACCCGGTTTGTCAGGGCCGGCAGATTTGTGCTGCCAAGCATCCCCTGCCCGGCACTGAGCCAGACCACGTGCGTGGGCAAGGTCCAATTCATGATTCGATTGGTTTGATCGGATGGTCTGAACCAAACCGCAAACCGGTTGGTTGGTTCCAGAAAGTTTACTGCAACTTCCCAATAAGTTGGATATGCCGGTTCATAAGGTATTTGCCAAACCTGTTTTCCGTCTGCCGTCAACAGTTGGATGGACCGCCTGGTCGCCACAATGGTATAGTCCCCGTAACCTCTAGCCGAAAAATCCGCGGCGCCGCCAATGGGCTCGCCATTCGTCGTCGCAAACAAAACACTGGCAGCGCGCTTCTCAAGGTCTATTTGATAAACCGCCGTGTCCGTCATGAGCGTCCAAATTCCCGGGCGGCTGAAACGACGTACGCCGGCGGCCTGATCCGGGCTAAAACCATCGGGTCCAAGGCTGCCAAGAAACCGGCTGGACGCAATATCATACGCCAATAAGCGCCCATTCCAGGTCCAATACCAGAGCGTGTCGGGCGTTTGCCGCCAGAGGTTGAAATAGTGCGAGGTTTGCAGGTATGATTCTTGATGCCTCTTTTGGTATTGCGCCTGGTCCTCATATTCCGGCCGGACCTCACATCCATAAGCTAGAGGGTAATCCAAGTCCGCCCAAGTGATTGGGCGTCCGGTCTTGGCGCCCTTGAGCGTCACGCCGTTCAGGTCCGCAATTTCCGCCGGTTTTCGCACCGGCTGCTTATTTATGTAAATCGAGCCATCCCTCGTCATCTGATAGCTCGACGAATAGCCATGTTGGGTTGGCTGCGGAAGCAGCGCCTCAAGCACTGCCATTACTATAAAGACCACGAGACTGCATCCCACTGTCAGCGAAACCACGAGCATTCGCCGGCCCGAGGCTGGTTGTCCGCGATAATAGCCGTGGCTCATAAAGCTGCCCCAGGCCGCCAGCGCGACAATGGTGCCGCCCACCAGGATCAAGACCAGCGCCTGCCAGAACTCAGGCGCAAACGTGATCGCCACAGAAACGACGATGCCCACACCCAAACCCAGCCCGCGGCTGAGATACCAACGCGCCTGCCGGACGCCGGTCAGAATTCCCGCAAAATAATAAACGATGCCGGCTAGAAAGAAAGCGGTGAACGGCAGGACCATCCCCCATTCAAAAGGGGCGGCTATGTGCCCGGGTATCCGCACCATCACGAGCAGGCCAAGAAAAGGCAGGCCAGCGCCCAGCGAATAAAGACAAAGGCCGGCGATGACTTTGGCCATGAAAATCCTGGCCCGCGGCACAGGCCGGTGAATCAGAAACGCCCAAAGGTCAGGATGCCGTTCGTTGTGGATCTGCAGCCAGCCGAGCACGGCGCCGAAAATAGCGCAGAGAAAGTTGGCTGCGGACGGCACGGCCAGCAACGGATCCGACGACGATAAATTGCGATTGTGGTAAGCAACCACCATGCAAAACGTGAATATGACGAAGGCGACCACGGCCACGATGAAATTTTCCCGCAACTCCTTTCGAATCAATGTCTTCATGGTTGTGCCTCCGTTTCCGATAGAATGAATGATTTCTCGCCCCGCTCGCCCAGGTAACTGATGAACGCATCCTCCAGGCTGATGGGAACCAGCTCCATCTGCTCCGGCGCCAGCGCCCGCAAGACTTTTTCGGTCGCGCCGTTGTAATGGACGCAAGTCACCCGGAGTTCGCCTTCCGCCCGTTGCGCCTGCAACAGTCCCGGTATTTCAGGCAATGGCGGCGGGGCGCCAGGAAAGCGGAGGCGCACGCGCTGCACACTCTTGGAAAAGGTTTCCAAGGTGCAGCAGGCGCGCAGAACACTTCGATCCAAAATTGCAATGTAGTCGGCCACCCGTTCCACGTCGGCCAGTTGGTGCGAGGAGAAGAATATCGTCCGGTCGGCACGGCGGGTGAGGTAAATCATGGATTCAACGACCGACCGGGAAGCCACCGGATCCAATCCCATCGTGGGATCGTCCAGAATCAGCAGTTCCGGTTCCGGCGCCAGCGTCAATGCCAAAGCCAGTCCCGCCTGTTCGCCGCGCGACAGGTCCCTTACCCGGGCGGCCGGTCGGAGATTAAAATGCCCGATTACTCCGCGGAAAATTTTTCCGTTCCAACGCGGATAAAAGCGCGATTGAAAGTCGCCGCACTCCTGGACGCTCATCCAGGCGTAGAGTTGATGTTCCTCGGTGAGATAACCGATGCGCGCCCTGGCTTCCGGAAGCAGGCTGAGGATATTGTAACCGAGGATGGTGGCTTCGCCGCGCGTGGGCTGCAGCAGTCCCAGCAGCATGCGGATCGTTGTGGTCTTGCCCGAACCGTTGCGACCGAGAAAGGCAAAGACACTTCCGCGTGGCACGTCCAGGTTCAGGTCTTCCACCGCCGGTTTGCGGCCAAAGTACCGGGTCAGGCCGCGGGTCTGAATAACGGGTTGATCATTCATTGACTGGTTTGCCTCCTTTCACGTGTTTCCACTGGCGGAGCTTCCTCTCAAACGCCGCCTGCAACTCTTCGTGGGTAAAATCCAGCGCCAGCGCCTCGCCGATGGCCGCGTCAATCAGCGGCTCCAGGCGCCGCCAACTCTCTTCACTGGTAAACACCTTGCGTTTGCGGGCGATAAAAACGCCCCGCCCCGCCCGCGATTCAATCATCCCGTCACGCGTCAGATCGGCGTAGGCATGGGCGACGGTGTTGGGATTCACCACCAGTTCCTCCGCCAGGGCGCGGACGCTGGGAAGCTGGTCGCCGACCGCCAGCTTGGCCGTAACCACCGCGAGCCGGACCTGGTCGGCGATCTGTTTGTAGATCGGAATTTTCGAGCCGGTGCTGATGGCGATGATCAAGCTCACTGTACTACTACAATTAATACACTAAGACGCTGGTGTCAACATTTTTCTTCAAAAATTTTCAATGATGCAACTGCCTGGGCCGCAAGACGCTTGGTCATTCCCAAAGCGCCGTCGCCGCTCCGCTTTGCCGGCGCAGTCCAAATTAAAGGTGGTGAAACCAGTCCGGCTTGTCCGGTGGTTAAAAGGATGTTCGCAAAGCGGTGTCGCGCTGCGCTTGCCACCGCAGTCCAAAACGCAGGCGCGGCGCGAAAGACCGCAATGGACCGCTTCAGGCCATCCCCCTCGTAAATCGTAAACCGTGAATTTTAAATAAATAGCTCTTTACTTTCGCCGCGATGGTGGTTGGCTGTGATGGAATTCCGCCAGCAAAACCAAAACCATATGCGCAAGATGAAAATGAACCTGAACCTTCGTGTGCCGGTGCTCGCTCTGGCCGTCGCGCTTACCACCCTCAATTATGGCTGCGGCAATAAATCCGCCGCGCCCAACAGCGGGGCGACCGGGTCCCCTGTGGTCTCAGTGGAAAAGACCAGCTTCAATGAGGTCACCTCGCAACTCGACCCCGGGGGCAATTTCTACCTGTACCTGGGTACGGCGCAATGGCTCGAGGGACTTTCCACCAAGGTCGGCCACTGGCGGGAAACCTTCGTCAACATGCCCAACCTAACGACGGATCAGGCCGACAAAGTAAACAAAGCATTCGACGTGGTCACTCGTCTGATACAGGACAGCGGCATTGAGGACGTCAGCGGGGTGGGAGTCAGTTCGGTGGAAATTGAAAAAGGCATGTATCGCAACAAGGCGGTGCTGCATCATTATCCCGGCAAAGGCACCGGTTTTCTTTGGAAACTTCCGGGCCAGGACCCGCACGCGCTCACGGGCCTTGATTTGCTGCCGGTCAATACCGCGATGGCGATCTTTTCCGACCTGGACGTGCATCTGCTCTGGACCACCGCGGACAAGGAGATCACCCAATCCGGCCTGCCCGAGGCGCAAGCGTGGATGCAGAAAGTGCCCGCGGTTTTTGAGCAAAAAACCCAGGTAAAATGGGACACGTTTCTCGGTTCACTCGGCGGCGAATTCGGCCTGGTGATCACCCTCGATCAATCCAACAGCATACCCGTGCCGCTGCCCGGGGGGGCGATGACGGTGCCCACGCCGGGCGTGTTGCTGGCCGTGAAAGTGAACGACGACACCATCTTCAACCGCATTGATGAGCAGTTAAAATCCAACCAAGAACTCGTGAGTGTGGACCATTCGGACCTGAAAATGCGGACGCTGGTGTATCCGCTGCCATTTATCGGCGAACTTCGGCCCAGCGCGGCCAGCAGCGGCGGCTACCTGTTCATCGCCTCGAGCGACGGTTTGATCACCGAGGCGCTGGCGGTGAAAAGCGGGAAGACCCCGGGGCTGAAGTCCACCGATGAATTCAAACATTTGTCCCAAGGCGTGCCGGACCAGGGCAACTCCTTTGCCTACGTGAGCCAGGAGTTTGCGAAGACGTTGATGGGCGTGCAGCAAAAGGCGATGGCCGCCAGCAGCAAGACCGATCCGCGCATGGCAGACTGGTTGCAGTCGTTCATGGGCAACCGGCCTTCCTTCGCCTACGCGGTGGGTATCAATACCCCGGAAGGGCGCCTGGCGGTGGGCAACGGCAGCCAGAGTTACGCCAACATGGCGTTGCTGCCCGCGGTGGTCGTTCCGGCCATGGCGGCGATTGCGGTGCCGAATTTCATTAAAGCCCGCGAAACGTCGCAGCGCAATGCCTGCATCAACAATCTGCGCCAACTGGACGCCGCCAAACAACAATGGGCCCTCGAAAAAGGCAAGACGCCCACGGACGTGCCCACGATGAATGACTTGACGCCCTATTTGCGCTCGGTTCCCCATTGTCCCGCCGGCGGCAGTTACACGCTCAACGCCGTCAACACGCCGCCCACGTGCAGCATTCCCGGACATGAGTTGTACTAGTGTCTTCGCCATGAAGACATTGACGTTGATCATTGCCGGGCTGGCCCTGACCGCCGGTTGGGGCCAGGCCGGTCAATGGAAACTGGTTTGGTCCGATGAGTTCAATTACCACGGCTTGCCGGATACGAACAAATGGGATTACGAGGAGGGTTTCGTCCGCAACCGCGAGGCCCAGTATTACACCCGGGCACGCCTGGAAAATGCCCGGGTGGAAAAAGGCCGGCTGGTCATAGAATGCCGCAAGGAACATTTCAAACCCGACGGACATGAAGCGGTCGAATACACGTCAGCCTCACTCATCACGCTAAATCGGGCGAGCTGGCAATATGGCCGGATTGAAATGCGGGCCAAAATTCCGCAGGGAGGGGGCGTCTGGCCCGCTTTCTGGACCTTGGGAACGAATTTCGCCCAAGTGGGCTGGCCGGCCTGCGGGGAGATGGATATCATGGAATTCTTCAGCACGGACACCAACCATATTTATGGCACCGCGCATTACGCGGTAGCCGGCCGCCACCGATCCGACGGCGGCAGGGTGAAAACCGACCAGCCCTACAAGCGATTCCACGTCTATGCGATTGAGTGGTATCCGGACCGGATTGATTTCTTTTTCGACCACCAAAAGTATCACACCGTTTCGATTGACAAGGCGGGCCAAGTGGCGGACAACCCGTTTCGCAAGCCTCACTACCTCATTCTCAATTTTGCGTTGGGCGGCGCTTCCGGCGGCCGGATTGATGATGCCAATTTGCCCCAGCAGTACCTGGTTGATTATGTGCGCGTCTATCAACTGAAGGGCGCTCCCCAACCGAAAGGCTCGCCGCCTTGATCATTGCCGAGTGCGCATGTTGACACGGTTCTCGTCTTCTCCCTCCCCATGAACCGGGGAACATTCGACATCCAATAGCCAATAGCCGATAGGCAATAGCCAATGAAGGCAGAACCCTCACCTCACCCTGTCCCTCTCCCCTCCCATCAGAGTCTATACCCTCACCCTGTCCCTCTCCCATCAGAATGGGCGAGGGAATAGGAGAGGGAACAGTCGGCGGGCGCAACGGGTGACTCGGGAGACTGGCAGGTTACGTCAGGTTCATGGTCCCAATGCACGCGATGAATCGAAAGGAGGCTCTCCATGAAGCCGGACCCTCACCTCACCCTAACCCTCTCCCCTCCCATCCGATGGGAGCGGAGAGGGAACCGGCCTTCGCTCGGAAGCTTCGGCCCGGCAGGCAGCAGGTGGTCCGCGAACCTCTCCATGAACCGGACGTCCACCCGCAGGTTTTTGGGAGTGCGCGGACATGTCCGCGCTTTGTTTCGACGCGACACGTCGCGTCGAAAAAAGCGGCGACATGTCGCCGCACTCCAAGACGCTGCCGCGGCAATTGGTTCATGGTCCCAATACATGCTTAAAAAAGGAAGGAGGCCCCATTCCCGGCACGGCAGAATTCCTTGCTCGCCACGTCCGCCGGGTTGGACTAATCTCAGCCCATGACGGACTTGCCGAAGCCGGAGGTGATCATCACTCACGAGAGTGATCTGGACGGGTTCCTGGCGGGGGTGTTGCTGCAACGCCTGGCGGCCAAGCTGTTCGGGGCGGACGTGCCGCTGGAGGCGTATCACTACAATTACTGGAAGCAGCGCGAACTGCGGGAGGCGGGCGCGTGGGTGGCCGATTTCACCTTCGAGCCGCGGCTGGACAAGGGAGGCTGGGCAATCATTGACCATCACGTGACGGATACCCCGCCCAAAAATGCGCTGCTGATCTGGGACGTAAACAAATCCGCCGCGCTGCTGGCCTACGAGCTCTGCCAGCAAAACGGCCTGGGCTCGCCCGCGCTGGACCGGCTCGTGCATTTGAACAACGTGGCCGATCTGTTTTTGGAGGACGACCCGGATTTCACGCTGGCCGGCGATTACGCGAGCCTGGTGAAGGTGTATCAGTTCTGGAATCTGCACGCGCTCATCGGCGGCGAGATTGAGAAGTTGCTCGATCATCCGCTGCTGGAAGTAATGGCCGCCAAGCGCCGCATCGAGGACCCGCTGGGTTTCGAGTGGAGCCGCCACAACGTGACCGAACTGAGTCCATCGCTGGGTTACGTGGACACCGTGGTGGGCAACAATAACCTGGTGGTCCACCAACTACTCGAGCGGCAGGCGACCAAATATCCCGTCCTGGTGACGTTGTTCCGGCGCGGGATCCTGGTGTTCGCCAGTTTCCGCAGCCGCAACGGCGAGGCCATCAAGATGGCCGAAAAATTCCAGGGCGGCGGCCATGCCAACGCGGCCGGCGCCATCCTGCCCAAATCCGTTCGCTCCGTACCGGACGCGGTGGATTACCTCAAACAGGTGCTCAATCCAAAACGGGACGTACCTTTGAACAGCCTGGAGAACCTGTTCGCAGCCCTGGAGTCGCAGCGGAAATAGCGCTACGGTCCGTTGGAGAGGCGGAAGTAGAGATTTCCATTGGGCGGAGTGATCACCACGCTATTGACGGTGCCGTCATCATTCACCGCTCCGCCAAAATCCGTCCAGTTGGTGGTGGTCAAACCCGGGTTCGCTTGCAGGACACACCCCAAGACTGACGACGGCCATGAGACGGTAACTGCATTGGTGGCACTCAGACTGATGGTGATGGCGGACCCGGCCTGCAAGATCCCGCAGGCGGCGAGCGCTCACGTGGCGGGTCTATGTGACGCAACGGATAAACGCCAGAGCCGAATGCGGGAATTCAGCGGTATCCGAAGAATTTTGTCCTGCGCCCAGTCGCAGTCGTACAAACCTTTTGCGCTTTGCCAGCGTGCCCGTGGCGTTTAACATGCGCGCCGTTTATGGCTGAATTCATCCGGGTTGACGGTCGCGCGGCCAATCAACTTCGCCCGTTGCGCTTTCAAAATGACATTGCGCCCAATGCCAGCGGCTCGACGCTGGTGGCGTGGGGCAATACGCGGGTGATATGCGGCGTCACGGTGGAGGACACCGTGCCGCGCTGGATGAAGGAGCAGCGCGTGTCCGGCGGGTGGATCACGGCCGAATATGCGATGCTCCCCTACTCCACCATCGAACGCAAACCGCGCGAAGCGACCAAGGGCAAAATTGAGGGGCGCTCGCAGGAAATCCAGCGGCTCATCGGCCGGGCGATGCGCGCGGCCGTGAATCTCGACAAACTCGGCGAACGGACGGTGTGGATTGATTGCGACGTGCTCCAGGCGGACGGCGGCACGCGCGCGGCGGCCATTACCGGGTCGTTCGTGGCACTATCCATCGCCATCCGGCGGTTGCTGGCCGACGGCCGGCTCGCGGAGAGTCCCCTGCTCCACGCCGTCGCCGCCGTCAGCGTGGGCCTGGTGGGTAACCAACCGCTGCTGGATTTATGTTACACCGAAGACGTCACGGCATCGGTGGATATGAACCTGGTGATGAATTCCGCCGGCGAATTCATTGAAGTGCAAGGCAGCGGCGAAGAGGCCGCTTTCAGTGAAAAGCAACTGCACGAGTTGCTCGCGCTGGGCAAGGCCGGCATTGGCGAATTGTTTGCCGCACAACAAAAAGCTCTGTCCTGACCTTCCGTGCCAACCGAAAAACGAAAACCCAGCCGGCCGCCGGTGACGCGATTGCTGTTGATCCGTCATGCGGAAGTGGCCGTTTCGCATCAACATACCTTTGGCGGGCGCATTGACATGGACCTGTCGCCGCGCGGCCGGGAGCAGGCCGAAATGCTGGCGCGCTACCTGCACAGCCAGCCGCTCGATGCTCTTTACGCCAGCCCGATGAAACGCGTCCAGCAGACGCTGGCACCCTGTATGAAAAACGGCACGCCGGCCCCCATTATCGTTCCGGCGCTGCGCGAGGTTGATTTTGGCGACTGGACGGGCCTTGGCTGGCAGGCGGTAACCGAGCGGTTTGGCTTTGGCTCACACGAATGGCTTGACCAGCTTGAATCTCCGGGGGCGCCCAACGGCGAGAGCGGCCGGACGTTCCGCGCGCGGGTGGAACCTTGCCTGCGCGAAATCATCCAGCAGCATCCGGGACAGACCGTGGCGATCTTCTGTCATGGCGGCGTCATTCGCATGATCCTGGCGATTCTGCTGGATTTGCCGCTGCCCAAGACCAACCATTTCGAGATTGAATACACCAGCATTACGCAGGTGGCGTTGTATCCGCACATGGCGGAAGTGGAACTGCTCAACTTCACCCCGTGGCGGGACTGGTAGCGTCAGGCATCCCTGCCTGACGTAGAGGGCAGCATCCTTGCCGCCCGGCAAAATGAGGGAATGCGGGAGAACATTGAACTTTTCAACGTCACACAGCAAACGGATGATACTTCCCCCGGGCTGGGAAGCCCGGTTCTACGGCAGGCAAGGAAGCCTGCCGCCACTGGAATGAAACAGCGACGGCTCTGGAGCATTGCGATTACCACGACGCCGGATGCCGAAGACGCCGTGGCCGAAATGCTGGGAGGCATTCTATGCCTGCCAGCCTCCGCCTATTTCGATTTGAAAACGGGCATCAGCACAGTCACGGCTTTTTGTGAAGGACGGCTCCAGCGAGGCATCCGGGAAAGAATCTCCGATGGTTTGGCGCGAATCAAAGACTGCGGGCTGGGCACCGGCGCGGGGAAAATTGTCATCGCACGGTTGTGCCGTGAAGACTGGGCCGAATCGTGGAAACGGCACTTCAAGCCAATCGAAATCAGCGACGCGTTGCTGATTAAACCGAGCTGGAGCAAACGCACAGCGCGCCGGGGACAGGCGGCTGTGGTGCTCGATCCCGGACTCAGCTTTGGCACCGGACAGCATCCCACCACCGTGTTTTGTCTGCGCCAGCTCGCAACGGTGGCCGGTGACCTCCGGAATTCCCGCGGAAAACAGAGGACGCGCGGCTCCCAGAGCACCGGCACAGGACGGTCGCTTTTGGACATGGGCACTGGATCGGGGATTCTGGCCATCGCCGCGGCGAAGCTGGGCTATGCGCCGATTGCGGCGTTCGATTGCGATGCCGACGCCGTGCGCGTAGCCCGGGCCAATGCCAGATTAAATCGCGTGGCCGGCAAGGTCCGGATCACGCGCGGTGACGTTGCCAAACTGCCGCTTCGTTCCCTCCGCCGGTACGATATGATTTGCGCGAACCTGATTGCGCCGCTGCTCATCGCCGAACGGCGGCGGTTGGCAAATCGTTTACGCCGCGACGGGACCTTGGTGCTGGCGGGAATATTGAAAGCCGAATTTTCCGGTGTGCAACGCGCTTTCGAAGGGCTTGGGCTGCGTTGCGTTTCCACCCGGGTTGAAAAGGAATGGTGTTCCGGGACGTTTGTCTTTCGGCAATAACGAAAACCTGGCCGGCCGGAATCGGGATGAGCCTTCCGGGCAGCTTCACGGATGGGCGGGCACGCCCACTTCGTTCGGCGGTTTGACCATCGGCAATTCCGACTCTTTGGGCCGGCGGACGCCACCAATCACTGTGACGTCGCCCTGGTCATCCATGCTCAGGCGCGGCCGCGATCCGATATAATCGTAGGTATCCCGATCCGTGATCTTGCCGTTGGGATCCACCACGACGTAGGTAAACGTTTGCGCGCCGCTCTGACAGAGCACGTGCAAATTGCTGGCGCGGTCCAATTCGGCCTGCGGATCGCTGAAGGAAACCATGGGGCCGATGGCTGAGACTTTATAGAATTGTTGCTGGGCCGCGTCACTCACCTGCACATACAGCCGCAATTGGCTGCGGAGGTAATTGGCTTTTTCCAACGCGTAACGCCGCACTTCCGGAACGCCATTGGTTGACCCCGGCCGCGGCGGCAGCCCAAAATTCTCCGACCACAACTCCGCGCCATGAATGATGTCAAAAGTGCGTTCCCCGCTGGAAAGCGCCTGGTTCCATTGCTTGATACGCAGGTTGGCCGTAATCGTATAGCGGCCCGATTTGGAGAGGGCGAAATAGGGCTGCAGGTCCACGTGTATCGTTTCCATCTCCGCCGGCGCCAAATCAAAGTTGCCCTGCAGCGGCACGTCGGAAAGCTTGGGCACCAAAAAGCCGTCTTGCGATTCCACGTCGAAGGTCAGCCAATTTGACGTTGCGCCCAAATGGAGAGGCTGGCCCGAGTTGTTGACAATGCGCACGGCTGCAGGCATGGCCTCACTGGGCAGAAACTGTTCCTGGTCCAACGTCACGTCCACAGTCACCTGCGCCCGCGCGCTGGCCAGTGTCAGCCAAGTCAATCCAGCAATGGGCAACCAGAGTTTCATAGACTGCCTACACTTTAGCCGTCCCTCCGCCGGTGGCAACAGCAAAGAATGATAATACCGCGATTTATCTTATCAACATTTTTATTGACAATTTGGATTAGTATAGTTTAATAGGCTTGAGGTGGGGAGCCCCCGGGAGGTGGAAGGGCTTCCGATTTACGGGAATGCTGGAGCCATGCGTTTTTCGTTTAATGCTGTTCCTGGCTGTTTCCCTCATTGGCGCCGACCTGGAGGGGCCGACGACGACGGGGCGGTGAGTAATGCTGGAGATTGCAAGGCGCCGGCACGTTTGTGTTGTATCTGGCCCAGTTTCCCGAGGCGTTCATTGTGCCGCCGGGGCGCCCACCAACGGCGGCGATTATCCCGGCACCAACAGCCAGGGCGCTCTGAGCCTGTGGTCGTTCCCCGCCAACACGGGAGACAACATTGTGCTGCGGCTGGGCACAGCGAATTTCGACGGGAATTTACGATTGTACGGCCCGAACGGCGCGTTGCTGAGAACGGCCGCATCCGCCAGCGCCGCCGTGATCACCTACACGGCGACTAATTGCGGCACCTTCGAGGCGCTCGTCAGCAGCTACGCTTCGGGCGGCACCGGCACCTACGGCCTCACCGCCAACAGTCTCATAGATGAAATGAGGTTTTGCGCTCCCGTCTTTTCGAATAAGGACTTTACGGTCAACGGAATTGGCGGACCCACCAACGCCGCGTTCGTCCTGTATGCCACGACCAATATTGTCACGCCTATCGCGCTCTGGACGCCGGTGCTGACCAACCAGTTCGACCAGTTCGGCGTGTTCGCTTACACAAACATCAACACGCCGGTTCAACAGCGCCAGCAATTCTTCCGTTTCCAGGTGCCGTAGGCGTATTCATCCGTTAATAGCGGGAAGCGTAAAGTAAAGTTTCCGTTCCGAAAAAATCTCGACCCGGCGGCGTTCTGCTGGCATCAAGTCCGTCTGTGAATTTGATTGCCGCCCAAAAAACTGCCATCCAGGCCGCCAAGGCGGCCGGTAAACTTATGCTGGCCAACTGGCACTTTCCCAAGCGCGTGAACGCCGCCGAACCGCACGATATCAAGCTGGAATTGGACGTGCGCTGCCAGCGGCTCATCGAAAAAACGCTGCGCGCCACGTTCCCGGATATACCGATGCTCGGCGAGGAAGGCAATTCGGGCGACATGAATGCTCCCTACCGGTGGGTGGTTGATCCCATTGACGGCACGGTGAATTATTCCCTCGGCATTCCGCACGCCGCAGTGTCCATTGCCTTGCAACAACGTGACGAGAAAGGAACCCACGAACGAACGTGGCGCTACGTCACGCGCCACACGTCGCACGTCACGCTTTTGGGGGTGATTTATTGTCCCTTCACCGGCGAGCTGTGGACGACGGTCCGCGGCGGTCCGGCCCGGTTGAATGGCCGGGTCGTGCACGTGAGCGGCTGTTCGCGCCTGGCGGATGCGGTCATCGCCATGGGCTTTTCCAAGAGCCGCGAAAATCTGTGGAAAAGCCTGCCCTATCTCGACCGCATCTCCCGCCGGGTCCGCAAAGTCCGCGTCCTGGGCTCGGCCGCCCTAGAACTGGCCTACGTGGCCAGCGGCCGGCTGGACGCCTACGTCGAACGCACCATCAATTTATGGGACGTGGCAGCCGGCGCATTGCTGGTGGAAAACGCCGGCGGCGAATTCTTCACCCGGCCCGCGCCGAACGGCAAACTACGCATGTGCGCCAGCAACGGCAAATTGCGGCAAAAACTTCAAGTCGGCGGCCTGCTAAAATAAGGGCAGGGACGCCCGGCGTTTGGAGTTCCGCCTTCAGGCGGTCTGTTTTAGGTGTAGCCGCGTGAACGCGGAACTCCAAACCCGCGGTGTAGCGCGCCATCCCTACTTGAGACGGCGCTCAAAAAATTCCCTCAACTTTGCCAATGCCCTGGCGCGGTGGCTCAATTTGTTTTTCACCTCGTCGCCGAGTTCGGCAAATGTCTGTTCAAAGCCATCAGGCACAAACAGCGGGTCGTAGCCAAAGCCATTCTTCCCGCGCGGTTCAATAAGCAGCCGCCCTTCGCAGACGCCATCGAACAGCTCCGTTTCCATTTCGAATTCATCCGCATAGCACACCGGCGACGCGGGCTCCAGCTTCCCGGCCGGCACCGGGGTCAGGGCGATGACGCAGTGGAACCGCGCCGTGCGCCTGGCGGGTGGCACGTCCTGGAGCAGGCGCAATAGCTTGGCGTTGTTCTCGGCATCGGGCGTGTTGCCCGACTTGGCTTGATCCAACGCGGCGAACCGGGCTGAATGCACGCCGGGGGCGCCGTTCAAGGCAACCACCTCCAGCCCCGAATCATCGGCGAGAACGTAATTGGATGCTGGACGTCGCCGGGAAATCCATTTTGCCAGCTCGACGGCTTTCTTGGTCGCATTGCCCGCAAACGTGGGTGCGTCTTCGATTACCGACGGCGCCCCGGCAAAATCGTTGAGCGTCAAAAAGCCGAATGAGTCGCCGAGAATGGCGCGGATTTCGCCGGCCTTGTGGGCGTTGCGCGTGGCAATCAAAATGGTCTGCACGCGCAAACGATAGCAGCCGGCCTGCGGTTTGGGTAGCACCAGCCATCGCCCTGTTCGGTCTCAGTTCGAGCTTGCCAACGGGCTGAAGCGCTGCCAGCCTTTGCTTCCCTTGGAATGCGCGGTTAGCTCAGTGGTAGAGCACTTCCTTGACACGGAAGGGGTCAGAGGTTCAAACCCTCTATCGCGCACCATTCTGGGCAAGGTCTGGGCAAGGTCGGTGCTTTTGTGTCAGGCGGGAAAGAGCGGGAAAAAGCGGGAAACAACCGCTAAATCAATGGGTTATGAAGAGGAAGCCGGGCCGCATTAAAGGGGAGCCAAAAAGGCGGGGCTTGACCTATTTGTGCCGATTACGTGGGACACGTCCAACGCCAATAAAGACGCGGGGTTTGTGAATTGTCCCACGTGATTGACACAAATGCGCCGACGATGTGGCATACGTCGGCGGTAGGACAGTGTCCCACGGGCAACAATTGCCGGTTTCAATGGAGGCGACCAGGCGCCGTTAGACCGATGGCAGAGCCTCTGCAATCCCTTTGCCGTGGAGATGCCGCCTAGCATTGGGGCTTTTAATGGCGGGTTAAATGGACGATAATTGGGCGGAAAAGCCGCTCGCCGTTCACCGCATTTCGCGCTCCCCGGCGATATATCGTGAAGCGGACGAGGCCGGTGAACAGCCACCGCTCGCCGTCCTTCAGGCCATAGCCGCTGCTGGCGGCCTGCCGGATTGGTTTGAAGTTAATCCACAAGAGCCATGAATGCAACTATAACCGGGCCTTTAGGCGTCCCGCGGGTGCGTTGCAAAAATGTCCAGGGACTAGGGTTTGCAGATTTTTTTGACATTCTATATCTAGTAGTATAGATATTAGCCATGACACCACAGCAACGCCGTCAGGAAATCCTCCAGGAAAT